>CAYYVZ010000106.1:0-13800 GCA_964475235.1 uncultured Myxococcales bacterium | reverse complement strand
CACCGGGGCGGTCTGGTCGGAATCGGCGACCCCCTGGTTGACGAAATCCTCACGATCCGGATCGCCGTCGACTCCGCCGTCGTACAGAGGCGGGCCGTCGATGGTCACGTCGAACGTCACGTACTCGGCGGTGCCGGAAGCGATCGTCATGCCGGACACGTTGACGGTGCCGGGAGTCAGCAGCACGGTCGCGCCGGGGTCGGAGCTGAACTCGGAAGCGGACACGGCGGTCAGCCCGGTCGGGATCACGTCGGCGAGGGCGACGTTGGTCAGCGCAAGGCTGCCGCGGTTCTCGAAGACCAGGCCGTACCGGAGCCGATCTCCCGGGGTGACGCTGCCGCTCGAGTCGGCGTCGTTGGCGAGGAAGACGACCTTGGCCACGTAGAGGCCGGCGTTCGGCTGCGGGGCGCCGCCCACCACCACGTCGGTGGGCTGGTCGCCGTTGGCGTCCTGACCGTCGACGTCCGTGGGCTCGGGCACCGTCTGGTTGGAATCGACGGAGCCCTGGTTGGAGACCACCGTTCCCACCGCCACACCCGGCTTGACGGTGACGTCGAAGGTGATGGACACGGAGCTTCCGACGCCCATCGAACCGACGTTGACCGACAGGGTCGGCGCGCCGGCGTCGCTGGTCGCGCCCTGGGTGGATCCGAGCGATCCCGGAACATAGGTGGTCGTGTTCGGGACGACGTCGGTGAACACGACTCCGGTCACCGGCTCGGTCGCGTTCGTGAGCACGACCGCGTAGCGCAGCGTATCGCCCGGAGTGACCGTCATGCTGGCGTCTGCATCGACGAGCAGGCTTACGGTTTTTTGCGCGTCGATGAACGCGTCGGTGTCGGGCACCACGTCGGCGGTGTCGCTGGTGGCGTAGTTGTTGACGCCGCCCGCGCCCGTGCGACCATTGTTCGCGGCGCCGGTGGCACCCGGCAGGCTGGCCCACGTGAGGTTGGCGACGTTGGTCTGTGCCACGCCGACGGGGGCATCGACGTTGACGACGGCCTGGTAGCTGTAGGTGAAACTGCCGTCGAGCACGGTCAGCGCCGGCCTCGTGACCGTCAGCACCGGGGCGACGTAACTGTCGACCGTCACGCCCATCACCGAACCCGGCACGAAGGTCAGACCGGAGGGGAGCGTGTCGACGATGCGCAGGTCGTACGCGTTCGATGTGCTTCCAGGGCCGTGCTGCACCGTCACCGTGTACGTCACGACGTCGCCGAGCGCTTGGCTGGCCGGGTTGGCGGTCTTTGTGACGATCAGTTCCGGCTCGACCACCTCGACGGTGCGGCCCTGGATCCCAGGGGTTCCGGCGTCGCTGTCGAAGTCGAGACGGGTGCCGGCGTTGTACTGGACGAACGTGTCGTTCTCGAGAAGAGTCCCGTTCTGGTTGCCGACGATATTGTCGACCCGGGCCGTGACATCGATGCTCACGAAGTCGTCGGTCGCGTTGGCATTCGGCGGATTGGAGATGTTGCCGAAGGTGAACGCGACGTTCTGTCCGGCCACCGCGGGCGTGGCGTAGGTCGGATTGCCGATCACCATGCCCATGTTCCCGACCGAGACCGAGCTGGAGCGGTAGGTGAGGCCGAGCGGGAGCGAGTCGGTGACGACCACCGACGTGGTTGTCCCTTCGCCGAGGCTCACGCGAATCGTGAACACCACGTCCTGCCCGATGGTGTACGTGGTGGGGCTTACGGTCTTGTCGATCGCGATCGGGTCGTTGAGGGTCACGACGCGGCTGGTGGACTCTTCGTAGTTGTCCACGTCGCTGTTGTCGTCGTCGTCGACGTTGCCCGGGTCCGAAGAGTTGTCGCGGCCGGTTCCGTCCTGCCGACTGTCGTAGTCCGAACGGATCACGTTGTTGTAGCTCTGGCCGACGATCGCGTCGTTGCCGACCACGCTGTCGAACGCGATCGTCACGGTGGCGCCCGGGGCCAGGTCGAAGTCTGGCAGCGAGAGCGTGTCGTTGCTGTTGGTGGTCGTCGAAACCACGGCGTCGCCGACGACAAGCGCGAGCTGGGTGGAGTTGACGAGCGCGGCGCCTCCGGAGGTCAGCACGCTGACGTTGCTGATCGAGTAGAGCCCGTCGACCTGCGGCAGCGCCAGCGGCCCGTCGGGAAGAACGTCGGTGAAGCCGGTGCGATAGGCCGTCGTGTGTCCGTCGTTCCGGATCGTGATCGACCACGAGATCGTGTCGCCGGCAACGGATCCGACCGCGCCCGCGGTCACGGTCTTGGACAACGTCAGGTCGGGCTCGCCGACCCGCACCGGGATGCTCGTCGGCACCGGACCGACCGTGATGGTATTGCCCGGGTTGTTCGGATTCTCGTAGTCGAGAGAAGCGAGGTTATCGAGCAGGGTCCCGTCCTGATTGCCGATGACGTCGCGCACGCGGGCGCTGTAGTCGATCGTCACGTTGACCGACGCCGCCGTGGACGTGACGCCGAAGTCGAACTCCAGCGCCTGGCCGGTCTGGGTGAAGAACGCCGGATTGGCGCCGGTGAACGGTCCGTTGGAGCCCGTGACACCGGGAGCCGTAACGACGACTGTTCCGGGAAGGAACTCCAGCCCGGCATCAAGGAGGTCGTCGACGACGAGGGTGTTGGTGGTGCCTGCCGGCAGCGCCACCGTGATGCGGAAGGTCGCGGTGTCGCCGATGGCCCAATAGCTCGTCGGGTTCAGCGTGGTCTTGAGGATCGTGGGCGTGTTGATCACGACCGAGGCACTCGCCAGCGCGGTAAGATCGTTGACTCCGCCCGCACCCGTACGCTCGCCGTTGGCAGTACCGGCAGCATTCGGGTTGGCCCCGCCCGTGCCGTTCGTACCGGGCAGGCTCGTCGCGCGCGTCGTCACGGAGTTCGGCAAGGTGTCGCCGAGCTGGGCGGTCACGTCGATCTGGGCCGCGTAGGTGATGACGACGAACTGCCCGGCTCCGAGCACGTCGATCGTCCCGTTGAGGGTGTTACCGGTGAACGATGCCGTCGGCGTCGAGGAGGGCGCACCGGCTGTATTGATCCCCGTGACCATCGGGTTGATGTACTCGGCGGGCAGCACGTCCGTGAAGGTCCAGTCGAAACCGGATGTTCCGGAAGCGCCCGACGCGTTGTTGCGGACGGTGACGGTGAACGTGATCGTGTCGCCGGCATTGCCCGTGCCCGGGCTGGCCACCTTGGTGATGGCCGGGATCGGTTCGGCAACCCGCACGTTGACGGTGTTCGAATTGATGGTCTGGCTCGTTCCGGCCGCGTTCAGGTAGGTGATGCGGCCGCGATTGGCCAGCACGTTCCCGGCGTTCACGGTTGCGGTGTTGCGCACCAGTACGTCGAGCCGCAGCGTGTAGGTCTCGGCGGTCGCGCTGTTGGTGTTGCTGTTGGTGACGTTGCCGAGATCGGTGAAGACGGTACCGGTCAAGCCGGAAAGCGTGACCGGAACCGCCGTCCCGGCGGGTTCTCCGTTGATTCCCAGGCCGGACCCGACGTTGGTCGCGGCGACGAGGCTCGCGGTGTTGCGGGTGAGGGTCGCCGTTCCCGCGATGTGCTCGACTCCGGCGGGCAGCACGTCGTTCAGGCGCACCGAACGCGTCACGCCCTGCTGCATCGTGAATACGACCTGGTAGGTCATGCGTTCGCCGATGGCGACGGGCGGAGTGGAGCCGAGGCTCGCGTCGCCCGGGTCCGTGTGGTTCTCGAAGGTTGCCGCCAGCGACTTGATCACCGACGCGTTGGAAATGGTGACGTTGGCCGACGCGTTGGCCAACGTGTCACGCTCGCCGGTGACGTTGCCGGTCTGCGAGTCGCCGTCGACGCCGACCGAGTTGGTGTAGACGCTCGACGTCACCACGTTCGCCTGCACGACTGCGGTGAAACGGAACGTCCTCGAAGCGCCGGGCGCGAGAGTCAGCGGCGAGTTGATCGTGTAGCTGACCGTGCCGCTTCCGCCGTTGTAGTTGTAGGTGAAGTCGGCGGGAGTCAGCAGCGGGTTCACCGAAACCCCGGCCGTCAGGTCGAACACCGCCGGGTCGAGCACGTCGGTCACGACGACGTCGTGCGCGGGCCCGGTGCCGGTGTTGGTCACGACCAGCGTGACCGTGATCGTGTCGGAGGCCTGGACCGTCGTCGGGCTCATCGACTTTGTGATGCCGAGCAACGGCTCGCGGAACGGGATGGTCTCCGAATCCTGGATCGGGCTGGTGGCCTGGCCGTCGTACGTCAGCACGATCGTGTTGGTCTTGTTCTGCTGGGCCGGCAAGCCGTTGTTGGCGGCCTGGCCGCCCTCGACGCGGGCCTGGTAGGACACGAGGAAAGTGTCGGTCGACGGGTTGTTGTCGTCGTTGGTCGTGACCGTGCCGAACGCGAGCCGGAGCGACTGACCCGTGCCCACCGTACCGGCGAGCGTCACGCCGGGCGTGCCGGTGACGCTTCCCGAGAATCCGGGGGTAGCGGTGTTGACGACGACCGTGCCGGGCAGGAACGCGAATCCCGCGGGCAGCGCATCGGTGAGCGTGAACCCGGTCGTCTCTCCCTCGGGCATCGTAACGGTCAGCGTGTACGTGACCGTGTCTCCGGACGTGACGAATCCCGCCCCTGCGCCCTGCGGGCTCACGGAGGAGATGGACTTCGCGATTTCGGGCGGAAGCATCGTCACGGAAGCCGCGTCGCGGTAGTTCGCGGGCCCGAACACGTTCACGAAATTGCTCGGCCAGCCCTGGATGCTGGTGAAGGACGTGATGGAAGCCGTGTTGTCGACGCGCTCGTCGGGCGCGACGTCGGCGGCCATGTCGCAGTCGATGGTGAGCAGCAGCGTGTCGTCGGCGAACGGAGCGCCCGGGGTGCCGTCGTTCTCCGCGAGCGCGCCGGTCAGCGACAGGGGACCGGTGATCGCATTGCCGGTGTAGTCGGCCGGGGAAGTCAGCACCGTGCCGTCGCCGAGTGCGACGCTGACGAGGGTGCAGGTGCCGGGCTCGAAGCCGGGTACGGCCGGGTCGGTCACGACGACGTCCCAGGCTTCGGCGCCGCCGATGTTCTCGACTGTGATGCGGTAGCGAATCGTGTCGCCGGCGTCGGCGCCGGTGGCGTTGCCGTCGACAGGAAGGATGGTAGGCAACGGCGAGATCACGCCCTGGGGCACCGACAGCACGCCCTTGGTGAGACGCAGCGCCGGCTCGCGAAGCTCGAGGAATACAAGGTCTTCCTTTGACGCCGGTGCACCGAGAGAGTTCGTGTAATTGGCCTGGGCGCGGTTGGTGAGGAAGAGCTGGTCCGCCATGGCCTCGCCGTTGACGCGAACCGTGAACAGGAGCTCTACGTCGATCACGGCTGGTGTCGCGGGGTCGAAGGTCACGTTGGGAGGGAACGTGAAGAACAGCTGGTTGGACGGGGTGTTCGTCGTCAGCGCGGGAGGGTTGTCCGTCGGGACGTACTGGCCCGGACCGAGGTTGGACGTGGCCGAGCCGAACGCAGCTTCGCCCGCAGCCGGGAACGTGCCTGCGGGCAGCACCGTGTTGTTGAACACCCACGCCTCGTTGACCAGATCGGCGTCGGGATCGGCGACGCGGAAGATCGGCAGCGGCAGCAGATCACGGATGTCTAGAGTCTCGAGTCGACCGAGCGGGATCGAGATCGTCAGGCTGTAGGTGACGTCGTCGCCGGGTTCGGCTTCGACTGGGAACGCGGCGACCGGAACGCCGTTGATCGCCACCAGGTCCTTGTCGAACGTCGGTTCGGCGAGCGTCAGGCCGGCGGCGACGTGCTCGCGTGCGTCGTCTTCCACGCCGGCGGGATCCGACGTGACGATCGCGGTGAAGTCCGCGACGTTCTCCACCGAGTCCAGCGAATCGATGCTAGGGTCGTTGGTGTAGCTGGCGGGGTTTTCGTACTGCTCCTGCAGCGTGGTCACGAACGTGATGTCGAAGCCGGTAGGATCGTCGATCCCCGTCTGGAACCCGGTGGCGGTGGAGAGCAGGTCGACGAAGCCGCCGTCGAGGTTGCCGTCGAGGACGCAAGTCTCCCCCATCGGACAGTCGGCATCGGTGAGGCAGGGACTGGCGCTCGTGCTGCACTGGTGGCCCACGTATGCCGAGGCGTCGAAGATGATGGTCGTGAAGCCGGGGCTGGTTCCGGAGAGCTCTCCGGGACGCGCGTTCTGCGTGACGAGCGCGGTGGCGCCCGGCGCACCGGGGTAGGGAAAGGGATATCCGCCCACCGTGATGTCCGGCGCCGGATCGACCGTGGCGAGCACGAACGGAATGGGCGTACCCGGCAACGCGAGGCCGTTTTCGAGTGCGACGCTGATCGAGGCTGCGGCCGGCTGCAGGATGTCGAAATCGACGCCGTCGCCGAGCACGTCCTGAATCGCGTAGCGATCGTGGCCGAAGTAGTCGGAGGTCCCCAGGTGCAGGGTCCACTCGATGGTGTCGCCGGGAGACAGCCCCGGCGGGCCGCCGTCGACCGTCAGCGCAACGCCCTTGTCGTTGTCGAAGCTCTTCATGTTGACGTTGACGGGGGCGGTGGTCTGGTCGGCACCGACCAGCGAGACGCTGCCGAAGCCGCCCGTTCCGGTGATCGCCGACGAGGTGAGCGTATTGACGACGGTGGTCGTCCCGCCGTTCGTGGCAGGAATGATGCGAGCGCCGGTGGCGTCGAACTCCGGGACGTAAGACTCGAAGAGCAGTTCGGCGTCGGGTCCGCCGACCAGTCCGGTCACGGCCGAAAAACGCGCCTCGAGACAACCACCCGGCACATCCGACGGCGGCTGCGTCAGCTGCGCGGTGCCGGCCGGGTGCACGAGAGGATAGGTGATCGTGTTGAGCGGCGCCGGGCCGGCGAGAGTGACAGGCGTGCTCGTCCCGCACGGGTACGGCGTGAACCGGATTTCGACGGTAGGATTGCCGGTCGGCGCATTCACGTTGATGCCGGTCACGCCGACGAAGCGAAGGTTGTTCGGGATCGTCTCCCGCAGTGTCAGCGTGTTGATGGTGGCGCTGTTGGCCACGTCGACCCCGAGTGTGTACTCGATGGGGTAGTTCGGACCCGTGACGTCGTCGTTGAGAATCGCCGACGTCTTGCTCGGCACGTAGAGACGCGGAGTGACGCTGCCTTGACCGGCCGTTCCCGAGAAACTCGGCGCCGGTGCAACGCCGACGCCGGGGAAGGTGTTGCGGATCACCGGATCGACGCCCGGGTTGTCGAGTGGGTCCGCACCGAGGCTGAAGATTCCCACGCAGGTGACGGGGTCGGGAAGAACGACGCCCGGCTGCAGCGATCCGGAAAGGTTATAGGCGATGACGAACGGCACCGGCGGCTGTTCCGGCGGGAAACTCCCGATCGGAGGCTGAACGACCAGGTACGTCGTTCCCGGGGTGAGTCCTGTCAGGACCTCCCCGGTGACCGGGTTCGTCACGCTGCCGGAAAGCGGAACGGTGAGGTTGGCGAGCGGCGACAGTGCACCGATGATCGGGCTGGTGACGCCGACGAAGGTCATTCCGGCCGGCAGCACGACCTCCACGATCGGCTGGTATCCGATGTTGCCGGAAGCGGCGGTGTTCGAGAGCGTGACGGTCGTGGTTCCGGGCTCTCCGAGAAACTGGTCGACGTTCGGCGACGAACAGTTCGGCAATGGCTGGGCGGAGGCTGCGCTCGCCAGAGCGAGGGCGGCCACCGCGGTCAGCAAGCCGAGAACGCGCCGCGGCCTGCGCCGTGGCCACGCGGCGCACGAGAAATGGTCCGCGGGCATCGTGGCGCGGACCGCCTCACCATGGACGCGAACTCTGGAGTCCATAGTAGAGGCAACGATCGGATTCTGGTGAACCTGCATAAACACCTTTCCCGGGTCGGAGGGAGTCGCGCCGCGGCGGCTCGCTCAAGGATGGAACACTGTCTGCTCGCCGCTCGTGCGGAAGCGGTGAAGCCAGGACCTGACGCCTTCCCGCGGCCCAGGACCGGCATTGCAGGTCCCGAAGCCGGTGAAGGCGCCGTCCTCAGCGGGCTTTGAGCAGGTCGCGAATCTCGCCGAGCAGCACGACGTCGGCCGCAGGGGGAGGCGGCGGGGGAGGCGCGGCCTTCTCTTCCGCAGCGATCCTGGCCTTCAGCCCATTGACCGCGCGCACCACCATGAAGACGGCGAATGCGAGGATCAGCGTGTTGATCGCTACGGTCAGGAACTGACCGTAGCCGAGGGCCACGACGCCGGCGGCCTTGCGGGCCTCGGCGAGCGGCGTGCCTTCGGCCACGGTTCCCTTGATCACGATGTACATGTTCGTGAAGTCGACCTTGCTGATCAGTCCGGTGAGCGGAATGATCAGCTCGTCGACGAATGACTTGAGAATCGATCCGATCGCGCTTCCGACGATCAGGCCGACGGCAAGGTCGATCGCGTTGCCCTTGCCGATAAAATCCCGAAAATCTTTCATCACAGATCCCATTGTCGTTCCTCGCTGGAGCATTCGTTGGTTCGTTGTGCGCGATAGGTCCGGACGATTCCCGGGCAACTGCGGGAGGACGCCACGCCGCCGCGCGGATTTGATCAGCCGAGTGTGAAGCAGATCGCCCTGCCGCCGCCCTCGACGCTCTGCGACCAGAGCCGACCGCCGTGTTCCTTCAGAATCTTCGAGGCCAACGCCAGTTGCGTCCCGGCGATGGCCGATTCCCGGTCGTCATCGTCGCTTGCGTTGTCGCTGACGCTGTAGATCTTCTCGCCGTGGTCGCCGTCGTAGGCGGTGAATCGGACGCAGCCCCGGGCCTCTCCGGCGGCTCTCTTCCACGCCGCCTCGAGCAGAACGGTCATCAGCACCCGGAGTCTGGGGGCGTCGCCGTTCACGATCGTGGACTCTGACGCGCCGAACCCGATCGGTCGGCCTCGGCGATTCCAACTCAGGTCGAGCACGATCTCACGGGCCACTGTCGCTAGATCGAGGCTCTCTCTCTTCACCTCAACGATAGCCGTTTCGGAAACGTCCAGCAGGGTATCGATCGTCTTGTCCGTCTGTTCCGTCGCACGGCGAAGCGCATCGAAACAGCGCAGCGCCGGCTCGTCGAGCACATCCGCGAGCTCCTGGGAGAGCGCCTCCATCAAGTCGCCGACTGCCCGCAGGGGCTGGCGCAGGCTGCCGGAGATGGCGCGGTTCAGGGCCTCGATCTGCCGGGCGTAGGCGCTCAGTTTCTCGTTCTTGTTTCGCAGCTCTCGCTTCAGGCGCGCATTCTCCCCGCGCAGGTCTTCCGCTCCGGCCCTCGGAGTGCGACCGCTGGGCGCGGAGGGCGCCCAATCGCAGGCGCCGATTGCCGGCGAGACGTCGTAGAGAACGGCTTCGGTCATCTGCATTGCGATGGCGCTCATGGCGGTGGTTGCGTGCTCCTGGCCCTTTCTGCGTTTCCGGATCGGCCGTTGGTTCGTCGTGCTTGAACTAGCAAGGGGCGCGCCAAGAGCGGCTGCGACCAAGTGCCCGCTAGTTCGAGACAATTGGCATGGGTCGTCAGGAACCAGGGCGATGGGGTGGTGGGGCTGTGTCGTTTCGGAACACCAGGGCGCGAGAACCGTGTCGAAACGGGACCGGCGTTGCGCAGCCGCAACACGTCAGCGTCCGTGCAGCGACGCCGCGAACACTGTGCCGAATTCGCCCGCACTCATGGCTCGCTGCCGCGGCGCCCTCTGTCGAAAGACATCGGGTTGATCGTCACGCGTCGGATACTCGCCGCGGCCTCGGAGGAGGCTCCTGACAGAACTCGCTGTTTTGCCAGGGTCCGGCGTAGCGGCTGGTTCGCCCGCATGTACGGCTGCAGATACAGGCTCAACCGCCGCGACCAGGTCGTCGAGATCGACAACGGCTGGATCAACTGCGCGCAGGAGGAGGGTCTCAGCGGTCTACTTCCCGCGTACATCCTGCGCCGCTCGCTGTGGGAGTTCATCGCGGATCCTCGCACCCGCCTCCTGCAGGGAGCTCTCCTGAAAAGGGTGTGTGCTACGAGGAGGACGATGCGTCTTCCGTTTCGCTGCGACTCGCCGGCGATGAAGCGCTGGATGGAGACGGAGTTGTCCAGCGCCGGCGACGGCGATGTTCAGTTGACTACCCACATCGTTCGCACCGAACGCCGGGCGCCGGTGGTTTTCCTCGATTCCCATCCATCCGGTTCGTGCGCCGAGACGCTGAACTGCTGCGGATGGTGCAATGCCGTGCAGGCAGGGGCCGCGCCCTGGCAGGAGTTAGAGGATCTGCTCGCTGCGAGGCTCGGCTGGCCCGGTCGCGAAGATTCGGTGCAAGTTCATCACGGCCCGTGTCCTCGCTGCGACGAGACGCTGCAGAAAGCCTCGACCTGAGGCGTCGCGCGTGCTGTCGCCCGGGCGGGGCAACTGTCTACGGCCTCAGCCCGTCCAGCGTTCGAGGATCGCCAGCAGAGCCTGCCGCGAGATCGGCTTCGAGAGAAAATCGTCCATGCCCGCCTCGAGGCACTCGTTCCGGTCGGATTCGGAGGTGGCGGCGGTCAAGGCCACGATCGGAGTCCGGCGCCGACCGGCCTGTTCCTCGCGCCGGATTGCCCGCGTGGCTTCGGGTCCGCTCAAATCGGGCATCTCTTTGTCCATCAGCACGAGGTCGTAGGGCTGTTCGCGCATGGCCGAGACGGCCGCCGCTCCGTTGGAGACGACGTGCACGCGTACGTTCAGCTTCTCGAGCATTCTGCGTGCGAGGAGCTGGTTGACCGGGACATCTTCCGCAACGAGGACCCGCGGACGCACGTCGCCGGCCGCAGGTGGGCCGTCGGCGCTGTCCGCGAGAACGGGGGCTGGCTCGGGCGGAGCCGCGATCAACGCGTTCAAGCAGTCGTGAAGTTGCTCGCCGGCAACCGGCTTCGCGATGGAGGCGGCCATTCCGGCCAGCCTCGCGGCACCTGCCATTCCCGGCCTGCCGGTACTGTGCAGCAGGATCATACGTGCGCGGGCGCAAGCGCCGCCGCGAATCTCCTCGGCGATTTCCAGGCCGAACCCATCGCCGAGATCGGATTCCAGAAGAACGAAATCGAAGGGCTCTTTCGTGCTCGAGGTCGCGTGGAGAGCGCTCTGTCGGGAATCGGCGGTCTCGAAGCTCATGCGCCACGACGAAAGCATCTGGCTGAAAAGGAGTCGATCCGCGGCCGACGGATCGACGATCAACGCGCGCTTGCCGGCCAGGGCGTCCGCCACCGGGACCGTGGCAACCGCGGCGGATTTCGCCATCGGCACCTCGAACCAGAACACGCTGCCCGACCCGGGTGTACTGCGAACCCCGATTTCCCCGCCCATGAGCTCGACGAGCTGCTTGCAGATCGCCAGGCCAAGGCCCGTTCCTCCGAAGCGTCGGCTCGTGGACGATTCGGCCTGGACGTAGGGAAGAAAGAGGCCGGCCAGATCGTTTTCACCGATCCCGATGCCGGTGTCCTCGATTTCGAAACGAACCGAGACGGATCCCGCGTCGATCTCGTTCGCATCCGCCGAGACGCGGACGCCTCCCCGCTCCGTAAACTTGATCGCGTTGCCGATGAGGTTCATCAGCACCTGGCGAAGGCGGTTGGGATCCCCCATGACGGCGCCGAGGCCGTGAGCGCGCAACTCGTACTTCAGCTCGAGTTGCTTGCGGGCAGCCGACTCACCGAGAAGCTCCACGACCTGAGACACCACCTGGCCGATCCCGAACGGAATGGTCTCGAGCGTCAGCCGTCCGGCTTCGATCTTGGACAGGTCGAGCAGGTCGTTGATCAGGAACAGGAGCGATTCCCCGGTGTTCTGAATGGCCTTGATGAACTCCATCTGGTCGGGTCGCAATCCCGACTCGCTCAGCAGACCGGCCACGCCGACCACCCCGGTGAGCGGAGTACGGATCTCGTGTCCCATCGCGGCGACCGCCTCGCTTTTGGCGCGGCTGAGGTGCTCAGCCCGGTCTCTCGCTTCGAGCAGTTCCGCCTCGATCTTCCTGCGCTCGGTGAGGTCGTGCACGAAGGCGCAGACGTACTCGTGGCCACCAAACGACAGGTGGTTGAGCGCCAGTTCGACCGGGATCAGCTCGCCGGTTCGCGTCCGCTGAAACGAGTCGCCGACGGTGGCTCCGGTGTTCTGCAGCACGCCCCAGTGCCTGCGCCAGTCCTCGAGTGTCAGTCGCGGATGGATGTCGAGGACCGTCAGTCGCAGCAGTTCATCCTCGGTGTAACCGAGAAGACGGCATGCCGCGTGGTTGACCCGTACGAACCGCGCCTCGCGATCCGCCCAGAACACGGCTTCGCCCGCATGGTCCACGGTGAACTGCGTGAAACGCAGAGCTTCCTCCTGCTGCTTCTTCACCGTGACGTCGCGAAGGATGCCCTCCGACCCGACAGGCTGTCCCTGCGCGTCGCGAAGAAGGCGCATGTTGGCGCTCATTACCCGCACCGCGCCGCTCGACGCGCGTAGCCAAAGCTCTCTCTCGCGAACCTCTCCGCCGGTGAGGAGCAGCGGAAGATAGCCGTCCCTATCCGCCGGGTCGTTGAAGAAGGTGCGGACATCCTTTCCGAGGACATCCTCCTGGCGATAGCCGTAGCGTTCGACGGAGGGACTGACCATCAGGACTGTTCCGGCGAGATCCGTCCGAAAAAACAGGTCCTGCATCCGCTCGATGATGCCGCGGAACAGGCCCTCGCTGGTCTTCGCCCGTTCCTCGGCGTCGCGAGCCGCATCGAGCGCGCGCGTAACATCGTCGCGCTGGCGGCGGATGAGATTCTCGCGCGCGGCTGCCGCGGCGAGCTGGTCGTCCCTCGTTCGCCTGGCCAGCATCGCGAACACGAGGACCACACCTACCAGGATTACCTGGCCGCGGAGGAGCTCGGAGCCGTCCGCGACGAATTCCGGTGCGACCGTCACAAACGCGCTGCTTCCGTGCACCGCGCCGATCCCGATCACCACCGCCGCCGACCAGAGGAGGGCTGCCGAGCGCGAACTCATGTAGGCCATGGCCGCCGGGATGGCGACGAGGTACCACAGAGCCATTGCGCGCGACTGCCCGCTGAGAAGAGCGCCGATGACGAGGCCGACCGTGGAGAGCGCAGCGGTCAGGTGCACGATGGCGCTCGCCGACCGTGGGTTTCGAGTGCGCCACGCCCAGGGAATCATCACCAGAGTGGCCGACGCGACGACCAGGTCGAGCACCACGGTTCGTCGGCGCTCGAGGATGGAGTAGTCCAGCGCGAAGAGGAGCCAGCCCACCGCCGTGACGATGAGGAACGTGAGGATCTCGCGGCGGTTCGCGACTCCATGCTGCCTTGCCTCGGCTTTGTCGCCGGCGGGAGGGGTCAGCATCCGACTCGGTTATCAATTCTTTGCGAGGAAATACATCCTGCCCATGGCCGCGCCCGGACGAGCCCGCGGTCTCGGAACTGCGGTTGCCGAGGCGAGCGGCCGGCGCGCCGTGACGTTGCGCGTGATTTGCAACAACACCAGCAAATGGGGACTGTTGTCGGCGCCCTCGCGATGTTGCCTTCCATCCTTCACTCTTTGCCGCCATTTCGACTCCGCGTCGCGGCTTCCGGAGATCCGTCCAGATGAAGGAAACCGTTCTCATCGTCGACGACGATTCGGGACTCTTGCGCCTGATCGAACGAATCGTGGCCGCGGACGGCTTCCGTGTGCTGACGGCGTCGAACGGAGCTCAGGCCATTTCTGCAATGGGGTCGGGCTCCCCGGATGTCGTTCTGCTGGATCTTCATCTTCCGGACATCGGTGGCGTCGAGCTCCTGGCTCGATTTCGCCGAGATCGCCCCGATCTACCGGTTCTCGTCCTGACGACGGACACCAACCTGGACCGTGCCG
>CAYYVZ010000105.1:0-13960 GCA_964475235.1 uncultured Myxococcales bacterium | reverse complement strand
AGAGGGTCAGCGACGTTCCTGGATCTTCGAGAGCAGACGCAGGATTTCCATGTAGAGCCAGACGAGGGTGACGAGCAGGCCGAAGGCGCCGTACCACTCCATGTACTTCGGTGCGCCGACTTCCGCGCCGCGCTCGATGAAGTCGAAGTCGAGCACGAGGTTCATCGCCGCGATGCCCACCACGACGAGGCTGAAGCCGATGCCGACCATTCCGCTCTCGTGGATCATCGGGATGCCGGTGCCGAAGAAACTCATCACGAAGCCGACGAGGTAGACGAGCGCGATTCCGCCCGTGGCGGCGACGATGCCGAGCCGGAGGTTGTCGGTGACCTGGATGAAGCCGGAGCGGTACGCCATCAGCAGTGCGCCGAGCGTGCCGAACGTGAGGAAGACGGCCTGGCTGACGATGCCGGGGTAGCGCGTCTCGAACATGACCGAGATGCCGCCGAGCGCGAGGCCTTCGAGCGCGGCGTAGGCCGGCGCGCCGACGGGAGCCCATTCCTTCTTGAACGTCGTGATGAGCGCGACGATGAGGCCGCCGATCACGCCGACCATCGTCCAGGGCATGGCGGCTGCGGGATTGGCGGGAGCGGCCATCGGGCCGCTGCCGGCCGAACCGAGGCTCCACGTCCAGCTGGCGGTGGCGAGCAGGAGAAGGAGGCAGAGGCCGGTCTTGTTGACCGTGCCGTCGATGGTCATGGTGCCGCCCGCGCCGCGGGCAGCGGCGGTGCGATTGAAGGTGTCCGCGCTCAGGGCCGGGTTGGCGGAGCGCATCGAGAGAGGGTTGTTCGTGGCCATGGCAGTGTCCTCCGTGCGGTTGCCGGCATCGTAAGCCGGAACGGCTGTCGGGTACATTTTGCCCCGCGCGTTTCCCAAGAGGCGGAAATCGGGGACGGGAGCCGCGAGCTGGCGAGCGGCGAGTCCGGCTCCGATGAAGAAAGGCGCGCGGTGCGCGCCGTATCCAATGGCGAAATCGGGATCCGTCCCCGATTTCCCTATTCAGCTTCGCGGGGTCGCGCCGGTGGCGGGGCGGCCGAGCCGTACGATCGTCGGGTCTTTCAGGGCCCAGTAGACCAGGGAGGTGAGGAAGCTGGTGCCGTAGGTCAGGTCGCAGCCGATCCCGATGATCGAGCCGAACAGGCGGTTCACGCCGGTCAGCAGGCCGGCCGCCGAGTTCCAGTAGTGAATCCCGCGCGCCACGAGAATGGCCGCCAGGATCAGGCCCGCCGTGCTGCTCACGCTCGACAGCAGGAGCAGCGCCGGGACGGCGGGCGCCATCGCGATCTGGATGAAACGGTGACGGATGCGGTGACGGCGGTTGGCCTGGTCGCCCGTCATCACGTGATGGTCGAGGCCGTAGCGCAGGAAGATGTAGCCCTGTCCGTGCGCATACTTGTACTGCTTCTTGAAGATTTTGTAGAGGTTGTCCTCGGTCTGGCCGAAATCCAGCGAGAACTTCATCTTCTTGTCCTGCAGCAGCCGGTAGCCTTTTTCGCGCATGTGCGCGGAGATGTCCTGGTCTTCGGTCGAGTTGTAGAGGCCCTCGAACCAGAAGCCGATCTTCTCGAGCGCTTCCTTGCGCACGAGGTCGCAGCGCGTTTCGATGAACGCGACCTCGTAGACGTCCTCGTGGTGCGACTCGACGACGTCGAGCACGTTCACGAGGGTGAAGATGCGCTGGATCGTGTCGAGGCGGTCGGCGTCGTCGAAGACGCCCTGGCCGATGACTCCGGCCACGGTCGGATCGTCGAAGTGGCGCAGGCCCTGGGCGATGTAGTTGGGGTCGGACAGGTAGCAGTCGCTCGCCATGAGCAGCAGGAAGCGGCCGTTGGCCGCCTGGCTGCCGGTGTTGTAGGCGCCCGCCGTCCCGCGGTTCTTCGGGTGGAAGATCGCCCGGATACGGTCGCCGAACGAGCGCAGGATCTCGGCGGTCGAGTCCTTCGAGCAGTCATCGACGACGATGATCTCGATGTTCGGGTGGGTCTGCTGGAAGATCGATTCGATGCCGCGGCGAATCGTTCCTTCGCCGTTGAAGCAGGGAATCACCACCGAGACGAGAGTTTCTGCGCTGGTCACCAAATGTCCGCCTGAAAGGGGATTTAGATGACCTTTTTCCCTGTATTTCCGGGTGGATTCAACCCTGAGGGTTGGACTTCGGACCGCCTCCGGGCCGGGAAGGCCGGCCGGAGCGGCTCCCTGGCGCAACGGGCCGACCCTGCGGCCATCCGGTCAGCCGCAGGTGCACGGAACGAGCACGTCCTGGCCGACGGCCGAGGGGCTCAGTGCCGCGTCACGATCAGCTTGAGCGCGGGCTCGAGCCACGCTGTTGGCGCGTCCTCCCACGGAACCGTGCGGGACGTGACGTCCTGGGGCCTCAGCCGGCCCGACGCGACGAGGGGCATCACCTCGGGCAGCAGCGCCGCGGCGTGCGCGCGGCCGATGAAGAAGCGGATGCCGAGCGTGTACAGCTTTCCGAGCGGCATCGGCACCGGGCCGCCCGCGTAGAAGCTGACGCTGTGGCAGATGCCCTCGGGTCGCGTGGACGCGAGGGCGTAGTGCAGGCCTTCGGTGGTGAGGCCCGCATCGACGACGATCGGGTAACGCCCCTGGCGCTTGCCGAACTCGGTGAGCACGGGCCGCGCGCCGAGCTTCTCGGCGGCCTCGAGCGCCTCGCGGCTGTTCGACGCGTAGTCCACGCGCGACGCACCGAGCGCGATCGCTGCCTGCGCCGCGTAGAGCGGAACGCTCGAGAGCCCGTGGCAGACGATCAGCACCTCGCTGCCCGGTAGCGTCTTCAGGTGCGGCGCGACCGCGCGATAACCGTCGAGCACGTTGTCCGAGAGGCTGCCGAGGGCGGCCGAGTCGAGGCCGTCGGGCACGGGCTCGAGCATGGCCTCCGCGTACGGCACGTGGACGAGGTCCGTCAGCATGCCGCCGTACTCGACGCCCGACAGCGGCTGCATTCCGTAGTCCGAAAGCGCCGGGTACTGGTCGCAATTGCCCGTGTGGCCGTCGCTGCACGAGCCGCAGGCGCCGCAGCTAAGCTGGAACGCGACGACCGCGCGCTGACCCGCGCGAAGGCCTTTCACATTCGCGCCGACTTCGACGATCTCCGCGACGCACTCGTGCCCGAGCGCGAAGGGTGCCGCAGCCGGGAAGAACCCCGACGCGAGGAAGAGGTCGATGTCGCAGCGCGCGACGGCGAGCGGCCTCACGATCGCGTCGATGCCCGTGCGGAGCCTGGGCTCGTCGATCTCCTGCCACGTAACGGTTCCCGGTCCGGTGCACATGAGCTGTTGCATGACACGACAGCTACGCCGCCACCCCCCGCTCCGGCAAGTGCTATGTTCGCAACCGCCATTGCGCGCCACGCAACCGGAAATCGGGGACGGATCCCGATTTCCGCATTCCGGACGCATGCCGATCCGCAGCAGTCGTTCCGTCTCTCGCCAAGCTCGAAATCGGGATCCGTCCCCGATTTCGACGATTTCGATTTCAGGCGAGCGAATCGACGAGCCAGTCGCGCAGCGCGACGATGCGCGGGTCGTCGAGTCCTTCGGGGCGGCAGACGAGGTGATAGGTCGACGCCGAGACGAGCGGGATTTCGAACGGAACGCAGAGGCGGCCGCTCGCCAGCCGGTTCGCGCACAGGAACTTCGCGCAGACGGCGACACCCTGGCCCGACTCGGCCGCCGTGAGCGCGATCGACAGGTGGTCGTACGTGACGACCTTGCGCGGCGTCAGCCCGCCGACTCCGGCGCCGGCCAGCCACTCCGGCCACGCTTGCGGAACCTGGCTCACATTCAGCTGGACGTGGTTCGCGAGATCGGCCGGCGTCCGAAGCGGCGGCTCGCCGTCCAGCAGTGCAGGGCTGCAGACGGGAAAGTAGAGCAGCTCGACGAGCGGCTCCGAGTGCAGGTCGTCCCAGGGCCCCGTCCCGAACCGGATCGCGACGTCGACGGGATCGCGGTCGAAGTCGGCGTAGCGAAGCGTCGCGCCGACCTCGAGCTCGATGCCGGGATGCTTCGTCTCGAAGTCGGGAAGATGGGGCACGAGCCAGCCCTCGGTGAACGACTGGAGCGCGCTGATGCGAAGCGGCGCTTGCGACGGCGTGATGAGCTGGTGCTGTGCGCGGCGCAGGTCGCCGAGCGCGCGGCGAACAATGTCGAGATAGCGAGCGCCCTCGCGCGTGAGCTCGAGCCCGGGGTTGAGGCGACGAAACAGCGCGACGCCGAGCTGCTCCTCGAGCGCCTGGATCCGCCGCGTGAGCGCCGACGGCGAGACGTGGAGGGCGTCGGCCGCGTCCTTGAAGCTGAGCGTCTCGGCCGACTTCGCGAAGGCTTCGAGGGAGGCGAGGGGCGGGAGCTCGTCGCGCATGTCGGCGCACGGATGCCACCTCGCCGTTGGGAGGGCAAGGCACGGTCGCGAAACCGATGAGCCGTGGAGGGGGCCGGATGCGATTCGTCGAGTTCATGACAACTGCGTCATTGGCGCTATACGGCTTTGCAGTACAGTCGCCGGATGCTAGTTTTCGTCGAGACACGCTTGTTCACGAGGCTCGTCGGGGACTACCTGGATGACCCTTCCTATGCGCTGCTTCAGGCCTGGCTCGTGCTTCACCCTCTTTCCGGATCGGTTATCCCGGGAGGCGGTGGCGTCCGAAAGCTCCGATGGTCGGCGGAAGGCCGAGGGAAACGCGGCGGACTACGGGTCATCTACTATCTTCGAGTGGGGGAGCAGGAGATCTGGATGCTGACGATCTACGCGAAGAACGAAGCTGCGGACATCCCGCTTCACGTGCTTCGCAGGATCCGGGAGGAGATCGATGGCTGATTCACGGCGCAACATCGGAGAGGAAATTCTCCGGGGCATTCGCGAGCTCAAGGCTGGAAAACGAGGCCGCGCGACCGCTTTCCCTTCCGCCGCGAAGATTCGGAAGAAGACCGGCGTGTCGCAGGCCGACTTCGCGAAGCTGCTGCGAGTATCGCTGCGCACTCTGCAGGACTGGGAGCAAGGCCGCCGTTCGCCGAGCGGAGCCGCGCGAACCTTGTTGCTGATCGTCGAGAAGAACCCGAAAGTTCTCTTCGAAGTGTCCTAGACGGACTTTATCCCTCCGCCGCCTCTTCCAGCTCCACCAGCGTATCGCCCGGCCCGACCATCGCCGCGGCCTCGACCTTCACCGCGACCACGCGGCAGCGGTGCGTCGCGCGCACCGTCATCTCCATCTTCATCGCTTCGAGCAGCAGCAGCGCGCCGTCCGGCTCGACGATGTCGCCGGCCGCGACGAGCACCTGCAAAACCTTGCCCGGCATCGGCGAGGTAATGAGAGCCTCGAACGCCCCGCCGGCCGCGTCGGCCGCACCCTCTTCGGCCGGAACGAACTCCCATGCCTGGCCGCCGTGCGCCGCGAACACGTGCCCGCGCTCGCAGTCGAACAGCACGCGATGGGCCTTGCCGCCGATCGTGACGGTGACCGAGCGCTCGTCGTAGACGACGTGATCGACGACGACCTCGCGGCCGTCGACGGAGACGACCGCGTGCCCGTCGCGATCGGAGACCGAGAGGTCGACGCCGCGCGCACCGGTTCGGTACTTCAGCTCCATCTCAGGCTCTCCTCTCGCCGAGGCGCCACGCGCCGAGCGTTTCCCACGGGCTCGGCAATTTCGCTTCGCCGCTGCCGCCCGTCGATGCCGTAACGCCCCGCGTGCGGCCGCTGCGCGCCAGCAGCGCCACCGCCGCCGCCACCGCGTCGAAGCGTGTGTCGTCGTCGGGTTTCCAGTCGCGGTACTCGCTGTCGAGCGTCGTCGTGAAGAAATCCGCGCGCGCGAACCGATCGGACCGAAGCAGGTCCAGCAGAAACGCGACGTTGGTCGTGAAGCCCACGATGGGGAAGCCTTCGAGGGCCTCGATCATGCGCCGCGTCGCCTGCGTGCGATCGGGCGCCCACGTGATGACCTTGGCGAGCATCGAGTCGTACTCGACCGGCACGCGCCAGCCGTCGCGCAGCGCCGTATCGACGCGCACGCCGACGCCGCGCGGATGATCGACGCGGCGCACGAGCCCGAGCGACGGCAGGAAACCGTTGGCGGGGTCTTCCGCGCAGATGCGGCACTCGATGGCGTGGCCGCGCGGAGACGGCGCCTTCTCGGGCAGCTTGCCGCCGGCGGCGACTTCGAGCTGCCAGCGTACGAGGTCGGTGCTGGTGATCGCTTCGGTCACCGCGTGCTCGACCTGGAGGCGCGTGTTCATCTCGAGGAAGTAGAACTGGCCGTCCGGTGCCGCGACGAACTCGACGGTGCCGGCGCCGCGATAGCCGATGGACGACGCGAGTCCCGCAGCGGCGCTGCCCATTTTCTCGCGCGTGGCGGCATCGACGACGGGCGAGGGCGCTTCCTCGATGATCTTCTGGTGGCGGCGCTGCACCGAGCACTCGCGCTCGCCGAGATGCAGCACGCGGCCGTGCGTGTCGCCGAACACCTGGATCTCGATGTGGCGCGGCCCGACGACGAACTTCTCCATGTAGACGCGCGAGTCGCCGAAAGCCGAACCGGCCTCGCGTTCGGCCGCGCGGATCGCATCGCCGAGCGCGGCGGCGTCGTCCACGCGTCGCATGCCGCGGCCGCCGCCGCCGGCCGCGGCTTTGACGAGCACGGGAAACCCGAGCTTTTCGGCAGCCGCGCGGTTTACGCCGTCGTCCTGGGTCACGGGCGCCGACGGCAGCACGGGCACGCCGGCCTTCTCGGCCGCCTCGCGAGCGCGAATCTTGTCGCCCATCGCGTCGATCGCTTCGGGCGTCGGCCCCACGAACGTGAGCCCCGCTTCCTCGCAGCGCCGTGCGAAGCCTGCGTTCTCCGCAAGGAATCCGTAACCCGGATGCACCGCATCGGCGCCGGTCTCGCGAGCGGCGCCGAGGATCTTCGAAACGTCGAGGTAGCTCTCGGCCGACGCGCGACCGCCGAGCGCGACGGCTTCGTCGCAGGCGCGCACGTGCTCGCCGTCGGTGTCGGGTTCCGAGTGCACGGCCACGGTCGCGATGCCCATCTCGCGCGCGGTCTGCGCGATGCGACACGCGATCTCCGAGCGGTTGGCGATCAGCAGCTTCTTGATCGGTCTGGTCATCGAGTATTCCTGCCGTCACCCATGGTCACTGGCGTGGTCACATCCGGAAGATCCCGAAGCTGGTCTGCTCCGGCGGACGGTTGAACGAGGCCGCGAGCGCGAGAGCGAGCGTGGCCCGTGTATCGAGCGGATCGATCACGCCGTCGTCCCAGAGTCGCGCCGTGCTGTACCACGGGCTGCCCTCGCGGTCGTATTTCTCGAGCACCGGCCGCTTGAATTCGGCCTGCTCGGCCTCCGTCATCACGCGGCCTTCCTTCTCGTACTGCGCGAGCTTCACCTGCAGCAGCACGGAGGCGGCCTGCTCGCCGCCCATCACCGAGATGCGCGAGTTCGGCCACATGAACAGAAGGCGCGGACTGTAGGCGCGGCCGCACATCCCGTAGTTGCCGGCACCGTTCGACGCACCGATCAGCACGGTGAACTTCGGAACCTTCGTGGTCGCGACGGCCGTCACCATCTTGGCGCCGTCCTTGGCAATGCCCCTGGCTTCGTACTCGCGGCCGACGATGAAGCCGGTGATGTTCTGCAGGAACACGAGGGGGATGAGGCGCTGCGAGCACATCTCGATGAAGTGCGTCGCCTTGAGGGCCGACTCCGAGAACAGCACGCCGTTGTTTGCGACGATCCCGACGAGGCGGCCATGGAGGCGCGCGAAGCCGCAGACGATGGTGGGCGCGTAGCGGGCCTTGAATTCGTCGAAGCGCGAGCCGTCCACGACCCGCGCGATCACCTCGCGCACGTCGTAGGGGCGGCGGTTGTCCGGATTGACGATGCCGTAGATCTCGGCCGGATCGTAAGCGGGGTCTTCGGGCGCGGAGACGTCGAGGTAGCACTTGCCGGACTTCGGCATGCTCTCGAAAATCTGGCGCGCAATGCGGATCGCGTCGGAATCGTCTTCGGCGAGGTGATCGGAGACGCCCGACGTTCCCGTGTGCAGGTTGCCGCCGCCGAGCTCTTCGGCGGTGACTTCCTCGCCCGTCGCGGCTTTCACGAGAGGCGGGCCGGCGAGGAAAATCGTTCCCTGCTCGCGCACGATCACGGTTTCGTCGCTCATGGCGGGAACGTAGGCGCCGCCGGCCGTGCACGATCCCATCACGACGGCGACCTGCGGAATGCCGAGCGACGACATGTTGGCCTGGTTGTAGAAGATGCGCCCGAAGTGATCGCGATCGGGAAAGACGTCGTCCTGCATCGGCAGGAAGGCGCCGCCGGAGTCCACCAGGTAGACGCAGGGCAGGCGGTTCTCGAGGGCGATCTCCTGCGCGCGCACGTGCTTCTTCACCGTCATCGGGAAGTAGGTGCCGCCCTTGACGGTCGCATCGTTGGCGACGACGACGCAGTGGCGTCCGTGGATCGTGCCGATGCCGGTGATGATCGAGGCGCCGGGAGCCTGGTCTTCGTAGAGCCCGTTCGCAGCGAGCGGCGACAACTCGAGGAAGGGTGCGCCCGGATCGAGCAGGCGCTCGACGCGCTCGCGCGGGAGCAGCTTGCCGCGGCTCGTGTGCAGCTTGCGCGCCGACTCGCTGCCGCCCCGGCGCGCCGCTTCGAGCTTCGCGCGAAGGTCGGAGGCCAGCGCTTCCATGCGCGCCTTGTTTTCCTGGTACTCGGGCGACGACGTTCGGACCTGGCTCGAAAGCTTGCGCACGCGGGTTGCTCTCAGGCCTTTCCGGCGTGGCCGTTGCGGGAGGCGCCGCTCGCCTGCTGCGCAGCGATCATCGCTTCGAGCACGCCGACGGCTTCGCCGGGATCGTCGAACAGCACGGTGTTCCAGCCGAGCGCGCGCGCAGCCTTCAGGTTCTGGCCGATGTCGTCGATGAAGAAGATTTCGTCGTGCGCGACGCCGAGCTTCTCGCGCGTGATCTCGTAGATGCGCGGCTCGGGCTTGCGCGCGCCGACCTCGCTGGAGTCGATGACGAGGTCGAAGAGGGAGGCGGGCTCGAGCACTTCCACCCAACCCGCGCGCCATTCCTTCACGTTGTTGGTGAGCAGCGCCGTCGGCATGAAGCCGCGCAGGCGGCGAACGGCGTCGAGCATGGCGGGGCGCAGGCGTGCGCGGTGCCCCATCGGCTCCGTGCTGCCCATGAAGTTCCTCGCCTGATCCTCGGTGACGCTGCCGCCGGCTTTCGTGACGGCCTGGCGGAGCTGGCTCACGAACTCCGCGTACTCGACTTCCCCGCGCTCGAGCTCGGCCCAGATACCCTCGTTGCCGAAGAACTGGCGACGGAGCGGCTTCCAGACCTCCTCGTCGAGACCGACGCGCCTTCCGAACGCGGCGACTTCCTTCGGGCCGCCTTCGATGAGCACGCCGCCGTAGTCGAAGACGGCGGCGCGAATCCGGGCGGGATCGAAGGAGAGAACGGGCGCGGGTCCGGAAGACATGGCGGCGGAGTTGACCAGAAAAATCGGTGCCAAGCGAGCGGGAGGCGGGGACGTTTCGCCGTACCGGCTACAGGGAATCGGTGCAGCGAAGCGGTACGAGCAAGCGTCCCCGATTCCGGGTCAGCCGAGCATCGCCGCGATGCGCTCGACGGCCCACAGGCCGCCGGCGATTGCGATGAGCACCGACAGCACGTTGCGGATGCGGCGCGCGTGCGGACCGCGAAGCAGCACGGCCAGCATCGGCACCACGACGGCGACGACCGCGAGCTGCCCCGCTTCCACGCCGAGGTTGAACGCGAGCAGCGGTACGAACACACCGCCGGCCGGAAGTCCGGCCTCCGCCAGGAGGCTCGCGAAGCCGAAGCCGTGGATGAGGCCGAATCCGAACGTCACGAGCGCGCGCCGGTCGCTTCCGAGCTCCAGAAGGTTCTCGCACGCGACGTAGACGATGCTGAGTGCGATGGCGGCTTCGACCGGCGCCACCGGCAGGTGCACGAGCCCCGTCGCGGCGGCCCCGAGCGTCACGCTGTGTGCGATCGTGAACGACGTGACGATGCCCGCGAGCCGCCAGATGCCGCCACCCGCGAGCAGCACCGCGAGCAGGAAGAGCAGGTGGTCGTAGCCCGTCCAGATGTGCTCGACGCCGAGGTGGAAGAAGCGCGCGAAGGCGGATCCGCCTTCTTCGCCGGCAACCGTCTCCCCGGCGTTACCGCTCGCTGCCGCGGGCCCAGCGTCTCCGACCGTCCATTTCGTCGTCGCGGGAGTCAGCACTGTGCTGAACGTCTCGCCGCCCAGCGTGAGCGAGCAGATCGTCTGCCAGTCTTCGATCACGCCCTGGAGGGGATGAAAGTCGAGGCGGAAGCCCCGGACCTCGGCCACGTCGCAGGTCCAGTACGCGTGCACTTCGAGATCTTCGTTCGGATCGGGACCGACGAGGTTGTCGACGGTGAGGGTGCAGGGCTTGCCGCCCGCGCTCATGTCCGACGTCTCGCGAAGCCACGACTCGATGCGGCCCTGCAGCGCGAGCACCTGCGGACGGGTTTTCATCCACGCCGGGTCGGCGGGCGCGCCCGGCGTCACGTGAGCCGCGTAGCGGAGCTTGAGCAGGACCTCCTTGCCGCTCGTGCGGAAGTCCGCGTAACTGATGTTGCCGAGGTGGGCCGCGGCCTCGCGCGG
This sequence comes from uncultured Myxococcales bacterium, assembly GCA_964475235.1. Taxonomy (GTDB): domain Bacteria; phylum Desulfobacterota; class Binatia; order UBA1149; family CAITLU01; genus DATNBU01. The sequence goes on along the minus strand of CAYYVZ010000105.1, from coordinate 3,286 downwards.
CGCCGCGAGGCAGGCCAGCGCGGCGAACGCCGTCGCGGCGAGCAGGCGGCAAAGGAAGCTCACGGCGGCGATCGGTGCCGCCGGCGCGCTGCGTGCGAAGAGTGCGGTGCGTGCGCTCAGAAGAAAATGCTCGTGCGCCGCGCGCGCCCGCGTTCGAGCTGCGCGGAGATGGCGGCCTTCACCTGTTCCACCTTCTCTTCGATGACGTCGTCCTCGTCTTCGGCGTGACCCTCGAAACGCATCGGCTTGCCGAATTCGATGTGGTAGCGCACGGGCAGCGGCAGCATGCCGAACGGCCCGAGCAGCGGGAACGTGAGCGTGATCGGAAACGACGGCATGCCGAGCAGCTTCGCGACGGGCTTCAGATCGGCGATGCCCGGGTTCTGCTCTTCCGAGCCCACGATCGACACCGGCACGATCGGCGTGTCGGTCTCGAGCGCGAGGCGCATGAAGCCGAGGCCGAACTCCATCAGCTTGTAGGCGTCGGCGTACATCTTGTTCATGCCGCGCACGCCTTCGGGGAAGGCCATCACGCACTCGCCGTGGTTCAGCATGTCGATGCAGGTCTGGCGCGTGCCGACGGCGCTGCCGATGCGGTCGAGCAGGACGCTGAGGTAGGGCAGCGTGCCGAGCCAGTACTCGCCCATGCCGCGTACGAGGCGCGGCGGCCGGGCTTCGAGGATGCATGCGGTCGTCACCATCAGCCCGTCCCACGCCATCTGGCCCGCGTGGTTGCCGATGAGCAGCATGCGGCCTTCGGGCAGGTTCTCGAGGCCGATCGTCTCGCAGCGGAAGTAGTACCGGTACAGAAACGCCGCCGGCAGGATGAAACGCTTCATCGCCTTCGGGCTGTAGCCCCAGGGATCGTAGCCGTACTCGTTGAGCTCGGCCGGGATGCGGTCCACCTTCGCATCGACTTCGGCGCCGAGATCGGACGCGAACTTCGTCGCTTCCGACGCGGCGTCTCCGACCCCTTCGGCAACACTGGACGCAAGATCGAGGATGGAGCGCAGCATCGTCAGTAGTCCGGCGAGATCGCCATCGTGCCGAAGGTTTCGGCAAGCGTGTGGCGCGGCTTGTAGCCGGTCGCGGCGCGAAAACGCGCATCGCCGACCGTGCAGGGGTACTTGATGAAGTCGATCGCACCCGACGGGAACTGGTAGATGTTCAGGTTGAAGAGCGTGCGGATGAGCAGGTGCGCGAACGGATCCGGGATCGAGATGCGCTGGCGTCCCATCTCCTTCAGTGCGCGCTTGAGGGGAACCGCGCCCGGACCGGCGACGTTGAAGATGCCGCGCGCCTTCTTCTCGAGCGCGACCACGATGGCTTCGGCTACGTCTTCCTCGTGGATGAACTGCATCATCGGGTTGAAGCCCATGATGGTCGGCACGATCGCGAGCTTCATGTAGCGGCCGATTGCGTTGTGGACCGAGTGGCCGAGCGTGTTCACGGGCCGGAGCACGCAGGTCGCGATCTCGGGGTAGCGCCACAGGAAGGCGCCGACCAGGCCCTCGACTTCGCAGAGGTCGCGGATCTCGGGAAAGTTGCGCGAGGCGTTGAGCGGATGGTCTTCGCCCATGTAGCGCTCGTTGCTCGGGAGCGCTCCGTAGACGTAGGCGCTCGAGAGCACCACGAGCTGTTTCACGCCGTATTCGGCGCAGTGCTCGAGCACGCGCTTGGTGCCCTCGACGTTGATCTCGTGGCGCGTCGCCTGGTCGCTCTGGAAGTGCCTGACGAACGCGAGATGGACGACGGCGTCGGGACGGTCGGTGCGGAAGACGTCTTCGAAGCGGCGCTTGCGCATGTCGAACTGGTGAACGACGACGCCCTCGGGTGCGCTCGGCCACTTCTGGCGATCGACGCCGACGACTTCCCACGGCTCGCCGCCGGGACGCGACCGCATCGCCATCTTCGCGACGAGCCGGCCCTGGCCGCCCGAGATTCCCGTGATGAGGAGCTTGCGCACGAAGGTCGGGAATTACGGCAAATAGTGGCGCGAGGCAAAAATCCGCGGCCGCGTGGCGTTGGGCCGCCGGCCTCGCGACGGCGCGGCGTTCGGACAGCAGCGGCCGCGCTTGGACAGCAGCGGCCGCGTTTGGACAGCAGCGGCCGCGTTTGGAGAGCAGCGGCCGCGTTTGGACAGAAGCGGCCGCGTTTGGAGAGGAACGCGGCTCTGTCATCATGCGCGTCCGTTCGCAGCTTGCCGCGCCCGATGCGGCCTGCCTGCGCGAAACCTGTACCCGTCCCCGTTTTTTCGATGGCCGATCTCTCCGCTCACTTCGAAGGCGCGCTTCTCGGCGCGATGGTCGGCGACAGCCTCGGATCCTCGATCGAGAACACTTCGGTCGGGCTCATTGCGCATCGCTATCCTCACACCGAAGACCTGCTCGCGCTGCGTCCCGGCTCGTACGGTGCGACCACGGAGATGACGGTCGCGCTGGCCGAGTCGCTCGCCGCGAACCCGGAGCTCGACGGAGAAGACTTCGCCCGCAAGCTGCTCGCTCGCTACCACGAGGTGCGCGGCTACGGGCAAGGCACGTCGCTGGCGCTGTCGCGCCTCCGGGCCGGCGTGTCGTGGCAGGAAGCGGGGGCAGGACACGCGGGCCGCGGTTGCTACGGGAACGGTGCGGCTTCGCGCAGCGTCGCGGTCGGATTGCTCCACGGCGAGGACGTTCCGACGCTCCGGTGGATCGCCGAGGAAGCCGCCGGTGTCACGCACACACACTCGCTGGGGGTCGAAGGCGCCGTGATCTTCGCTCTCGCCGTTGCGATTGCGCTCGACTCGCGCGGCGCCGAGCTCGCGCCGCGGGGATTCTTCGAGACGATCGCGTCCGAGGTTCAGGTTCGCGAGTACCGCACCCACCTCGAGATGGCTTCGTCGCTCGCCGAGCGGGAGGCGGCGCCCGCCGTCATCGTCGACCGTCTCGGGAACAACCAGACTGCGCTCGGTTCCGTCGTGACGGCGCTGCTGTGCTTCGCGCGCCATCCGGACAGCTTCGCCGATGCGGCCGTCGCGGCGCTGCGGCTCGGCGGCAACGCCACGTCGATCGTGTCGATGACGCTCGCCCTGTCGGGCGCCCGTCTCGGTGTGGAAGAGATTCCGCCCGCGTGGTTGAGCGGGCTCGAAGCCGCGGAGATCACGCCCGCGAGCGTCCGCGCCCTCGCCCGCACGCTCGCCGACCTCCGAAGCTGAAATCGGGGACGGATCCCGATTGCGCGCAGCGCAATCGGGATCCGTCCCCGATTGCCCGATTCACTTCTCCAGCGCCGTGTTCGCGGAGGGGGG
>CAYYVZ010000104.1:2195-13977 GCA_964475235.1 uncultured Myxococcales bacterium | reverse complement strand
GGCACTCGTTGATGTCGGTGCAGCTCGTGTCGCCGTTGCCGGTGTAGCCGCCGGGGCAGGGGCCGCAGTCGTAGGAGCCGGGATCGTTGAAGCAGGTCGCTTCCGCGGCACATCCGCCGTTGCCAACCTGGCACTCGTTGATGTCGGTGCAGCTCGTGTCGCCGCTGCCGGTGTAGCCGCCGGGGCAGGGGCCGCACTCGGGCGTGCCGGCGGGAGCCTCGCAGCCGGTGAGCGGATCGCAGCCGCCGTTGTCGATCGCGCACTCGGCGGGCACGCAGACACCCTCGGACTGCGGCTTCTTCGACTGGAACTTCTTGGCGCCGACGTTGTCGATCGTGCTGTCGGTGCCGAACTTCATGGAGTAACGGTTGCCGGTGCCGAGCGTCAGCGCGGCGCAACCTTCGGTGCCGGAGTTCGGCGGCAGAATCGAGAGGGGGCCGCGCTTGCCGGCAATCTTGATCTTGATCGAGACGTTCCCCGACGCGGTGCGCTTGATGCTCGCGTGAGTGACGGCGCTCTGCTCGCCTTCGGGATCGGAGTAGACGAAGGCCGTCGAGCCGTCGGCCTGCCAGAAGGCTTCGCCGGTTGCGGTGGACGTGCCCTGCGGGAGCAGGAACGTTTGCGACGAAGGCGACGTGCCGTCCACGAAGACTTCGACGATGCCGCCGACGGTGGTCGGATCGCCGACGATCATATCGGGGCTGTCGTCTTCCTTGGCCTGGATCTGCACGCTGCGCTTGGCGGTATCGGTCCCTTCCGAGGGATCCTTCACCGCGAGCTGCTTGCCGAGAATGGTCTGGTCTGCGCCGAATGCGACGCCCGTCCATCCTGTGATGGCGAGAAGGATCACCAGTTTGCGTGCGATCATGGGTGCCCCCTGAGCCCGGCGATTGCGGTTCTCGCGGAGAAGCGAAGTCGCTCGCTTCTCCAACCGATCTGGCTTCGATCACCGGTGCGCGGCTGGTCGCAAGCTACCGCGTCTGGTGACTCATGGCCAGCCTGGGACGGTAGCAACGTGAGCGTCAACGTCGTTGAGGCGATGCGAGGTGACTCACAGTGAGCCGCTTCACGAACGTTCAGCCTGGAATGCAGAGAGAGAGATTGGAAGCGGCGCGCGTTGCGCGCCTGAAGACTCCGGAATTGGACTCGCGGCTTGCCGATGCAGCTCCGGTCCGCGGTCTCTCGCGCGGAACCGCCGAATCGGGATCCGTCCCCGATTTCCGATTTCGGGCGCGGGACAAAAAAATGCGGCGATCCGCCGGGGAGAGCGGATCGCCGCTAGTGGCTCGCGCGTCCTGGGGGAGCGGCGCAAGCTGCGGATGGGGCTTGGTCTCTGGGGGGAAGAGACCCCATCCGCGGGGATTCGAGCCTCGGGTCGCCTAGGCGGCGACTCCTGCGGACTCCTCGTACGAGACGTCCTCGAGGCTGATCACCGTGCCGTCCCAGGCTTCCTGCTCGTCGCCGCTGAAGCCGAGGTCCGCGTCCTGATCGAGATCGATGTCCACGTCGATCGAAAGATCGTTGTCGGAGTGGATCGGCGACGGGAAGGGGCTGCGGCCGCTCGGGCGGGCAGACTTCTCCCCGGTCATCGTGCGACGGCGCAGCTCGGCTTCCCTCCACGCGAAGAGGCGGGAGCGGAGGCACAGCGCGTCAATGCTGAGGGTCTCGCAGATGACCAGGAAGGAGAAGGGGTAGTCCCAGGAATCCTCCGAGAGCCAGGTCTCGGCCTCGAGGAGGACTTTCTTGTATTTGCGGCGGGTGGCGCCGACGTTTTTGTAGAAGGAGCGGATGGCGTCCTTGAGGACTGCGTACATGAGGGCGCGTTCGGGGCCCATGCCGTCGTCGCCCTGGTGCCGCATGTAGTACTGTTCGGGGAGCGTGAGGTCGGGAGTCAGGTACTCCATGAGAGACGGCGTCAGCATGAAGTTGCCGCCGTAAGGATTGGGCTCGCGGCGCTGCGGAGTCGTCGTCGGTGCTTTCATGGTGGCGGTGTTTTCCTGCTGCATTGGTCGATCCCCCTTTTTTCGTGCCGTCTTATGTAACAAGAAGCGTGCCGCCAGGATGACTGCGGCAAGTGACGTAAGTAGTGGAGCGGACGCGCCATTCTGGTCACCTGGGTCCGCTCCTTATGGGGCGGTGGCTATTTCGGGGGACGCTATAAGTCGCTGAAAAAACGGAAATATCGTCTTGCAGTCCTGGGGCAACTGCGCTTAGCCATTCCCGCCGCGTGAAGATCGCCACTCATGGGAAGCCCAAAGGGGCCAATCGCGCCTCATCGTGCAAAGTCGCATTGCAGGCCCAAGTCATCGCATTTGTGCGCGATTTCGGCCCAGCAGGCCTGCACGGCCAGGTTCGCCTGTGCACAGCGAAAAAGGGCGGGTAGAGTAGCGTGAGTTGAATTGACTCAGTCGTTGCCGACGGCCTATACGACTTGGAACAGCACTTCATTTCTCTGAAAAACGAGGACCCGTGTCGGACCACACTCCAGAAGAAGCACGCAAGCTCAGCCGCAAGGAAAGGGAGCAGCAGTTCCGGCTGAACCTCATCCTCGACGCCGCGGAGGAGGTATTTGCGGAGACGAACTTCGCCGGAGCCTCAGTGGAGGAGATCGCCCAGCGGGCCGAGATCTCGGTCGGCACCCTCTACAACCTGTTCCGCTCGAAGGAGGACGTGTACCGCGCGGTCATCTCGCGCGCCCAGGACACGTTCTTCGACCACATGGAGGAGCGGGTGGCCGCGGCGCGCGGCCCGATCGAGAAAGTTCACGCGGTCGTCGGTTACTACTTCGAGCACTTCCACCGTTACTCGCGCCAGTTCCGCCTCTACGTGTCGGCGACCAACGGCTTCCAGTGGGAGCTGCGCACCAAGCTCGCCGACGAGGCCCTGCTGAGGCAGGCCGAGTTCCACAAGCTGCTGACCAACATCTGCCAGCAGGGAATGGACGAGGGCATCTTCAAGCGCGGCATTCCGGCGGACCTGCTCGCAACCAACATCCTGGCCGTTCCTCACCCGATCCTGGCGCACTGGCTCGCGCAGGAAGGAACCGACCTGCTCACCCTGCTGCCGTACTCGATCATCATCGCGGACCGGCTGGTGGGGGCAGACGTCCGCTAGAGGGCGATTCCGCCTCGCACCGTTCGAGCTCGTTGCCGCCGAGAGCGAAGCTTTTCGGCTCGCGTACGTCGATGGCGCGGGAGCGAATCCAGGCTTTCCGGCAAGAAGAGGCGGCCCGCCAGTCCGGTTGAGACGGTTCGGTGGTCAGGTATTAGTGGGCGTTCCTTCCCCGGAGAGGTGACCGAGTGGCCGAAGGTACCCGCTTGCTAAGCGGGCGTAGGACAAAATCCTACCGAGGGTTCGAATCCCTCCCTCTCCGCCACTAAAATCCCGAAGGCAGGACACGAACGTTGTCACCGGAGAGGACCGCCGCTTGAACCAGCAGACTGTGCTTCTTGGGACCCTCGCCGGACTGTTTCTCCTTGCGGGATGCTCGACCTCGCCCGTTCCCCGCGGCGCCCGCGGTGAGGGCGTCGATGCCGCGCCCGCCTACTTCACGCAGGCCACCAGCTACGGTTACCGCTACGCGCACAACTGGATCGACCGGCCCTGCTTCGTGATCGACCTGCCGGGCTCGGACTGGGTGCTGCAGTCGGCGACCGCCGACTACGTGCTGTGGCACAAGGGCGCCTATCGCTTCAAGCTCTACCTCACGGACAACCGCGAGGAAGCGTTCGCGGTCTCCGGCATGACGGGCGAGGACGCACTGCGTGCGTTCGTCGGCTTCGAGCTCGATTTCATCCGGCCGAAGTTCGAGAAGCAGAGCTCGCCCACGCCGAGCCTGCGCAAGAACGAGACGGGACTGTGGGCCCTGTGGCGCTGGGAAGGTCGCATGGGCCGCCGCGCCGGCGTCGGCAAGGCGCAGCCCGCTGACCAGCGTCACATGATCGCGAGCCTGTGGCTCGACCCGTGGGTGCTCAGCTTCGACTGGGCGACGTCGCAGATGGACCTTCCCGACGTGGACAGCCCCGAGCTGCTCGCGGCGGTACGTTCGCTGCGCTTCGTGCCGGAGTGCTTCTCGCAGATGCGCAGCGGCGAGACCTGGCAGCAGCAGCAAGGCGGCGGCGCGCACTTCGGCGACATCGAAAAGCAGATCGACGAGCGCCAGATCGAGCAAGAGTCGGTCACGACGACGGAGACCGAGACGTTCTGACTTCGCTCGCCCGGGGTTTCCCGCCCCTGGGGCCCTCCGCCGCGCTGATTTGCGCTGCGAAAATGGGGTGGCTATAAGCCTCGCTTCCTCGTCCTGAGGACACGCGCCCGTAGCTCAATGGATAGAGCACCAGACTACGGATCTGGGGGTTACAAGTTCGACTCTTGTCGGGCGCGCTTACTTTTCCGTCGCTTAGCCGATCGAACGATTGCCCCTGGGGATTTCCGCATCCAGAGCGCATCCGGCGACGGGAAGCTCGCTCGAGCTCAACGTCGAGACCCGGCTGCCTCCGTTGACCGGCAGCGCGTCGAACAGCTGCGAGCGGCGCGCTCTGTCCGACCTCCGCCCAATCACTCACAATACGCCGGCGCCGCCCCAACATGATGTCCGCAGCACGTCCCCGGAACGCTCGTGCTTTCGATGCCATCCGGACAGATGTCGATGATCCAGGCCACATCCTCGATGTGAGCCCCGCCAAAGTCTGCGCCTGTCAGGTTGGCCTGGATGATGGTCGCGTCGCGTAGCGTGACACTGCTGAAATCTGCGCCCGTCGCATCGAGATGGCCGATCAGGGTGCCGTACATCCCCGAGCCGCTGAACACCGTCCCGCGCAGATCGCAGGCGATGAAACGCATGCTCGACAGATTCATCCCGCCGAGGTCGGCCCCGGCAAGGTCGCAGTCGGCCACCCACATCCCGGGCCCGACGAGGTTGTTCATGATGCAGTCGTACGATGCCGGTAGCGACGCCGGGCATGACACGAGGGTCGACCCGTAGGTTTCCGAGATCACTGCGTTCGACAGATTCGCGCCGGCAAGGTTCGCCCCTCGCAGATCGGCCACCTGCAGATTCGCATTCGAAAGATTCGCGTTCGCCAGAATCGCATCCCGCAGGTTCGCGCGGAAGAACCTGGCGTTCGAAAGATTGAGGCCGGTGAGATCGAGTCCGTTGAGGTCGTCGTAGTCGAGGAGGGCCGTCGGCCCCAGCAGGAAGCCGCCGAGACAGGTCCATTCCGCAGGCAGATCGACGGGACAGCTTGGAACGGAAGACGAAAGAATGCTTTCGAGCGTCGCCGTGCCGAGCGTGGCGCCGCCGAATGCGGAGCCCCCGAAATCGACGTTCCTTACACTGGCTCCACTCAAGTCGGCGTCTCGAAGATCCGTGGACACGATCGTCACGTTCTCGAACTGCGCATCGGTCAGGTCCGCGCCGCGAAGGTCTGCACCGGTAAGACGAACGGAAGTGAGCCGGGCGCCGACGAGGCGCGCTCCCGCAAGCGGGGCCCCATCCAGATCCGCGGAGGTCCACTCGACGCCCGGAAGAAATCCGTAGCCGGCTCCCGACGCCTGCTGGACGTCGCCGGCTTCCCCGACGCTCGCGCACGAGTAGGCCAGTTCCAGCTCCGACGAGCGCGCGGTGTGGTCGGCGCGGCATTCCGAGAAGTCGTCCCGAAGACCGCGATACGTGCCGAGGATGCGTGTTCCGAGCGCCTTCGACTGGCAACGGGTGTAAACGGCCGCGAACTTCGCCTTCTTCTCGAGACACCGCTTCTCGTCGTCCGTGCTCGCCGCTGCTCCGCCAAGCAGAAGGATCGCGTCGGCGGCGGCGGACTCGGCGCGCGCGACTGCCAGCGCAGAATCTCCCGCCGTGGGGCAGCCGCCTTTCAACTCGGCGGCGGCGAAACGCTCGGTGAGCTTTTCGGCGCATTCCGCCAGGTCGCCCTCTCCGCGCGTCGCCATCCTGGCGCTTTCCTTGAGCGCGCACTGGTAGGCCTGCGATGCGGCTTGGAGCTTCGCTGCCATGCAGCGCTGCGGCGGCGGTGCAAGAGCGGCAGCGGCCGGCATCGCCTGAAGGCCGATCGCGACCAGGATGGTCAGGAACCATGGTGCGGGACGAGGATGCATGGAATTCTACGCTCTCGACGCTTGGTCGTCCGTTACCGCCTGGAACAACTGCCACTCCCCCGGCACACCCTTGAGCGGATGCGTCCCGCGCTCTGCAAACCGCAAGTCCGACCCGGCCACCAGGTCGTGCACCGTCCGCGACACCAGCACTTCGCCCGCACCGGCAAGCGCCGAAACCCGCGCCGCAATGTGCACCGCGATTCCGCCGATGTCCTCGCCGCGCTGCTCGATCTCGCCCGTGTGAAGGCCGGAGCGGATCGAGATTCCTGCGACCGCGAGCGATCTCGCGAGCTCCTTCGCGCATTTCACCGCGCGTCCGGGGCCGTCGAAGATCGCGAGCGTACCGTCGCCCGTGCGTTTGACGATGCGTCCGCGGTGGCGCTCGACGAGCGTCGCCGATCGCTCGTCGTGGCTGTCGAGCAGGTCGCGCCAGGCGCGGTCGCCGAGCTCGGCGGCTCTCTGGGTGGAACCCACGATGTCGGTCAGAAGCACGGTCGCGAGCACGCGCTCGGAGGGAGACTCTTCCGGTGCCTGGCCCGTGATGAGCTCTTCGACCTCGTCGAGTGCAGGCGCCCACTCGCGCGCATCCCAGCCGCAGTGAAACGTGCCGGGAAGCTCGACGAGCTTTGCGCCGGGCAGCAGTCCCGCAAGCTCGCGGCCGCGACCGATGAGCACGATGGGATCCTCGCTCCGATGGATGACCAGGCTCGGGATGCGCACGGACGGTGCGATGGGCCTTGCGTCGATGAGCGTGTTGCGGTGCATGATCTCGCGCGCCTGCTTCGGCGACGCGCACGCTCTCTCGTATCGCGCGAGCAGGCGCTTGACCGAGGGGTCGTTGGGCGCGTTGATGAAGCGGGCGAAGATCTTCCCGGTTCCCCAGTCGCGCTCAATCAGGGAAAGGAACTGCGCGATGTCCGCGCTCCTCAGCGTGCCGTTTTCGTCCACTCCGAGGGCCGCGTACGTTCCGTACAGCGACATGCTGAGTACGCGGTCGGGATACGTGGCGGCGAACACGATCGAGAGCGGGCCGCCCTCGGAGATGCCGAAGAGGTGAGCCTTCTTCCAGCCGACCGCATCCATGACGATGCGGATGTCGTCCATCCGCTCGGCGAGGCTTCCGAACCCGAGATCGCGGCCGGAAAGTCCGGTGCCGCGCTTGTCGAAGGTCACGACCCGGCCGATGCGCTCGAGCCGGCTCATGATGGTGGCGAACATGGGAAGCTCGCGCAGCAGATCGAGCTGCGAAATGAAGCCGGGGACGAAGACGATGTCCACGGGGCCGTCCCCCGTGAGCGACCACGCGATGTCTACGTCGCCGCTCCGGGCGTACTGGATGTCTCCGACGGGCATGCGGGCACAAGCTTCAGCGGCACGCGTCGACAGTCAAGGCGGGGCTGCTCCCAAGTCTACAGGGCGTCAACGGGCGCGTGTCGCCGCAGAGACAAGGGGGAATCTCTCCGGGTGACGGATCGATTCGACGGCCAGATCGACGTCGAGCTCGGGCCACCGAAGTCGATCGGGGAACGGCCTCTCGACATTTCGGACTGCGGAAGCGCTAGCCCCTCGGAACCAGGGGAACTCGTCGAACGGGAGCTCGAGTTCCTCGCTATCGAGTGTCAACCAGAGTCCCGAGTCGCCGATACGCGTGACTTCAACTTTCAAAATGCTCGATCCACGCGTTGCGGAGTTCATCCAGGTGCTCCTCGATCAACCTTCGAATCTCGCGCACATGGCGACGACTCAGTCGCGAAGTCTGCGCTTCTTCCACTACTGGCTCAAGCCAAAACTTCGCCTCGCCGGCGTCGCATTCGACGTGCACATGCATTCGCTGCTCCTCTCGCGAGAAAAAGTAGAAGCGGTAAGGGCCCTTTCGAAGGACAGTCGGGCTCATGGCGCCAGCACCGGCGGCGGGACCCGCTGGTCGACCGTGGCGAGTCCGGTGGGAGTACAGTCCGGCATTGCGGAGGCGTACCCCAGGACCGGATCCGTGGGCTATCTCCGGGATGGCATGAATTTCACGCTGTCGGCGGGCGCGTCACCGCCCCGCCACAACCCCAACCCCGCGCGAAGCCTCGAGCACCCGCACGCACTCGAACAGCGCCTCCGGTTCCACCGGCTTGGCGACGTGTTCGTCGAACCCGGCGCGCAGCGCCGTCTCGCGATCCTGACGTCCCGCGAATCCGGTGACCGCGATCGCGAGCGTGCGACGCGTCTTTCCTTCTTCGCGCTCGCGGATCGCGCGAATCAGCACGTAACCGTCCTCGCCGGGCATGCCGATGTCGCTGATGAGGATGTCGGGGGGCCGGGCGCTGTACGCCTCGAGGGCCTGGCGCACGGATGCCGCCGTGCGTACCTGCGCGCCGCGTTCCTCGAAGGCCAGCTCGAGCGCCGCGCGCGAATCGGCGTCGTCGTCCACGAGCAGGACGTCGATCGAGGCGAGGCCATTGCCGATTCTCACCGGCGCCAGGATGCCGGGCGGCGCCGCCGCCTTGGGCATTCGCTTCTCCGCACGCGGAAGCGTCACCGTGAAGCGTGCGCCGCGACCGACGCCTGCACTTTCGACCTCCACGCGTCCGCCGTGAAGCTCGACGACGTTCTTCACGATCGTGAGGCCAAGGCCGAGTCCGCCGTGGCGGCGCGTCGTCGAGCTGTCGGCCTGGCGGAACCGCTCGAACAGATGCGGCAGGAACTCGGGCGCGATTCCCGAACCCGTGTCTTCGACGACGATGCGGACGACCGACAGATCGCCCTCGACCGTGGCCGTGACGATGCCGCCGGTCGGCGTGAACTTGATGGCGTTGCCGAGAAGATTGCCGACTACCTGCTGAAGCCGCGCGGCGTCGCCGATCGCGTCGGCCTCGGGCTCGACCTGGAGTTTCAGTGCCACCTGCTTGCCGGCCGCCGACGGGCGGAGCGATTCCGCGCACGTCATCAGTACCGATCCGAGATCGACGCGCTCCTGGTCGAGCTGCAGCTTGCCGCTCATGATGCGCGAGACGTCGAGCAGGTCGTTGATCACCTGGGCCTGCACGTGGATGTTGCGCTCGATGGTGTCGGCGGCCTTCGCGACCAGGTCGGGGTCGTGCTTGCCGGCGGTCTTGAGGATGTGCAGCCAGCCGATCATCGCGTTCATCGGGGATCGAAGCTCGTGTGACAGCACGGCGAGAAATTCGTCTTTCGCCTTGTTGGCACTCTCGGCTTCCTCGCGCGCGCGCTCGGTGTCGGCGAGGAGCTGCTCGCGATCGGCCACCACGCGGCGCCTCTCGATGAAGTCGGACGCCAGACGCGCGAGCACGTCGAAGCGGCGCAGATCCGCTTCCGCAGGGACGTGGGGCCGGCGCCAGTGCGTGGACACCATCCCTACGAGCTTCCCCGATCGTGATACGAGGGGCGTGCTCTGGGCCGCCCGCATTCCGCATTCCGAGAAATGTGCCAGGTCGCTGCTGCCCTTCCCGTAGGCCTCTTCGATGTCTCCGACCACCTGGCGCTTGTGCTGCAGCAGGGCTTCCCCGCACGGGGTGGAGGACGACGTGCTGACCCACTCCCAGTGCGCGGCGGCCGCCGGCGTGAAATTGCGGTGCCCGAGGAGTCTCAGGCAATCCGGCCCGCCCGCCTCAGGCCGCTGGAGCATCTGGATGCTCGCGAAGTCGGAGCTCATCAGGGCCACGGCCGCGTCCAGGATCTGCTCGAACAGGCTCTGCTCGTCGTCGCTGTCCACGAGCATGGTGCTCACGCGCTGCATCTTCTCGGCCGTCGCCAGCTCCTCGGACAGCTTCGCCTGGCTCACGAGGAGGGCATCCGTCTTCGCGTTCACCAGACGCCGGTAGCGCGCCTCGGACGAGAAGACGCGCTCGCGCTGAAGCTCGTTCTCGCGCCGGAGCGTGGCGAGTTCGAGCATCGAGTCGAAGCGGGCATCAGTCATTGGAACTCTGGGGAACTCTTTTCGGACTCTTGGGGACTCTCGGAATCTCTCGGGCTGGTTTCGGCCGTTTGGGGCTCTCTCGCTGGGTACGTGCCCGAGCCGACCCGGGTGAGCGTGCGCCGCACGAAGCACCCTGCATTGTAGGTGTGCGCTTCGATCCTGCATACGGGTGCGGTACCCGATCCGTGCGGATCGCGAGATTTTGCGACCCGGTCGCGCCGGCAAAGCGTGAACGTTCGCCAGTCGGAGAGCGTCATCGACTTGTCGCAAGCGGCAAAGATCCTTAGCGTTCGAGTAACACACCATGGCGAAACACATCCCATCGGCGCCGGACCTCGAAGCGGACCGGCCGCAGGACAAGCCACCCTTCGGCACGACCGTACGAGAGTTCCTGAGCGTTGCGGGGGCGTTCTTCTTCCATTCGCGCCAGCGCCGGAAGGCACGCTACTTCCTCGTCCTCGTGCTCGGGCTGGCCCTGTCCGTCGGCGCCGTGCAGGTGCTCATGAGCTACGCCGGCCGCGACTTCATGACGGCGATCTCCGACAAGGACGCTCCGGCCTATCACCGCGCGCTCGTCTGGTACCTGTGTACGTTCGCGCTGGCCGTGCCGATCGGCGTCTTCTACCGCTGGATGGAGGAACGCCTCTCGCTGCTGTGGCGCGAATCGCTGTCCGAGCACATGATCGAGAGCTACTTCCACAACCGCGCGTACTACCGAATGCGGGGCACCGACGCGCTCGACAACCCCGACCAGCGCATCGGCGAGGACGTGCGGCTGTTCACGACGAAGTCCCTCACGTTCCTCCTGATTGCCCTCAATGGGTTCGTCACGCTGATCGCGTTCGTCGGCGTGCTCTGGTCGATCTCGAAACTGCTCGTCGTCGTGCTCGTGCTCTACGCCGTCACCGGCACGGTGGGCACCATTCTGATCGGCCGCCGCCTCGTGAAGCTGCGCTTCCGCCAGTATGGAATGGAAGCAGACCTGCGCTACGGCCTCGTGAGGGTACGCGACAACGCCGAGTCGATCGCATTCTACCGGGGCGAGCGGCGCGAGCATGCCGATCTTCTGAGGCGACTGATTCGCGTGCTGCGCAATACGGTCACGATCATCTCGTGGAACCGGAACCTCGGATTCTTCACCAACAGCTACAACTACGCGGCGCTCGTCATTCCCACCGCGATCGTCGCGCAGATGTACATGCGCAGCGAGGTCGAGTTCGGCGTGGTCACCCAGGCAGCCGGGGCGTTTGCGCAGGTGCTCGCGGCGGTCTCGCTCATCATCACGCAGTTCGAGCAGCTCAGCGAGTACCTCGCCAACACGCAGCGTGTCGGTCAGCTCTGGTCCAACCTCGACGAGTTCGACGCCGAGGAGAAGCGCATCCAGGACGAATCGCAGCTCGAGATCGAGGAAGACAGCCGCATCGTCAAGCTCGACGACCTCACCGTCTGTACTCCGAATGACAACCGCGAGCTCGTGCACGACCTCACGCTCGAGCTGCGCAAGAAACAGAGTTTGCTCGTCATGGGCCCGAGCGGGTCCGGCAAGAGCTCGCTGCTGCGTACGATCGCAGGCCTGTGGCCGACCGGAGTCGGAGCGCTCGAGCGGCCGGCGCTGTCGGAGCTGATGTTTCTTCCGCAGCGTCCGTACATGATCGAGGGGACGCTGCGGGAACAGCTTCTCTACCCGTACCCCCAGTCGAAGATCAGCGACGAGGACATCCGCAAGGTCGTCGGGAAGGTGAACCT
>CAYYVZ010000104.1:0-2185 GCA_964475235.1 uncultured Myxococcales bacterium | reverse complement strand
AGCCGGGTGGACGACGACCTCGAGAGCGAGATCGACTGGACCAACACGCTCTCGATCGGCGAGCAGCAGCGCATCGCCTTCGCGCGCGTGCTGCTTCGCCGGCCGCGCTTCGTCTTCCTGGACGAAGCCACCAGCGCCCTCGACGAGGAGAACGAGCAGCGGATGTACGAGCTGATCAAGGAGTCCGGTTCGGGCTACATCAGCGTCGGCCACCGCAGCACGCTCGTGAACTTCCATGACAACGTGCTGATGCTCGACGTCGAAGGGGCGTGGACGCTGAAGCCCGCGGCCGAGGTGATCGGGGAGCGCAACGCGGCCGCAGCGGGGGAGACTTCACCGGTGCCGCCGCCGAAAAAGGGCGAGAAGACGGCCACGACCGCTCGCTGACCCGAAAAATCGGTTTCCGTACTGTGCCCGCCCGTTTTCTTCAGGTAGTTCTGTCCGGAGACAGCGGCCGCCGTGCGGCCGCGGGGGAGAAAGCCGCTTGAAGACCGCCGCAATCGTCGCCTCGAACCTGCTCGTCGCCGTGCTCTCCATGGCGGAACCGGCCTTCGCCGTGGACTACGTCGTCTCGGACTGCGGCGACAACGGCGGTCCGGACCAGCTCCGTTCGAAGATCAACGAGGCCAACGCTGCCAGCGGGGGCGACATTACGTTCACTTGCGGGCCGGCGACGATTCTTCTCGCGTCGGCGCTGCCGAACATCCTGAAGGAGATCACGATCGACGGCGGCGGCGACATCACGCTGAGCGGAGGCGATGCGGTCGTCATCCTGAACTCGTTCAGCACGCTGCACCTTGCCAACCTCGCGATCCGGGACGGAAAGGCCGCGGGCAACGCCGGCGCGGTCTACACGCTGAACAGCATCCTTTCGATGGAGAACGTGACGATCGAGAGCAGCCGAGCCCAGAACGACGGTGGCGGGCTCTACGTCAACAACTCGACCGTGACGATCGAGGATTCCGAGATCAGCGGCAACGAGGCGGTCGGAGACGGCGGCGGTATCTACAACTTCAAGGGCAACCTCACGCTCACCAACGTGAGCGTGGACGGCAACAAGGCCGGCGCCTACGCCGGTGCCATCTACAACGACGGCGGGCAGGTGATCTTCACGGGCGGCACGATGGCGGGAAACGACGCCTACGACGGTGGCGCCATGACGGTGCTCGACCGCGGACTGCTTCCGGCGGCCAGGTCCACGCTCGGATTCTCGCTCGTCTCGGGCAATCAGGCGGTCAACGGCGGCGGCGCGTTCTTCGTCTTCAACGCGGCTACGCTCGAGATCGCCGACAGCCTGATCCAGCAGAACGACGCGGGCGGCGACGGCGGCGGTCTTTACAACGAAGGAACCTCCGGCCTGGAGCGGGTGCTGCTGCGCGGGAACACCGCCGTCGGCGCCGGAGGCGGGATCGCCTCCGTGAGCGGAACGACGACGGTCGTCTCGAGCACGTTTTTCGCAAACGAGGGCCTGATCGGCGCGTCGATCGCCCACGGCGAAGGCGACGTGGCGATCACGAACGCGACGATCGTCGGTGGAGCGTCGCCGACGGCGTCGGTACTTCAATACAGCGACGGTTCGACGCTGATCGCCAACACGATTCTCGAGGCCGGCTCGGCGGCGGCCAATTGCGACATTCCCGAGGAAGAGCCGGGCACGATCGCATCCGGCGGGCACAACATCTCGGACGACGACTCCTGCGAGGACTTCCTGACGGAGCTGACCGACCAGAAGTCTGCCGACGCAATGCTCGGACCGCTTCGGAACAACGGCGGCCTGATGGACACGCTGGTTCCGGCGCCGGGCTCCATCGCCGTCGATGCGACGGAACAGGAAAGCTGTCCGGACGACGACCAGCGCGGCGCGCCGCGGCCCCAGGGCGCCGACTGCGACATCGGCGCCGTCGAAGTGGTGGACTGCGGCGAGTCGGTGCCGGACCTGTGCGGCGACGCGAACGCCGACGAGTCGGTCACCGCGCCGGACGCGCTCGCCGCGCTGCGGACCTCGGTCGGAAGCGCAACGTGCGTGCTGTGGCTCTGCGATTTCAACGGCGTAGGCGGAATCACGGCCGCCGATGCACTCGCCATCCTGCGCGCCGCCGTCGGCCAGCCCACCACCCCGAATTGCCCCCAGCCCTACGACTGCTTCGCCTTCCTCGAGTGAAATCGGGGACGGATCCCGATTGCG
>CAYYVZ010000103.1:0-14014 GCA_964475235.1 uncultured Myxococcales bacterium | reverse complement strand
CGCTGCTGGTGCTTCGCAAGGCCGTCGGGCAGGGAGTGATCCTGAACTGTCCTGAGTAAGCGTGTCGGGACCCGGTGCTCGACGAAGCCAACCGCCCTCCCCGAGGCAAGAACGAAGGAACTGCGACAGGCCTTGTCCGGTCAGTCGCTGCTTCCCGACGGCAACCGCGCCGTCCCGCGCGCGGAGTGGAGAGTGCGGAGCACCACCACGGCGAGCGCGACGAATGCGAACAAGTCTCCGAAGCGCACGTACGGTGTGAGTCCGGATGCCGACGAAACGCTCGCGGTCAGCACCGCGCTGCGGTCGCTTCCCGAGACGGCGCGGACCCGGCCCGTCGCGTCCACGAAGGCCGAGGGCCCGCTCGTCGACGCACGGACGAGGCTCCGGCGCGTTTCGATCGCCCGGATCGCGCCGATGGCGAGGTGGTTCAGGGAATAGACGTCGTCCGCGATCCAGGTGTCGTTGGACAGGTTGACGAGAAAACCGGCGCCGGCGCGCACGCGATCGATCGGCAGCTCCGCGAACATGATCTCGTTGCAGATCAGCACTCCGGCGGCACCGGCCACCGTCGGCAACGGTTCCGGCCGGGAGCCCGGCGTGAACTCGCGCACCCTTCCGAACGACCGCCGCAGGAACTGGATCATCCCGAACGGAAAATGCTCCGCGAACGGCAGCAGCTTCTCCTTGTCGTAGCGAGCCAGAATGTCGCCGCTCGGCGCGAACAGGAACGCGCTGTTGTAGTACTGGGGATCGCCGCCTGCCGTGTGGCTCGGACCTCCGGCGACGAGCTGGACACCGGAAGCGGTGAGCGCGCGCGCGATGGCCTTCCGATAGAGCGGCTCGTCCTCGACGAAGAACGACATCGAGTTCTCCGGCCAGACCACGAGACGCGGTGACGCGTCGAGGGCTTCGAGCGTGCCTTTCAGGTACACGTCGAAGTTGCGGCCGTACAGCTCGGCACGCCACGTCGCGCCCAGATTCACGTTGCCCTGCACGATGGAGACGACGACCGGACCGGCGGCAGAGGGCGCAGGCGCCGTAACTCGCCAGTACCCGTACACGGCGGACATCACGACGAGCACCGCGACAGCGGGAAGGCGAGAGATCGCGCTCTCTTGTCGCTCGCCCGGTGCGGCGCGGCGGCGCCACAGCGCGACCACGAGATCGGCGACTGTTGCGTTCCACGCGACCAGCACGAACGAAACGAGGTACACGCCGCCGAGATCGGCAATCTGCACCGGCAGGCGCAGCACCCCGTCGATCGCCGAGGCAGAAGGACCGGCAAGCGGGTCGGCGAGGGTGTAGCCGAGCAGTCCCCATGGGTTTCCGCCGAAGAGCCGGCAACGTCCGAGCTCGGCGGCGACCCACGCTGCGGCGACGAAAAAGGGTGACGGCGATCGTGCGCCTGCGACGAGACGGCAGGCTGCGGCGAACAGCGCGTACTGCAGCGCTCCCATCCACGCCGACGCCGAGACGAACAGGCCGAGGCCCAGCAGGAACGGCTGCTGATAGTATTCGGCAATCGCCCGCGGCAGCCACGCCGTGATGCCGTAGGCGGAAGCGAGCCCCCACAGGGCGGCGAGCAGGCAGGCGGTCGTGACGTCTTTCGCCTGCCGCAGTGCGACCAGCAGCGGAACGAGCGCGACCCACGGCAGCACGGGGATCCCGTACGGCGGGAACGCCAGGATGAAGGCGGTGCTCGACGCGATCGTCAGGCCGGCCAGTACGAGGCGGTTGGTCGCTACCGTCACGAGTCTATCCTGATCCCACGTACGCGAGCCGGCTCAGCGCTTTCCCACCATCTCCTCCGGCCGCACCCACTCGTCGAACTGCTCGGCGGTTACGCGTCCCGAAGCGATCGCGGCTTCGCGAAGCGTCGTCCCGTTCGCGTGCGCCGACTTCGCGATCCGCGCCGCCTCGTCGTAGCCGACGTGAGGGCTGAGCGCAGTCGCCAGCATCAGCGACTTGCCGGTCAGCTCGCGGATGCGCTCCAGGTCGGGCTCGATCCCCGCCGCGCAGTGCCGTTCGAAGCTGGCGGCGCCGTCGGCCAGGAGCCGCGCGCTCTGCAGGAAGTTGTGGATGAGAAGAGGCTTGAAGGCGTTGAGCTCGAGGTGGCCGCCGGCACCGCCTACGCCGATGGCGACGTCGTTGCCGAGCACCTGCGCGGCGACCATCGTCAGCGCTTCGCACTGCGTCGGATTCACCTTGCCCGGCATGATCGAGCTGCCCGGCTCGTTCTCGGGGATGGTGATCTCTCCGATCCCGCAGCGCGGACCCGACGCGAGCAGGCGCACGTCGCTCGCGATCTTGAACAGCACGCAGGCGAGCGACTTGAGGACGCCGTGGGCGTGTACGAGCGAGTCGTGCGCGGCGAGCGCCTCGAATTTGTTCGGCGCGGACACGAGCGGCATTCCGGTCGCACGCGCAAGCTCCGAGGCGACGCGCGCGCCGAACTGCGGGTGCGTGTTGAGGCCGGTGCCGACTGCGGTTCCGCCGATGGCGAGCTCGAAGAGATGCGGGAGCGCTGCGTCGAGGTGACGCAGCGAGTGATCGAGCTGCGCGACGTAACCCGAAAACTCCTGTCCGAGCGTGAGCGGCGTCGCATCCTGAAGGTGGGTGCGCCCGATCTTGACGATGCCGGCAAACGCGGCGGCTTTCTGCGCCAGCGTCTCGCGCAGCCGCGACGTCGCCGGCACGACACGCTTCACGATAGCCTCGGCCGCAGCCACGTTCATCGCGGCCGGAAAGACGTCGTTCGAGGACTGTCCGCGATTGACGTCGTCGTTCGGGTGCACGAGTCGCTGTTCGCCGCGCGGGCCGCCCAGCAGCTCGCTGGCGCGGTTGGCGAGCACCTCGTTCATGTTCATGTTGGTCTGCGTGCCGGAGCCGGTCTGCCAGACGGCGAGCGGAAACTCGTCGTCGTGTGCGCCCGCCAGAACCTCGTCGGCGGCTGCCACGATCGCGCTGCCCGTGCGGTCCTTCAGCCCGCCGAGCTCCACGTTCACGACGGCCGCGGCGCGCTTGACGTGCGCGAGCGCGAGAACGAGCTCGCGCGGCATGCGCTCGACCGAGATGGCGAAGTGCTGGAGAGAACGCTGCGTCTGCGCGCCCCAGAGCCTGTCGCCGGGAACTTCGATGGATCCGAAGGTGTCTCGTTCGGTTCTCGTTGCGTTCGTCGGAGCGGTCATCGGAGTCTCCCCGGATCCTCCTGCCCGGCGTTGCGGCCCGGCGAATGGCTTCCTGCCGCGACGCTTAGTCCAGATCGAGATCGTCGAGAAATCCGCCGGAGGGTTGTTCCTCGGTCCGCGCACGCTCGAGCTTCGGCCGGAGCGCTTCCACCTCGGCGAAGAAGTCGTCGCCGCTCTCGGGCGAGGCGACGCGCAGATACGGCGGCTTGAGCGCCGTCACGGCGACCTGGGAGCCGAGCAGGCCGCTCGACTCCGCCTGGGTGAGCATCTGTCCGCCGATGCCGAGCACGGCGAAGGTGCTGACCACGGCGCCCTTGACCGCGAGATGTCGCGGCCCGATCTCGCGCAGGTGGAAGAAGCTGAGCGCCGCGAGCCATACCCAGAAGCCGAACGACTCGACCACCGACAGGCTCGTGAGCGAGAACGAGTAGGCGAGCTGCTCGACCACCTGTCCGACGACGACCAGCGCGAGGATTCCGACGATTCCGATGTACAGGTGCCGTTCGAAGCGCGCGATTCCGCCGAAGATGCGCGCGAGCACGGCCCACGGCGCCGTCCAGCCGAGCACGAAGGCGCCGGCGGCGAACAGCGAAAACACGTAGGTCGAGAGCTTCGACTCGCCGGTGTCCTCGATCCACGTCTCGAGCAGCGTCAGCGCCACGAGCACGATGGTCATCGCAAAGACGGCGTGCCAGGTGCGGGCGGCGCGCGGCTCTTCGCGCTCGGGCGCCACGGCGGTCGCAGCGTCGCGAATGCGCAGGTACGTGCGGCCGATTCGAACGACGCGGTCGCCGTCGACGAGCACGCGGTCCTGCCTCGTCGTTCCCTCGTCGAGGAACAGTCCGTTGACGCTGCCGAGGTCTTCCACGTAGAGCCGGCCCGTTTCGTCGCGCGCGATGCGCGCGTGCCGGGGCGCCACGAACGGATCGTCCACGAGAACGTCGTTGTCGTAGGCCCGTCCGAGGAAAGCCGCGCCGCCTGCGTCCAGCTCGCAGCGCTGCCGGGCGAGCACGTCGCGATGGCGCGAGACGGTCTCGACCCAGATCACTTCGCCCATTCGACGGCTCCGACGAAACTTCTGGAGAGCGCGAGGGCGTTCGAGTACGAGACCCCGGTCATGCTGAGGCGCGAGACGAGGGCCTCCCTGTCGCGATCCTGCGTGATCGTTTCGATGGAGACGTCGTAGAGATCGTCGAACTCGCGATAGGCGCGCGCGCACCACACCGCGCGCGCAACCGGCCTTTCGGCGTCGTCGTCGGATCCGAGGAACTCTTCGTGACAGCGCTCGCGCGTGTGGCGTTTCGATCGCCACCCGGTGCTGACCCAGGCCGAACCGAGGTAGCCCGACAACTCGTTCGCAAACTGGAGAGGATGAAGCTCGGCGCTGTGCACGTAGACGTTGTTGATCGTGATGCCGCCCGTCGTCAGCTCGCCGGAGATGAACAGCGAGCTCTGCATGTGGCAGGAGGTGCGGCTCGTGAGCGCGCGCGGCTTCGGGATCTCGTCGGCGTTCGTGTTCGACCAGCACGTGAACCACGGCGCGGCGCTTTCGGGCGCCAGGTAGGGACCGAGCGCGCTCGTCCGCAGCCCCTTGTCCGCCAGTGCGCGGTAGAGGCCGGACTGCCACTCGCTGAGCTGGCGCCCGATCTCCTTGCGCGTCGTCGCCGAATCGAGAGAGCTTCCGCCGCGCACGCGCTCGAGCAGGGCGGCCGCGAACTTGGCCGGCACGAGGAAGCTCACCTGCTCGCCGCCGACCTCCTTGGCGACGTTGATGCCGACGATGCGGCCGTCCACGGTCACCGCCGGCCCGCCGCTCATTCCGGGGTTGAGCGACCCCGAAAAGTGAATGCGCTCGTTGTAGCTGCGTTCGACGAGCCCGTTGTAGGTCCCCTCGACGATGGTGAAGCCGAGGTCGAGCGGGTTGCCCATCGAGTAGATTCGTTCGCCCTTCGGAAGCCTGTCGCCGAGCGCGCGCTCGTTGAACTCGAAGAACGGCCAGCCGCCTTTCTCGAGCTGCACGACGGCAAGGTCGTTGACGACGTCGATGGCGAGCAGCCGGATGGTGCCGAGGGATCCGTCGGGTGCCGCGTACTCCATCCGGTAGGTGCCGGGCTCGAGCGCGTGTTGCGAGACGACGTGGTAGTTCGTGACGGCCAGGCCTTCGGGCGTCACGACGAAACCGGAGCCGATCGACGACTGCCGCCCCGTTCCTTCCACGAGCGTGCGGATCTGCAGCAATCTCGGATGAGCCGCCTTGTAGACGGATTCGGCGGCCGCCGTGATGGCGGAGGCAGCAGGGCGCGATTCCGCCGGCGGTGCCGATCCCGACTGCGCCGAGGCCGTCGCAGACGAGCAGGCGATCAGAATCGGAAGGAGGAAGAGAAACATCGTTCGGGCGGCCTTCGAAGTGTCGTGGAGGAGTATCTCAGGGTACGTACAGAACTTCGACGCGCGACTCGGTGCTGACCGCGAGATGTTTGTCGTCGAGGAAGCCGACGGAAGGGCGGCTGTAGGGCGGCAACTCGCGCTGGAACACCACCTTTCCCTCGGGAAGGTCGAGCACGACGATCGATCCCTTGTCCACGAGGCGGCTAGCAGCCGGCGCGCTGACCGCGATCCGCTTTCCGCCCGTCGTCACAGACACCGACGCGATGTTGGCGCTCGCGAACTCGTGCTCGCCGCTGCCGCCCGCGGTATGCCACTGCAGCCGCACGGAGCGGTTGTCGAGGCGCACGCTGTCCCACGCGATCCAGCCGCCCGCCACTCTCCGGAACGCTTCCGAGACGTTCTCGATCGCACCGAGGATGGTCGGATCGGATTTCGCGGCCCCGTTCCCGTCCACGACGAGGACCTTGTTCGGACGCACGCCGAGCACGTATTCGCCGGCGGAGACGTTGGCGGCGAGCACTTCGTATCCCTCCGCGTTGGAAGCGAGCGGGATCGACCGTTCCGAGCCCGAGGCGAGATCCCGGATCTGAAGGCGGCTCTCCCTCTGGCCGTCTGCGCCTTCGGTGACGGAAACCCACACGATCGAGCTCCCGTCGTCCGAGAGCGTCGGACGCCAGACGGTCTTGCCGGCATCGGGTGGAGGCAGCAGCGGCTGGGGCTCGCCGCCCGCGCGCTTGAACAGAAGCCCCTTCGAGGCGATCGAGCCGTCGTCGTAGAGCACATCGCCGCCGGCGGTCACCGAAATCGGATGAATCGGCCACCTGGCGGCGCCGTCGAGGATCGGTTCCAGCCTGCATTCCGGCATCGACAGGAAGGCGAGATGAAACGGCTTTTCGGTCGCGACCAGGGCCTTGCCCGCGCGCTCGAGCGGAAGATCGACGCCGGTGCGTGCGGGGAAGACCTGGCGGCCGGCCACGGAACACGCGGGCTCGCCGGGTGCCGGCGCCGACGGCTCGCCGCGGGCCGGACCGGCCATGGCGGTCGCGATCGACAGACAGAGGACGACGACGGCGGCGAAACGACCTCGCATGACGGAAACCCTTGTATCAGCAGGCGGATGGGAGCAGCCGGAGCCGCCGGATCGAATCTGTCACGGCCGCCGGCCGCTCCGCAAGCATCGCCCCTCCCCCGCGGCTGGTTGCGGGAGACGATCCGTGAGAGACTCGGCCCACTGAACTTTCGGCGCGCGCTTTTCTCGTCGAGCCGAGTCCCCGCTCCCCAAATTTCAGCGAACGACAACGTTTCGATCTGCGCTGCAGTTCTCCTGCGAAGCGCGGAAACGGAGGATCCTGCCCATGACTTACGCGCGCGCCTGGAAACCACCCCGCCCCTCCTCTGAACAGAGCAGCGGCCAACTCATCCTCTCCGTCGGCCGACATGCCTACCTGCACCTTCCGCCCTCGGGAGAGGAGACGGGAGACTTCACGCCGTTCGGATGGGAGGCAGAGACGTCGCAGGTGGGCGAGCTGCAGGACGGACAGGAAGTCGAGATCATCGCATGGCGGCCCGCGGCGGGTGGCCACTTCTATCAGGTGCGGCGGATCAGCGATTGCCGGGAATGGTGGGCCCGCGCGACGTGCCTGCGCGTGGCAGCAGTCGGCACCTTCAAGGCTCTCTGATCGATGAAGCCGCGGTACAAGCTCGACAAACGACAGAAAGAGATCTCGCGAAAGCAGAAGCAGGAGCGCAAGAAAGTCGAAAAGCTCCAGCGCAAGCCCGCGGCGGACGACGGCGTGGCGGGCGAGACCGCGGCCGACGATAGCGCCGCGGACGACAGCGCCGCGGACGACAGCGCGGCCGACGACAGCGCGGCCGACGACAGCGCGGCCGACGACAGCGCGGCGGAAGAGGCGAAGTAAGCGCACCTGTTCGACGGTGCCGGGGCGCGGCTGCTCTCGTGTGCACCGCGAGCTTGGCTTCGTTTCCTGATCCCCTAGACTCGACCGACCGATGTATCCGGTCATCTTCGAGCTCGGCCCCATTTCCATCCTCGGCTACCAGCTGGGGCCCATTACGATCTACAGTTTCGGCGTGCTCATGGCCGCGGGCTTCTACTTCGGCTCGCTCGCGGCCGTAAAGGAGTACGAGCGGCGCGGCGGCGACGGCGAGCAGCTCTGGAGCATGCTCGTGTGGGTGTTCCTCGCCGGTCTCGTCAGCTCGCGCGTGCTGTCGATCTTCAACAACCCGACGGCGTTCCTCGAGGCTCCGATCGGGGAGCTCCTCGCCGGCTCGGGCTTCGTCTGGTACGGCGGCTTCCTCGGCGGCGCCGCGGCAGCCTGGATCCTCGGACGCGGCAAGGGCATGAGCTTTCTCACGCTGGCCGAATGCTGCGCTCCGGGCCTCGCGATCGGACAGGCCCTTGGCCGCGTCGGTTGCCACGTCTCCGGTGACGGCGACTGGGGCAGTCCGACGACGCTGCCCTGGGGCTACGCCTACACGAACGGCATCGCGCCGTGGGAGCACCCGCCGGGTGTCTTCGTGCACCCGACCCCGATCTACGAGGCCGTGGCGTACACGGCTGTCTTCCTCGTGATCTGGAAGTGGCGGCATCGGAACCCGCCGCTCGGCTCGCTGTTCGCGGTCTACCTCATCGGTAATGGCTTCTTCCGGTTCCTCGTCGAGTTCATTCGCGTGGAGCCGCGCTTCGCGTTCGGCCTCTCGCAGGCCCAGTACATCGGCCTCGCCATGACGGTCGTCGGCATTGCGTGGCTGGTCTCGCTGCGCGGGGCAGCGCCGGCGCCGCGCGTGACCGGCCCCGCCGCAGGCCGCCGCCCCGAGCCGGCCGGGCACGCCGCCAACGGGGCGAGTGCATGAACGGAGCCGTGGGATTTCGTCGGGATGGCGACCGGCGGCAATCGTCGGCCAGCGGACGGGAATCGGCCGGCCGCCGATCGGCCGGCCGCGCGTCGGCCAGCCGCCGATGCGCGTCGGTCCTGGCGGCCGCATCGCTCTTCCTCGCGACGGCAGGCTGCAACACCGACGGTCCTCCGAAGAACGGCGACCTCGCGCCCGAGTTCGTGCTGCAGTCGGCCAGCGGCGCGGTCCGCAAGCTCTCCAACTACCGCGGCAAGGTCGTGCTCGTGAACCTGTGGGCCACCTGGTGTCCGCCGTGCATCGCGGAATTCCCGATGCTCGAGCGCCTCGCGAAGGACTACGCGGACAAGGGCCTCGTGATCCTCGCCGTCGCCGGTGACGAAGACACTCGTGCAGTGCACGACTTTCTTGGTCGAAACCCTGCACAATTCGAGGTTCTGCTCGATCCGGACGGTGTGATCGGAACGCGCTATGGTATAACCGGCTATCCGGAAACGTTCTTCGTCGATCGTCAGGGACGCCTGCGCGACAAGATCATAGGCCCTCTTCCTCACGAGGGCGATTCGGTGGCTCCTTCACTCCTCGCTCGAATCGATGAGATGCTGAAGGGGACGTAGCGAAGGAAGCATGGCGCGCGCGAAGCTTTCGCGCGCAAACGTGGTGGCGGCGGTAGCGGCAGGCAATGATCCGGGTTCACGGCCTTTCCAAAAGTTTCGTCGCGACGAGGAAAGCCCTCGTCGACGTGACCTTCCGTGTCGCCGAGGGCGAGTTCTGCGCCCTGACCGGCCCGAGCGGCTCCGGCAAGACCTCCCTGTTCCGCATTCTCATCGGCGAGCTGACACCCGACGCGGGCAGCGTCATCGTGAACGGCCGCAACCTCGGCCGCCTCGACGCCGCCGGCATCGCCGAGCTTCGCCGCGACCTCGGCCTCGTCTTCGAAGAACCTCGCCTGATCGAAGGTCTGTCGGTGGTGGACAACGTGGCCCTCTCCGCCCAGGTACGCGGCCGCAGCCGCGCCGAGTCGCTCACGATGGCCGAGGAGGCCCTCGAGCGCGTCGCGCTGGAGGACGCCGCCGGGTGTTTCGCGCGCGACCTCTGTGCCGGCGAGAAGCAGCGGGTCGCGCTCGCGCGTGCCCTCGTGAACAAGCCCGTCCTCATCCTGGCCGACGAGCCGACGCTCGGCCTGGACCCCGACCAGGCCCTCTGCGTCGTCCAGATCCTTACGCAGGCGAGCCGCGACGGCGCGACCGTCCTCATGGCCACCCACGATATGGAAGCCCTGTCGGTGATGAAGGGGCGCGTGCTCGTCATCAACCGAGGCAGGCTCAGCGACGAGTCCGAGCTCGAAGAGCTCCGGGCCTGAGCGGCGCGGCCGCCGTCCGCCCCCCAACCGGAGATGGAGTACTACTTCCGCCGCGCCATCGACGGCATCAAGGCATCGCCGGCTGCCTCCGGCGTCGCCCTCGCGAGCATCCTCGCGAGCGTGCTCTTCGCCGGGGCCATCCTCCTCGTCACCTCCAACGCCTACCGTGCGGTCGCGCGCTGGGCGGCCGAGGGCATCGACGTGTCGCTCTACTTCAAGCCGGACGCCGTAGAGAAGGACGTGGTCGGCTCGCGCTCGCGTATCGAAGAGGATCCGGCAGTCGTTGATATTCGCTTCGTAAGTCAGGATGAGGCCTGGCAATTCCTTGCGCAGAGCATGGAGAAATCCTCGGAGCTGCTGACGGGCCTTACTCCCCAGGTCCTGCCGGCCTCGCTCGAGATCCGGCTCGAGAAGAACCTTGCCGACGCCGAGGTGGACCAGAAGATCGAGGCGTGGAAGGCGCTGCCCGGCGTGTCCGACATCCAGTCGAGCCGGGCCCAGGTCGTCAGCGGATCGACTGCCGCGGACATCGTGCGCTGGGTGGCCGTGGCCCTCGGCGCGCTGACCCTCGGCGCCTCGCTTCTCATCGTGATGACGGCCTTCCAGCTCGCGGCCTACACCCGGCGCGACGAGATGAACGTGCTCCGCCTCGTGGGCGCCGTCGGTCGCGGCTACTGGGGGCCCGTGGTGCTGGCGGGCGTCCTCGAGGGCGTCGCCGCCTCGGTGCTCGCCCTGTTCGTGCTGCTCCTCGCATTCGAGGCGGTCGCGTACCCGATCCGGCAGAGCCTGCCCGCGTTTGCGGGCCGCGTGACCTTCCTCGGCATGAGCCAGTGCCTGACGCTGATGCTGTGGGGCGCGCTCCTCGGCGGCGTCGGTAGCGCGGTCGGCATGAGGCGGGTCTCCGAGTGGCGCTGAAACCCTCCATCGTTCTCTGCCTCGTCCTCTCCGCGGCAGTCTGGGCGCCCTCGGTACGCGCCGAAGACTCGCGCATAGAGAAAGCGAAGAAGGCCCGCGACGAGATCCTCGAGAAGCGTCGCACACAGCCGGCCGGCGCTGCGATGCGACCCGACGCAAAGCCCGAAGCCGAGGACCCGTTCCAGGCGGCGGCGCGACCGGCACGCGAGCGACTTGCCGCCATCGATGCCCAGATCGAGGAGAAGCGGCGACAGAGCGAGGCCACGGCCGCGCCGCGCGAAAAGCTGCAGGCAAAGAGCGACGACCTCGCCCGGCAGGTGAGCGCCATCCAGGAGCAGAACCGCGCTCGCGTCGAGGCGATCTACCGCAGCGCCAAGCTCGGCGCGGGCGCGGCCGGCTGGCATCCCGAGCCCGCACGCAGCGCGCGTTTGTCGAGGTATCTCGCGTCGGTGGCGGCCGTTCAGCAGAAGAAGCTGGAAGTCGTGGAAGTCGAGCATGGCAGCGTCATCGCGTCGCTCGACAAGGCACGCGCGGACGATGCTGCTGCGCAGAACGAGCTGCGCGCACTCGATGCGGACCGCGCCGAAGCCGAGGCGAGTCTCGCGCGCGCACTTGCCGATGCCGGCGCACCGCGCGCTCCCGGTCTCACGCCGGAAGAGGCCGAGGCGGAGGCGCTGGCCCAGGAGCACGCCGCGGGACTGGCCGGGCTTGCGGATGCGCCGATCGACTCTCCGGAAACCGGCGCCGACTCGGCGCTAGCGGTCGAGCGCGCGATGGCCCTGCTCGAAGCGAAGACCGGCTTGAAGGCAGCGCCGGCGCCGACGGACACGGCAGCGCCCGGCGACGACGGCGAATTCACGTGGCCTGCGCCGGCGGGCCCGGGCGGCTCTCCAAACGCGGCGACGAACACGGACGCGGCCGGCGCCGAAGCCCGGGCACTCGCGGAAGCGAAGGCTGCGCTCGAAGCGAAGGCCGTCGAAGATCGCAAGGCAGCCGAAGAAGAAGCCGCCGCGCAGGCCGCGGAGGAGAAAGCGGCAGCGGCGGCCAAGGCCGCCGAAGCGAAGATCGTGGCCGAGGCCCAGCAGGCCGCCAGGGCGGCCGAAGAGAAAGCGGCCGCCGAGAAGCAGCAGGCGGCGAAAGCGGCCGAAGAAAAAGCCGCGGCCGAAGCCGCGCTCGCCCGGGCGAAGCTGGCGGAGGACGCCCACGGTACGTCGGGCGAGCTGGAAGACGGGCCGGCGGTGCTCGCATCGAACACGCCCGCCGGCGCAGACGAGGTCGCATCCGCCGCTGCGCAGCCGGGTGGGGTGGCCGCAGACGCTGCGACGAACGCCGACGCCGCGCCCGCCGACAGCGACAAACCGAAGCGCCCCGGCCTTCTCTCGCGCTTCTTCGGCAGCGACCGCGAGTCGGACGAGTTCGCGGCTTCGCGAGGAACCCTGCCGGCCCCGGTCGCGGGTAAGGTCGTTGCCAACTACGGGCAGCAGCACAAGAGCGGCGCGACCTATCGGGGCGTGATCCTGCGCGCGGGGCACAGCGCGCCGATCAAGGCCGTGGCGGGCGGCAAGGTGTCGTTCGCGGGCAACGTCCCGGGACTCGGCAACACCGTGATCGTGAGCCATGGGGGGCGCTACCATACCGTTTACGCCCGCCTCGGCTCGCTCGAAGTGAAAGAGGGCCAGAGCATCGGCGGCGGAACCGAGATCGGAACGCTCCCCGCCGACAACGCCGACATGCACTTCGAGCTGAGGGATCAGGGCAAGGCCGTCGACCCGGTTCCGTGGCTGAAGGGTGGGCTCCCGGGCGCAGCCCAGTAAAGCGGAATTGCCCGGTAGATCGGGGTTCCTGCATTGCTTATACTCCGCGCGTGTTTTTCCCGCAGAACCGCAGGAGTTTCTTCGTATCGCTGGCGGTCGCCGCAGCTCTCGGCAGTGTCCTCACGACGACGGCGTTGCGCGCCGCGTCGGGGTCCAAGGACACGTACGAAGAGCTCGAGACCTTCGCGAGCATCATGGCCATCGTCCAGCGCCACTACGTGGACGAGGTCGGCAGCCACGACCTCGTCGAAGGCGCCGTCAAGGGCATGGTCAGCTCTCTCGACCCTCACAGCTCGTACCTGACTCCCGAGGGCTACAAGGAGCTGCAGATCGAGACGCACGGCGAGTTCGGCGGGCTCGGCATCGAGCTCACGGTGCGCGACAGCCTTCTCACGATCGTGACGCCGATCGACGGCACGCCGGCCTTCCGCGCGGGCATCAAGCCCGGCGACCAGATCATCAAGATCAACGACGACATGACGATCGACATGCCGCTGCAGCAGGCGGTCGAGAAGATGCGCGGCAAGCCTGGCAGCAAGGTGAAGCTGTCGCTCAAGCGCAAGGGCGTCAACGACCTCGTCGACGTCGAGCTCACGCGCGAGGTCATCCACATCCGGAGCGTGCGTGCGCCTCGTGTGGTGGACGGCCGCTACGCCTACGTGAAGCTCACGGGCTTCCAGGACGGATCGAGCGACGAGCTCGTGGACGCGCTCGACAAGCTCGACAAGCAGAAGAAGGGGGGCGTCGAGGGCATCATCCTCGACCTTCGCTACAACCCGGGCGGGCTTCTCACGCAGGCCGTCTCGATCTCCGATCTGTTCCTCGACGCCGGCCTCATCGTGCGCGTCAACGGCCGCATGGAATCGCAGACGACGAGCTATTTCGCCAAGGACGAGGGGACGCGCCGCATCGTGCCGATGATCGTGCTCGTGAACGAAGGCTCGGCGAGCGCCTCCGAGATCGTCGCGGGCGCCATGCAGGACCACAAGCGCGCGCTCATCGTCGGAGTGAAGAGCTTCGGCAAGGGATCGGTGCAGACCATCCTTCCTCTCGGCGACGACACCGCGCTGCGCCTCACGACGGCGCGCTACTACACGCCGAGCGGACGCTCGATCCACGAGCACGGCATCGATCCCGACGTCGTCGTGGAAGCGGCCAAGCCGGATCCGGACGAGAAGGACGAGACGCTACGCTCGCGCGACGACTTCGACCTCGAGCACGACCTGCAGCTGCGCAAGGCGGTCGAGCTGATGAAGACCTGGAAGGGCGACGTCGTGAAGATCGGAGGCGTCGCGGGCTTCGGCCTGCCGGCGGCGACCACCGCCAAGGCTCCCGCCGTCGTTCCCGAAAAGCAGGCTGCGGCCAAGAACTGAACTGCGGCCTCGCGGAACGGGCCGTGCAGAACACGCTTGGCGATTTCGAGGACGAGGCGCCGCTCTCGGTGAGCGAGCTCGTCGGCTACGTCTCGGGCA
>CAYYVZ010000102.1:0-14018 GCA_964475235.1 uncultured Myxococcales bacterium | reverse complement strand
CAGCGCATCGCGCTCGTGGCAGAGACGCCGTCCGAGGTCTTCGGCGGCCTGGGGCCGCTGCCCGCAGGGTGCCGGATCTCGAAGCGGCGCTACAGGATCCCGGACGGCGAGCTCGTCTGGGAAGTGGATCGGTTCGACGATCGCGAGCTCGTCCTCGCCGAGGTCGAGCTCGCCGCGGCCGACCAGGCCGTCTCCCTCCCCGAGTGGCTGGCTCCGCTCGTCGTTCGCGAAGTGACCGACGATCCGGCCTATCTCAACCTGACGCTCGCGACGCAGAAGGCGTGACGCCGCCGATCAGCGAGCCACCGGCGCGGCGGCGCGGGAGTCCAGGAACTCGTCGATCGCATCCGCCAGCGATGTGAATCGATCGATCCCGCCTACCTTCACATCGACTCCCTCGGCCCTCAACAGATCGCGCGCCGTACCGCGCGCGTCGGTCACGCGGAACGCGATGCCACGCCTCGCCAGATCGTCGCTCAGTTTCGAGAGCATGCGGGCGCCCGCGAGGTCGATGAACGGCGACGTGGACAGGTCGCACACCACCATCCGCACGCGCCCCGCTTCGGCACGGACCCGGTCGATCACTGCCTCCGCTACGTTCTCGACGTTGAAGTAGAGCAGGGAGGCCTCGACGCGGAAGGCGAGAACGCCTTCGATACGCTCGTTGTCCTCGTGGCGCAGCAGGTCCGAGTACCGCCGCGTCCCGGGGATGCGGCCGAGGAAGGCCACGTGCGGATTGGCCGTGCGCCGCAGCAGCAGCAGGATCGAGGCAAGGGCCGCCAGCAGGACGCCGCGCAGGATGCCCTCGACGAGCACCGCGCCGAACGCAACCACGGCGATCACGAACTCGAGGCGGCTCAGGTGCCGGAGCCTCGCCATCTCCGGGAAATTGACGAGCCCCTTGACCGCGACGAGCACGACGGCCGCCAGCACCGCCTTCGGCAGGTCTCCGACGAGGCCGGCCAGGTACATCACGCAGACGGCCAGCGTCGCCGACGCGAAGCCGAGCGAAAGCGGCGTCTTCGCCCCGGCCTTCTCGTTGACCGCCGACTGCGACAGGCCTCCCGCCACCGGATAGCCGCCGCCGAGCGCGACCAGCAGGTTGGCACCGCCAAGGCCGAGCAGCTCCTGGCGAACGTCGAGCGGGTAGTCGTGCTTGTTCGCGAACGTGCGCGCGGCCGACACGCCTTCGATGTAGGCGAGCAGCAGGCAGGCAAATCCGAGAGGCAGCAGGCCGTCCACGTCGCGCGGGCGCAGCGCCGGCAGCCCGAACTCCGGAAGCCCGGTGGGCACGCTGCCGACGACCGCCAATCCCGCCTCGCCAAGCGACGTGAACGAGACTGCGAGGATGGAAAGAATCACGACGAAGAGGGCCACGGGCCGTCCGGGAAGCAGCTTTTCGCCGAGAAGCAGCAGCGCGAGCGCAGTCACGCCGACCATCGTCGTGACCGGCGAGAGAGCGCCGAGCTGGGTACCGACCTGCAGCAAGCGTGAAAAGAAATCGTCGCCGCCGCCAGGCACCCCGAAGAAGGCGGGAAGCTGGGTGACCGCGATGCTGAGCCCCGCGCCCGCCTTGAAACCGAGCAGGATGGTTTCGCTGATGAAGCTGGTGAGCGTGCTGAGGTGCAGCATCCACGCGATCACGCTCATGGTCGCGACGACGAACGCGGCGAGCGTGGCCACTTCGACGGCGCGCGCCGGGTCGCCCGCGGACATCTGGCCGATCGTTGCGCCGACCATCAGCGAGATCGCCGACGTCGGTCCGACCGCAAGATGGCGCGACGACCCGAACAGCATGTAGCCGATCCCGCCTAGCAGGTAGCCGTACAGACCGACTTCGGGAGGAAGCCCCGCGAGGGCCGCGTACGCGAGCGAGACGGGGACCGCGTAGGCCGCCAGAGTGATCCCCGCGACCAGATCGGCGCCGAGCCAGCGCGCCTCGTACGCGGGAAGCCAGGCGGCCGGAGGGAACACGGACTTCCATCCGCCGCGCGACGCTTCGGGCGCGTCCAGGTTGCGGTCGGGGTCGGCAGGCACGCTGGGCATCACGGCGCCGTCAGCAGGTCACTTCTTGTCGAGCAGCGCCGCTTTGGCGACACCGAGCTCCTTGCGCTTCTCGTCGCTGACTTCGGGGTAGTGCAGGTCGAGATTGCTCAGCATGTCGATGACGGCCGCCGCCACCACTACCCGCGTGAACCATTTGTTGTCGGCGGGCACGACGTACCAGGGGGCTTCTTTCGTGGCCGTGTTCCGGATCGTCTCCTCGTAGGCCTTCATGTAGTCGCCCCAGAACTCGCGCTCCTTGGCGTCGTTGGCCGAGAACTTCCAGTTCTTTTCGGGGTTCTCGAGTCGCTCGAGGAAGCGGCGCTTCTGCTCGTCCTTCGAGACGTGGAGAAAGAACTTGCAGATCGCGACGCCGTTCCTCGCGAGGTAGCGCTCGTGGGCCCGGATGTCCTGGAAACGCTCGTCCCAGACGTTCTTGCCGACCAGGCCGGCCGGGATCTTCTGGGAAGCCAGCAGCTCGGGATGAACCCGGCACACCAGCGTCTCCTCGTAGTAGCTGCGGTTGAATATGCCGATGCGCCCACGCTCGGGAACGACCTTCATGCAGCGCCACAGGTAGTCGTGGTCGAGGTCTTCGCTGGTCGGCGCCTTGAAGGAGTAGACCTGGCAGCCCTGGGGGTTCACGCCGGACATCACGTGCTTGATGGCCCCGTCCTTGCCCGCCGCGTCCATCGCCTGAAAGACGAGGAGCACGGCCCAGCGGTCCTGAGCGTAGAGCATGTCCTGGAGCTCGGCGAGGAGCTCGACTCCCATCGCGAGCGCTTCCTTGGCGCGCGGCTTGTCCTCGGCAGTGAGGTCGAGCGTATCCGAAGGATCGACGTCCTTCAGTCGGAACGACTTGCCGTTGGCGACGCGGAAAGGCTTGGCAAACTTGCGCGCGCGCTTGATCAACTGGGAACGTTCCATGGCTGCTCCTTAAGCAGTTATGACGGGAAATCCAGAGCCGTCCCGAGCTCTTCAGCCCTTGCGAAGCTGGTTCTTCAGGATCTTGCCCGCCGGATTGCGCGGCAACGGCTCGCTCGTGAACTCGACGAACTCGGGCACCTTGAACGAAGCCATGCGTGCAGCGACGTGCTTGCGCACCGCGTCTTCCCCGAGCGTGGAGCCCGCAGTGCGTTTCACGATCGCCTTCACGCGCTCGCCCATCTCGGCGTCGGGCACGCCGATGACCGCGGCCTCGTCGATCTCCGGATGCTCGGCGAGCAGGTTCTCGATCTCCGTGCAGTACACGTTCTCGCCGCCGCGCAGGATCATGTCCTTCGCGCGATCGACGATGTAGAGAAAACCTTCGCTGTCGAGGTAGCCGAGGTCGCCCGTGTAGAGCCAGCCGTCGCGCACGGTTTCGGCCGTCGCGTCGTCGCGGTTCCAGTAGCCGGGCGTGATCGTCGGCCCGTAGAAGAGCACCTCGCCGAGCTGGCCCGAGGCCACGGCTTTTCCGGCCTCGTCCACGAGCTTGCAGTCGAGAAACGGCGCCGGGCGCCCGGCCGCGGTCTTGCGTCCGAGCAGATCCTTCCCGGCATTCACCGTCGCGACACCGTGCGTTTCGGTGAGGCCGTACGCATTCGTGAACGTGGGCTCGACCTTGAGAACCTCGCGCGCCTTGTCGATCGTCTCGGGCGGTGTCGGTGCTCCGCCGAACGAAATGCTGCGCAGGCTCGTCAGGTCGTAGCTGCCGACGTTGGGCGAGTGCACGACGCGGTGAAGCATCGTCGGGATGGCGGGCCACATCGTGATCTTCTCGGCCTGGATCGTCTGCATCACGCGCTCGGGATCGAACTTGCCCTCGAGCAAGACGATCTTCACGCCCGCCGTGATCTGCGTGCAGATGCCGGAGTGGAAGCCGCCGACGTGAAAGAGCGGAGACGTGAGCAGGGTCGCCGGCTGGCCGTCCGTGGGAATCAGGTTGCTGCCCGAGATCAGCGAGCTCGTCATGCCGGCGAAGATGATGCCGAGCACCTGGTTGATGGTTCCGCGGTGCGTGGTGATGCAGCCTTTCGAGCGGCCCGTGGTGCCCGACGTGTAGAGGATCATGAAGGGATCGTCTTCGTCGATGGGGGCCGTCGGCACCTCGTCGGTCGGATTCATCAGCGACGAGAACGGAATCGTGCCTGCCGGGGCGTCCTTGCCGATGTAGAAGATCTTTTCGAGGCTCGGGACTTTCGAGACGACCGGCGCGACGCGCGCCCACAGGCGATCGTCCACCACGAGGAAGCGCGAGCCGGAATCGTTCAGGCCGTACTCGAGCTCCTCGGTCTGCCACCAGCCGTTGAGCGCGACACCGGTGCCGGCCGCCGCCGTCGCACCGAACGCCGCGAACAGCCACTCGGGCCGATTGACGGCAAGGATGGCGACCCGGTCGCCCTTTTCCAGGCCGTGCTCTTCGGTGAGCGACTTCGCCACGCCGTACGAAAGTCGCGCGAAGTCCGAGTAGCTCGTGCGCGACGAACCGTAGACCAGGGCCGTCTGGTCGCCGCGGCCCGCACACACCTGCAGCTTCTCGCGCATCGAGCGCTCGCGGTTCCTGAAGTTCTTCATGGGGCGGCCCGCGACCGTCTCGACGACGATCTCGAAGGGGCCGCCGGGTCCCGTCATCTGCTGGACGATTTCCTCGTAAGTCGGTGCCATCGGCGTCCCTTAGCCGCCGGCGCCCTACGCGGCAAGGTGGCCGCCGAATCGACAAGTGTCGCGCTGCCCCTCAAGATGGTGCGAGCGCTGCCGCATCGGCCGCGATGCCCGAGACGACGGGGAGCCGCCGTGCACCCGGACACAAGAGGAGAACGATGGAATCCATCGCCACCAAAGCCATTCGCATCCTTGTCGGCCTGCTGCTCGTGATCGCCGGAGTGAGCAAGCTGGTCCCGATGTCGCCGCCGCCGCCGCACAACGAAGCGGCCACCGCGTTCATGACCGCCCTCGTCGCCACCGGCTACCTCATGCCGATCATCGCGGTCACGGAGATCTTCGCCGGCGTCTGCTTCGTGCTCGGCCGCTTCGTCGCCCTTGCCGCCGTCGTTCTCGTCCCGATCTCCCTCAACATCGTCCTCTTCCACGCCCTGCTCGACCCTTCCGGCGCCGCCCCCGGCTTCTTCGTCGGCGCCGCCAACATCTACCTCCTCGCCGTCAGCTTCCCGAAGTACCAGGACATGCTGATGCCGAAATGACGTCTTGTATGCAGCCCGCGGAACGTGTCCGTCAGCCGCACATTCCCCGCGGAATGTGCGTGGGTGCCGGCTCACACATTCCACATCGCAGGACCTCAGAAACGACTCACACGATTGCCCGATGCGCAAAAAGAAGGGCCGGGCAGCCTCCCGGCTACCCGGCCCTGCGCGACCTGGAAGTTTCGATCGATGAACGCCCCCGTATCGATCGTCTTCCTGCGGTCGCGTGCCTCTCCCCCAGCGCGCTTTGAACCGGCGACTCGCGCCCCCCGGCACGAGTCACCGTCCCCTCCGCCGCCCCCAAGCGGCGTCGGCTTCTTCTCTCGACCGCGTCTCTCGTCGCGGCGCACGATCCATCGCGTCACACCTGCGCGTCACACCTCGCTGCGGCGTGAAGCGACGAAGCGCTACTCGCGCGAACGCGGGTTGCGTTTCTGCTCGGCCGCCGCGAGCTGGCGCGAATGCCGCGCGCTCTGCGCGAACAACGCGCCCGCTGCAATCACGAACGCCGCGATGCCGGCAAAGCGAAGCCCGAAATCGCCGCCGAAGAAGTCCCGTCCGATCGGACCGAACTCTCCCGACCGGGCGACCACGGCGTCCACCGGAGTTGCTGCGGCAATCGTCACCAGAGCGAGCAGCGCGGCGATTCCAAGCGCAAAGCCGGAAGCGGCCCACCACGACAGGTCCAGACCTCCCCCGGTCCGTCCCGCGCCGGCCCCCTGTGATTCTTCCATGACCATTCCCCCCTCTGGTCCCGATTCGATTCCTCTCAGAACGTGCCGCTGGCTACGTATCGGACCGCCGTCATGCAGAGCACCGTCAGGATCGGAACTCCACCAAGGAGGGTGACGGCCGGCGTGATCGTGTCGGCAAGCGTGATGGTGTCGTCGGCTGTGGCAGCGTGGTCGCTCATGCGAGGGCAGCCTCCTTGTTCGCGGCTGCCAGGGCAGCCTCCTTGTTCGCAGTTGGGGTGACGGCAGTTCGGGGCGCCTGGCGTAGCGCGGCGAGCATCGGCCGCTCGGGGCGCATCGTGCGAACCGAAAGGCCGTCGAAGCAGAGCCCGACGACCTGGTCGGCATAGTCGTCGATCCAGGCGGCCCCCTTCCCCTCGCTGTCGCCGCTCGCACCGAAGAGACGCGAAACCAGGGTGCGCGACTCGAGGTAGCACGAGACCGCGCCGAGGATCATGAAGAACGTCGTCTCGAACGGAGCGGGCCGCACCGCGCCTTCTTCCACGGCGCGGTTATAGACGGCTTCGATCTGCTCGATGATCGGACGCAGGTTCTTCGAAGTGAACCAGTCGCTCTGGCCGTTTTCGACGCCGCCCTCGTCGCGCATCAGGCGGTAGGCGGCACGGTTGGTCGCGAAGAAGTGGACGAGGCGGCGGACCATGAGGCGAAGCGCCTCGCGTCCTTCCATCCCGTTGCCGTCTTCGGCGGCGCGCTGGACGACGGCGGACATGTTCGAGCAGAAGACCTCGAGGGCTTCCCTCCACAGGTTCGCCTTGGAACCAAAGTGATAGAGCACCAGAGGGGCGGTGACGCCGAGGCGCCGCGCGATGGCGGCCAGGGAGGCT
The DNA here is from genome assembly GCA_964475235.1 of uncultured Myxococcales bacterium. Lineage (GTDB taxonomy): Bacteria > Desulfobacterota > Binatia > UBA1149 > CAITLU01 > DATNBU01. Next base: position 7,217 of record CAYYVZ010000102.1, on the reverse strand, counting down.
TCCTGGAAACCCTTCTCGGCAAACTCGGTGAGAGCTGCCTCGAGGATCTGCTGGCGTACGCCGGGACGCGGTGCGCCGGCCGGACGTGCCGCCTGGCTGGCGCTGGCTCGTTCTGCGAAGCGGGTTGAAGTCATGCTCAGACCTGAGCAACGGCCATGCCAAGAGCTTCTTTAAACGTTTTCAAAAGGTTAGCTTCGGAGGACTTAACGGGAATGCAGGCAGAAGCCCTCAAGGTGGGCAAATGCCCACGCATGAACGGCCGACTCGGTGTATCAGTTGGCCGGGCCGCCCGTCTGCCGCAGAAGCGACGGCGGCCAGCCGGCAGCATTTTGACCCGGAGCCTGCCGGCACGTCCGCCGCGTTTGTTCGTCGGCGATTCAGAGGGGGAACCGGAGAAGCAATGGCCGATATCGTACTGGTCGAGGATGAAGACGTCCTGAGGCGCTACCTGGCGGGCACGCTGCAGCGACTCGAGCACACCGTGCGCGCAGCCGAAACGGCCGAGGAGGGACTGCAGTTCATCGAGGACGGCGAGCCCGACATCGTCCTCAGCGACTACCGCCTTCCCGGAATGACGGGGTACGACCTGCTGAAGCGGGTCAAGGAATCCTGCCCGAGCGTTTCCGTCGTGCTGCTGACGGCACACGGCACCGTCGAAGACGCCGTCGCCGCCATGCGCGCAGGCGCCAGCGACTATCTCACCAAGCCGGTCAATCTTCAGGAGCTCAATCTCATCATCGAGCGCTGCCTCGCGAACAAGGGCATGCGCAACGAGCTCGACTACTATCGCAAGCGCGACATGGCAGCAGCCGAGCACGGCGACGACGACGGGATCGGCCTCATCGGCGAATGGCCGACGATCAAGTCGCTGCGCGAGCTGGTGCTGCGCCTGGCGTCGCACGAGAAGCGCGGCGGGGGCGGGCCGACCGTGCTCATCACGGGCGAGACGGGAACGGGAAAGGGCCTCATCGCCCGCGCCCTCCACCGCGCGGCGCCGCGCGGCGATTCGCCGTTCATCGAGATGAACTGCGCGGCGCTGCCCGACCACCTGCTCGAAGCCGAGCTGATGGGCTACGAACGGGGGGCGTTCACGGGAGCGGTGCGCTCGAAGCCCGGGCTATTCGAGGCAGCCGAAGGCGGCACCATCTTCCTCGACGAGATCGGCCGCATGAACCTCGACCTTCAGGCCAAGATCCTCAAGGTCATCGACGAGCGCGTGCTGCGCCGTCTCGGCAGTACCCGCGACCGCGTGCTTCGCTGCTCGGTGGTCACGGCGTCGCACCTGGACCTCACGGCGGCCGTGCAGAACGGCACGTTCCTTCCCGACCTCTACCACCGCATCAACGTCTTCCGGATCCAGTCGCCACCGCTGCGCGAGCGCGGCAACGACGTGCTGCTGCTCGCGGACCACTTTCTCAAGCGTCATGCGAGCGAGTACGGCCTCACGCCGCCGCGGCTCACCGAGCGCGCGAGCCGCGCGCTCATGGAGTACTCGTGGCCCGGCAACGTGCGAGAGCTCGCGCACGCGATGGAGCGCGCCGTCGTCCTCTGCCAGGGCGACGCGATCGACGCTTCCGACCTCAGCATCTTCGCGCTCGGCGACGCAGCGCCGTCGCCGGGCGGCCGCTCCGGCGCGATCCGCAACCCGAAGGACTTCCGTCTCGACTTCAGTGCCGGTCCGATCTCGCTCGAAGAAATCGAGCAACTCGCGCTGCGCCAGGCCTTCGAGCACGCCGACGGCAACCGGACCGTGGCCGCAAAGCTGCTCGACATGTCGAAGGACACGCTGCGCTACCGGTTGGAGAAGTTCCAGATCGGCTGAGTCTTTTCGCGGGCGCGGCGACGCCGCCTCGAAAGCTCAGCCGCGCTCGATTACCCACGAGAAGCCCGGGACCGTGAGCGGTTCGGCCACGCCATCGATGCGAATCGTCGCTCGCCACGTGCCCGGTTCGGGAGCCTCCGGCATCGCCAGCCTGATCTCCGACCTGCGACCGGGCGCCAGCGCCAGCGGCATCACTCCGCGCGCACGCGCGCGGAACACGTCGCGGCCATCGTCCGACACCAGCTCGACGTCGGCGAACAGCGGTCTCACCGGACGAGGCACCGTCCAGGTCTGCTCGCTCCGGTTCGTCACGGCGACATCGATCTCGTGGGCAAGCTCGGGCGCGATCGTATCGGGACGGGTTGCGCCCCCGCCGACCTCGATCAGCAACCTGCCCACGTCGTGATGGACGTTCTCTGCCGCGGGAAGGCGCCAGATGGCCATTTCCTCTTCGAAGACCAGCAACTCGGCCGGCGGCGGAAACGAAGACGACGAGAGCGGCGCGGCGGCCGAGCGCGGCCTCTCGATGACATAGCCGAAACCGGCCGCGGCGAGCTCCGCAACCCCGGGCGCGCTGTGACTGCGAGCGATCAGATCTTCCACCACGCGCAGCGTCGGCGGGACCAGCGAGCTGTAGCAGGCCGACGTCGGGTGACCGTGATAGGCGGCGTCGCGAAGAGCCAGCGGCGCGCGCACCATGCGCCCAGGCGGCAGGTCGAGCACGGCGCGATCGTCGTCCGCTTCGCCGATCCAGTGCTCCATTGCCTCGATCGCCGCGCTCGACGGAGCGATCTCGCGCAGTTTCATCCGCGTCCCTGTGTCGAGAGCTTCCCCGGCCCAGCGCGGCGGCAAAGTCTCGAACGCGACCATCATGACGAGGAAGGCCGCGAGCAGCGTGCGCTGACGCCGGCCAAGCTCCGCCATCCACCGGCTCCAGCCGATCGCGCCGAGCGCCTGGAGCGCAAAGCAGACGGCGAGCCCGACCTTGCCGGGCGCGCGAACCGAGTCCAGCAGAGCGAAGCGATCGGCCAGCGCCTCGTAGAGGCTCCACCTCGCACCGTCCGGCAACGGAAGCGCCGTCGCGACCAGGAAGCTCCCGAACGCCACCGCAGCGAGCCCGACCGTGGCGCGAGTGCCGGCGGCGCCGCGGAGCAGGCAGAGCGGAACGAGACCCAGCAGGCTCGCCATTCCAACCGACAGAAGGCCACCCGGCAGATAGTCGCCTGCCTCGACGACGAACTTCGGTCCGACCGCCGGCCTCAGCAGCCACTCCTGCTGCACGTGCGCGTAGGCAACCAACAGGTACGCCGTGATCACGATCGCCGGCGCTGCGGCGCCCACGCACCATGCCAGCGCTGCCGGCTGCAATTCGCCGCTGCGCCGGCGCTGCAGGATGGTCGCGAGGCCGTAGCAACCTCCCGCCGACGCTGTCGCCAGCAGCGGATAGGAACCGACCATCGCCGACATCAGCAACGCGATCGCGAACAAGGCCGGCGCGCCGCGACTTCCTCCGCCGATCACCCGATCGAACGACCAGAGCACCCACGGGATCCAGTGCGTGCCGATCACGGCGGGATGGTAGGGAAGATCAACGAGACGAGGCGTCGCGAACGCGAACGCCAGCGCACCCACCACCGAAGCCGGGACGGAAGCCGTGTGGCGGTGCAGAAACAGGAACATCCCGGTCGCGCCGATGACGAGCGCGCTCAGCAAGGAAAGATTGTAGGTCGCCACCGGCTCGCCCGTCAGCAACCACCAGGGCGCGGCCAGGACTCCGAGCTCGATCATGTGCTCGCCGAGGGCCCCGGACTGCGGCATCGGGTAGCACAGCCCCTGTCGGAGCAGCCCGGCCCAGTCGCCGCGAAGCAGGGCTCGCGCGTTGTTCGCGGCTCCCCACATCGACACGTTCTGGTCGTTGGCGAGAATGAGGCTGAAATCGGGGGCGGCAATGTCCGGGCCTGTTTCGCCCGCGGACTCGTGGACGAGTACGTGAGTGGAAAGGTGCGCGGCGAGCGGCCACGACCACGCAGCGTACCCACCGAGGACTGCGAGGCCGACGAACGCGAGCCCCGCGACTGCCGGCAAAACCCGGTCCTTCACGGGTCCTGCCGGACGTGGGGACCGGAGGTCATTCTTCTTCGTCCCGCAGGCGCGCCTTCAGCATCGCAAGTTCCTGCGCCATGCGCGCGACCTGGCGGCCGAGACGGGTGAGCACGACGGCGTACGACAACGAGATGGCAAGCAGGAACAGCAACGCGAAGAAGAACACCGTCGAGCTCGGCGTCCACGCACCGATCAGCCGCGTCAGGGCCTCGAGGAGTCTCAGGTTCACCGCGAGAACGAGAACGGCGAGGGCGCAGGTCAGCCAGATCGGCGTCAGGCTCTCGGACAGTCTCCGGCGGCGTACGGCCTCGAAGACCGCAAGGAACAGAAGAGTGGCCACGGTCAGCGCGACCACGCGCACCGCCGTCGTATCGCTCTCGGCGAACAGGAGTTGGCGAAGCTGTTCTTCGCTGATGTTCGTCACGGAGTTTCCGTCCCGTCGCGAACGCTGCGACGCCTGATCGCAACCGGGCGGATCGCGTTCATGACCACGCACAAGGTCATCTTGTAGACATAGTAGAGGACGCGAATCCCCGAGTGCATCGACGCGGATCCGGTCTCGACGTGCATCTGCACAGGCACTTCGGCAATGCGGAAACCGCTGCGCGCGGCCAGCACGAGCACGTCGGCATCCGGATAGTCGAGCGGAAAGGCCTCGCCGCAGTAGAGCTCGAGCACGTCGCGGTGCAGCGCCTGCAGGCCCGAGGTCGGATCGCCGAGCTCCACGCCGCTCAGAGTTCTCACGAGGACACGGAACCACGCGCTGCCGATGCGGCGCAGCAACGGCATGCGGTACGTCGACGCCGGATGGAAGCGACTGCCCACCACGAGGTCTGCCTCGCCACGCTCGATCGGTGCCGCCAGAGCGGCCACGTCGCCGGGATCGTGCTGGCCGTCGGCATCGAGCTGCACCACCACCCGGTAGCCGTGCCGCAGCGCGTACAGGTAGCCGGTCTGCAGCGCCGCGCCGTAGCGGATGTTGAACGGATGAGAAACCACCCGGGCCCCGGCCTTCCGCGCAATGGCTGCCGTGTCGTCCGAGGAGCCGTCATCGACCACCAGCACGTCGAAGTCCGGGGAGGACGCACGGCAGCTCGCCACCACCGCCGCGATCGAGCGTTCTTCGTTCCAGGCCGGAATGATGATCAGTCGGGACGGCATAGGTTCCAATCGTGAAAAGGGTTCCGCAAGGCAGCGTTGGCGGCGCTGCCGCCGGTTCCGCAAGATACCACTGCGCACCCGCGCCTGGCGAACTTCGCGCGACGCTGCAGTTCACGCTCATCCCGGATCGCGAGAAATCGGGGACGTGAGCCGCGAGCTGGCGAGCGGCGAAACCGGCCTCGCTATTGGAAATCGGGATCCGGGTGGTCTCAACCCGCGACGTGCTCCCGCCGGTTCATGGTTGACGTGGCAGCCGGTAAGGTGGCATCGGTTGAACCTTGGAGCCACGATGTCCAGCGTCCTGCTGATCAATCCTTCCTATTCCGCCACTTCCTACGGCACCGCCAAAGGTTCGATCAGCAATCCGATCTATCCCACGCTCGGGCTCGCGACGATTGCGGGCGAGGCCCTGCGCCGCGGTCACCAGGTCGAAATTCTCGACTTGAGCTACCGTCCCTACGACTGGCGGCTGATCCGGCAGCGGATCCTCGAGCGGAAACCCGACATCGTCGGCATCACCGCCACCACGCCGCTGATGAACCAGGCGCGAGACATCTCCGTCCTCTGCAAGGACATCTCCTTCGACATCCTGGTCGCGGGAGGCGGTGCGCACGTTTCGGCGATGCCGGTGGAGAGCCTGAAGGAGTCCATGATCGACGTCGCGCTCGCCGGCGAGAGCGACCTGTCGTTCGGCGAGCTGTGCGACGGAACCGCGCCCGCATCCGTTCCGGGTGTGTACGTACGCGGCAGCGACGGCGAGATCGTCCACACGGGCGATCGCCCTCCCATTCACGATCTCGACGATCTCGCGATGCCGGCCTGGCACCTGTACGACCCGCGGGAGTATCGCGACCGCATCAGCCGCATCCTCATCAAGCGGCCGCCGGGCACGATCGCGGAGTTTTCCCGCGGCTGCGTGTTCAAGTGCGATTTCTGTGCGTCGAAGATGACGATGGCGCTCGGCTATCGGAAGAAGTCGCCGGAGCGCTGCGCCGAAGAAGTAAGGCTGCTTCACCGCCTCGGATGGCGGGAGTTCATGCTCGCCGACGACATCTTCACGTCCGACAGCGGGTGGGCCACCAGGGTCGCCGAAGCGATCACGCATACCGGCCTCGACATGGCCTGGACCTGCAACAACGGGATCCGGGTGGAGTCCGCCAACGACGAGCTGTTCACCGCCATGCGGCGCGCGGGCTGCTATCGCGTGTCGTTCGGATTCGAAACAGGCAACGAGGAAGTCCTGAAGGCGTTCGGCAAGGGCGGCAAGGCCACGCTGACGCAGGGCCGTGTCGCGGTGCGCAAGGCCAGGCAGGCGGGAATCGACACCAACGGGTTCTTCCTGCTCGGCCGACACCGATCAGACGCTGGACGACACCATCGCGTACGCTCGTTCACTGGAGCTCGACACGATGGTGTTCGGCGTGGCCATCGCTTTCCCGGGCACGAAGATGTTCCACGAGTACTTCGCCGAAGGCCTCGTCAAGTCCTTCGACTGGGACGAATACCACGCCAGGACCTCCGAACCCCTCTTCAACCACCGCAGCCTGACGCATCAGTCCATCCAGGAGCACCTGGCGCGCGCCCACCGGGACGCCATGTGGATGAATCCCGCCTTCCTCGCGCGACGACTCAGGCGCGGAGTGAGAACCGGAGAGTTCTTCTGGGACGTCTACTACGGGATCAAGTTCGTCATGGCTCCTGCTTCCAGTCTCAGCGCCGGTCACGACTACTACGCGAGAGACCGGTGGCCGCGTCACGACTACCTGGGCGAGCCGCTGCGAATCCGCGACTACCAGGTGGTTCGCTCCGGCCCGCGCCAGTCCTCGCCTCGAAGCCCGGCTTCCGTCGCCGTTTAGGATCCTCGAGGCGGCCGCGTGAATCGCGCGAGTCCGGCGACGCACGTATAGTTCGCGGATGCCCGTCCTCCCGAAGCCCGGCAACCGACCTCGCGAACGCGGGACCGTCCTGCTTGCGCTGGTCGCCGGGCTCCTCCCGCTCTTCGCCTCCTGTCAGCGCCAGGAGTCCGTCCGACATGTCGTCCTCATCTCGATCGACACGATGCGGGCCGACCGCCTCGGCCTTGCCGGCTACAGCCGGCCGACCACGCCGAACATCGACCGCTGGTTCGGCA
>CAYYVZ010000101.1:0-14079 GCA_964475235.1 uncultured Myxococcales bacterium | reverse complement strand
AACGCGACTCGGAGGCGAGCGACGGTGTTTGCACAGGCCGCACGAAACGCAGCGACGAGGGCCGTGGGGTCCTGGATGGAGCTCTTCAGCTGAACACGGTCGACCAGGATGTGCTCGAGCTTGCGAGCCGCTGCATCGGCCGTCGGTAGCGACTCGACGAGAGTTGCCGCGTCGGCGTTATCGACGAGCAACAGCCGTACGTTGCTCCGGGCGTCCTGGCCTTTGTTGTCGCAATCGCCTCCAGTGCACAGGTCGCCGTCCTTGATGCAGCTTTCCATGAAGAGGACGGCGGTCATTCCCTCGAGCTGTTTCCCCGAGGCCACAGGAAGCTGTGCGAGCTCGGCTGCTTCCGGGACATCCGAAGCCACCAGCTCGAACAGCGGCCGTCTCGTCCCATCGTCGCGGTGGAACGGCGCATACTTCGGAGCGAGTTCGTCGTAGGGGCGGAAGTGCGAAAAGACGAGGTCGGCGGGTACGCGGATCAAGTCGCCGTCCGTTGTCACGGCGACGCCCTTGCTCAGGCGAATGCGGTTCCCCTCCAGAACCACGTGCAGTCCGCCGAGTATCCCCGTGCCGAGCAGCGTGACGCGCGTCAGGCGATCCTGGTCGTCGAGGTAGCTGGTCAGGCCGTTGAGCTGGTCCTCGGTGAGGATCTGGTCCTTCTCGAAGATCTTGTAGCTCGCGGCGATGTCGTGGAGGCTCTGGAATACGTTGGCCGACATGGCGACTCCTTGCTGGCACCACAGGTGGCGCTCAGTCGTTCTCCGATTTGCTTCCCAGTGCCGTGCGGCTGAGTACGAAGCGGGCCTTGGGCTCGCGCGTGTCGCACGAGGTAAGCCGGGCATGTGGATAAATGCTCTTTGCTCCGGTCAGCGCGTCGATGAGCCTCTTCATGCGAGCGGTGCGGTCCGAGTCCGCCAGCCCGGCGCGCACTTCGAGCCAGTCACGGTAGGCGGCCTCGACTTCCGCCAGCGATTCCTGGCCCACCCAGCAGATGCGCGGGAATACGTGTGCGGGAAGCTCTTCGCGGATGACCGTTTCGACGTAGCCGCGGAAGTCCATGTCGTTGAACCGTCCGGCGTCGGCGGGAAGGATCACATGGACGCGGAAGGAGTACGGGTCGTCGCCCCCGCAGTCCTCGCAATCGCGATCGACGCAGAAGTGCAACGAAGGATCTTCGTCGCGTTCCGGACGCAGCAGGATGTTCTCGATGACGAAGACGCCTTCACGGCTGTAGTGGCGTCGAAGGAACGTCCGGGTTTCGAGGATCCTCCGTTCCGTCTCTTCAGGAGTGGCGAAGACGCGGCTTCTCACGACCGGCTCGCCCTTCGGTGTGGAGATGGTGAACCTGTAACCCTCGTCGAGGGACTCACGCGAGTAGGTGGACGACCACTGACCGAGCTCGAGCGCGAGTTGCAACCGTTCCTCCGCCTCCGGCCGCGTGGCGAACTTGTCGGTCCCCGTGAGCACACTGGATCCCGAGACGGAAATCGCGAAGCGGAACGGCCCGTCCCCGGTCCCGGTGATCTGCGCCTCCGGGCCCGATGGCGTCGCGGTGAGGCTTCGACGAACCGGACTGGAGATGCCGAGAAGCCCGGCGATCCGGCGCTCGAAACCGGACACGTTCGAGGAGTCCCAGAGTCCGGCAGCGTCGGTTCGCCGGTAGTCGTAACCGCGGCCTCTCTCCGCACCGATGGCGGCGCAGCTCGCGAGAAAGTCGCACTTGTCGGCGATAAGGCTGTCGGTTGTCGCGCCGAACGCCGAACGCATGATGGCTGCGTAGTCATGAAAGCGCTCGCCGACCATCGCGATGCGGTGGTCCAGGAAGCGGTTGCGGCGGTCGCTGCGAACCTCGTCGTTCTCGGCAAGGCGATTCAGCTGCAGGCCGGTCCGGGAGGGGTCGGTGTAAGCAGCTTCGATGCCGGGCAGACCGGTGACGACCTGGGAGAAGTAGGTGCGTTGCGCATCTGCGGAGATCGAGAACAGCTCGTGTACGCTCGCGAGCTGGGCGCAGAAGTTCGCCATCACCTGGTCGAAGAACAGCAGGAAACTCTTTAGCTGCAGCCGAAGGACGTTCTGGCGGCGATGCCGCTCGTCGAGCGGCGACAGCTCGTCCGGCGCCGGCAACTCGGACAGACCGTAGAGCGCGGGGAAGTGGTGTTGAAACGAGTGATAGGCCGCGAGATCGCGGTTGCGGCCGGCGGGAACCGGCAAATCCTCGGGACCGGCGACGACTGGGCGGGTCGAGACGGGTGCGGCTTCCGTCCTGAGAAGCGCGAGGGGCAGGCCGCGTTTGTAGTACACGATACGGGAGGCCGCGGCGTTCAGCCTGGGCACCTTGCCCCCTTCGACCTTGATCACCCAGCGGCCCGTCGATGGAGGCGCCGCGTGATTGTCGGCTTTGGGTTCGGGACTCATGATCGCATCGCGGATCGCCACGACGCCGTCGATGTCCATGAGCAGGTTGATGACGTCGGAGAGCCGGATGTCGCTGCGCAGCTCGGACGACGCGAGCTCCTCGTCCGCGACGAAGCCATGCTCCGGCAGGGGGCCCTCGAAGATTCGTGGCACCGATCGCTGGCTTCCGTCCGCCAGGATTTGTTTGCGGCTGCTCGAGAGGTCGAGGCGCCCGACGGCGGGGTCCAGGTAGTCGCGCGTACGCTGCAGGACTTCGGCATGGACGGCCGCCGCATCGGCTCCCGGCGTCAGCTCGATCTCGGCGCAGAGCAGGAAGCCCTGCTGCTCGATACCGACGATCTCGAGGAAGTCCTCGCACAGAGAGCGGTGCTGATGAAGCTGTCGCCGGACGGCTTCGAAAATGGGCGCTCGCTGCTCGTCGGTGTTGAGCTCCGGCTCGATCTCGACGAGCACTCGATAGAGCCCTCCGAGCTCGATGCGGCGCGTGCCCGCGCGACCGCCGTCCTGCAGGGAGACTTCTCCGCTCGCGGGATCCGCGAAGCACGGCGTCCGCACCGGATGGACCCATGCGTTCCTGACGCCCGGCGTGTCGATGACGATGCGGCGGTAGTCGCGCGGCGTGACCGGCTCGTTCGGCAGCATCAGGGCCGCGGTCGGAAACTCCACCTGCCTGAGCAGATCGCGGACCGGTTGAGATGCCCGGTACGACAGCTCGCTGAGAGCGTAGGAGAGGAGCTCGAGAATGGTGATGCCGGGATCGTGCGTGTTGTGATCGGTCCAGGTCTCGCCGGCCAGGCGTTGCAGACGCTGGAGACCGATCGCATTCAACTCCTGCCAGTCGAGGCCGGGAGCGCGGAGAGGAGCCTTGGGAAGGACGCGCGGTTCAGCCACGACTGCTACTTCGCCTCGCTGATCGCGTGCTTCGCATCCGACACGAGGACGATGTCGGGCGCGCGAGGCGTCGCGACGTCGACGTCCTGGAGCGTTTCGGAGTCGTCAACGAACGTGAACATCTGGAAGTTCGTCACGTAGTCGACGCAGGCAAGGTCTTCGACGACGTTGAGGAGGACGGATCGATAGATCTGTCCGCCGAACGTCATCGGAACGTCCTCGTCGAATGCCCACGGTGACAGAGCGCGAACGAGCGCATGCTCGACCTGCCGGCTGTAGAAGTTGAATTCGTAGCCCGGGAGAAACTTCACGTCGCAGGCGACGCGGACTTTCTGATACGACGGATTCCTCACGCTGAGCGAGACGTGGCCCGAAGCGGCACTCGAGAGGTGCCGCTGAATCGCGGCAAGGTCGGCCGCAGGCAGCTTCGGTGCGAGCGGGTCGGGAGATCGCCGATCGCGCAGGTCGGCGATGACGACGAGGAGTACGTGACCCGGCGCGGACCAGGATCCGGGGCGGGAATGCGGAATGCATTTCACGCGGTGAACAGACGGAAACGCTTCGAGCACGAGACGCTCGTAGTCCCACGCAGAGATCGCTCTTCCGCGGTGTCGCAGGCGCTCGGCCGCGCGAACGGTAAGCGAGTCGGAGTCTTCCTCGGGCCGCCCGCCGAACGACGGGTAAGGCTGGGCTACCTTGCGAACCTGGGCCAGCGGTGTCTTGAGCTTTGTGATCGATCCGCCGGGCAGGGCGGTGGCAAGATGCGCAGCATCGAAGCCGTCGTTGCCGGGACGCAGCTGCACTTCGACGGCGTTCGCGATCACGTCGAGAAGCTCGGGCGAGCCGTCGGGCTGGCGGGATTTCGCTGCCTTCAGCCAGACGAGGCCGCCGGGAAGAATGGTGTTGTCGCTCGTGGCTTCCGACGGAATCACGAAACCGATTGTTCCGCTGGCCACCAGGCCATCCGTGGAGTCCAGCACGACCTCGGATTGGCCGAGCGGCCGCCAGTGATTGTTTGCCAGCACGAACCAGCGGGGCTTGTCGGGTTCGAGATCGGCGTCTCCGGTTCCCGGCGCGACCTGAAAGAGAATCGACACGCTGTCGCCGGGCCTGGTGTGCTCCATGCCGATCAGCAGCTCGCCTTCGTCGTCGAACGCCGGAAGGAGGGGAACGGAGCTGGAGGTGACGAACGGCAGCGCGGCGCGCAAGTGTGCGTGCTCCTGCCGCTGGCCGAAAGGGGCGATGTGAAAGAACTGCAGGTCGAGTTTGGCGAACTCTTCCGGCTCGTCGGACCACAGGAGAAGTGCGCTGGTGCTGGCGCTGTATTCCAGCGAGATCTCCTGCACCGTCGGCACGTAGGGCGGCAACAGGGTCGGCGGGTCCTGATCGGCCGTCCTCGCGAGGAGCTTCTGCCGATACTCTGCATGAAGGAAGCCCTGCTCCAGCGTCAGAATGACGCTGCCGGGCTTCGCCTCGGGCGGATGAAGCAGCGACGGCGCCGAACGAGGCTGGCGCAGAGTGGCCTTCCTCGCTGTGCGTCGCGTCCACAGCGTCCCTGCGCGTTCGAGAGCGTACACGTAGTCGCTGGCGACTTGGGCGACGCGACGAGGACCGGTCGCGAGGAGGTCGAGCGTCGCAGGACTCGTAGCATTCGCGGCATCGAAGAGCGGAATCGACCCCGAAGGCTCCGCGCTACCCGGCACCGTTGCGAACGCCGTAAACGATGCGTTGCGGAGATCGTCCACGCCATAGCCGCAATAGTGGTCCGCGAAGTTGGTCGGCGGTGCCTTCCAAGTCCACGACAGCACCAGTCGCGTCGGGTGTTTCGAGAGTGCCTCGTCGCAATGCACGATGAATCTGGATCCGCGGGTCGGCTCCGGGCCGAAAGGCAGGAACGCCTTGCCGGGATCGAGCCTTCCAGCATCGCTCTCGAGCCCGAGATCGCGAATTCCCTTGACATCGACACGCATGCTCGCGGACTCGACGATCGTCGTGCGCAGGTCGTCGTAAGCGAGCGCAGCCCCGGGCTGCAGAAGAAGCTGCAGCACCGGAGCGTCAGCGGCGTACGACTGGCCGTGGACGCTGCGATCGTAGTCAACGACCGCGCCGTCTGATTCCGGGATCTCGATGGTGAGCTCGAGACGCTCGGGAGCCGGCGTGAGCTTCACGGCGAACGGACCGAGCCAGCGCTTCGCACCCGTCACGTAGGCCTGGAAGGCACCGGAAAGTGCGGTTGATGAAAGACGCGCGGTGTCGAGCTGCTTTACCGTCAGGGTGACGACGATCATGCGCGTTGCACTCTGAAGTCGAAGAATGGGGGAGGAGAGCGCGAAGCCGATGTCGGCCGGTTGACGCCCCGGATGCGCGAACGGGTGCCAGGAGAAGTCGCGGTCGCCGGGCGCTCCTCCGAGCCCGTCCGCGGAGTTAGCGATCGGGACGGCTTCGAGTGGCCCGCGGTTGCCATGCGAGATGCTAAGGGATCGTAGCGAAGCGACTCGAGCCTGCCCGACGATGGTCTCGCGCGTCGGCGAGTAGAGGCGCTCGATTCCGCGTTCGTTCTTGCCGGCCGAGAGTAGATGCGTCGGAAGGAACCGGACCGAAGAAGCCGCCCTTTTCAGTTCGATGACGACGTGAGCGCGGTCGGGGTGCGCGGCTCGCGGCTCGAAGCCGAGCGCGTCACGATAGAAAAACTCGCGATGGTGGCCGGTCAGTCGATTGAGGATCTCGCGGGGATAGTCGTAAAGGTGCGCGAACGTCTCGAAGAGGGCGAGGACGGAATTCGTTCGGCCCTCGACGAGGGGCTTTTTGAAGAAGGGGAGCCAACTCTCCTCGATCGTGTCACCGCTGTCGCCTGGAGTACTCCCTTCGATCGGAGTGCGCTCGACAGCCGCGGAGACATATCGGATCACTTCTCCCACGTCGGCGTCGCCTCCGGCGAGGGCGCGCGCGTATGCGAGTAGATCCGCCGTGCTGCGCTCGTCGATCTGGACGTAGTCCGCCTTGAGCTCGGCCGGCCTGCGGTCGGACTGACTCTGGCCAGGGGCCGAGCCAAGGAACTCGAGCAGCCTGGAGCCGGCCACTATGCTCCCCTCGGAGTGCGAACCGCGACCTCGGAAGCGTCGCCGATGTAGAACGGATACACGAGGTTGTAACGAGAGTTGGTCGCGCGCACGCGATACTCCACGAGGATCTCGAGCCTCCCGTCTTGCGACGGTGAGACGACGTCGAGGTCGAGCAGTGCGATTCTCGGTTCGTAGACGAGGATCGCGATCCTGATCTGGTCCTTCAGCAGAGTGCGCGCAGTCGTGTTCATGGGCTCGAACTGGAAACCGTGAAGATCGAGCCCGAAGTTGGGCGAGAGAAAGCGCTCGCCGAGCGAAGTCCCGAACAAGATCCGCAGGCTGGCCTCGATGTCCTCTGCGTCGGTGGTCATCACGACATCGCCCGCGAGGTGATCGAACTCGGGCGGGAAGCTCCAGCCCCGTCCGAGAAAACCCCGAGAGATCGTCTGCTGGTCTTCGTCGCGTGTCATCGCCGAATCTCGCCGTGTCGGACCTGGATCAGCCGATGAGGACGGTCGGTGCGCCGACCGCCGCCATTGCGCCGCACAGGCACGTGTCTGTGGTTCGGACGGCCGGCCGGCCCGAGATGAGTACGCTCGTGCTGCCGGCAGGAAACGCGCTGACGGTAGGACCATGCTGCGGCGGAAGCACGCACGCGTGCATGTCTCCGGCGACAGCGGCCGGCTGACCTGCGATCAGCACCGTGGCGACGCCGGGGCCAGTGATCGTTCCTCCGTGCTGCGAGACGTCTCCCACGCGGACTGCGGCTGCCATCTGTCTCCTCCTCAGTTGATCTGAACGAGGCCGCCCTTGACGGTCGTCGTGGCTGCGCACGAAAGCTCTGCCGAGGCAGTGCCTTCCAGTTTCAGGTCGGAGCCGCTCTTGGCGGCGAACGAGGTTTTCGATTCGAGCTTGAGCTCGGTGCCGGCGCTCAGCGTCAGAATCTTCGCGCTGGTGATCGTGATGCCGTCGCTCGTCATCTCGATTGCGTTGCCGTTCTGATCGGCAATCGTGAGGGACTCTTCGTCCTCGCTCAGGGCAATCCGGTTTCCAGCGGGAGTAGAGATCTCGAGCGCAGTCTTTTCGTCGTTGAAGTACAGCTCCATGCCGGAGCGACTTCGGTAGCCCTTCTCGGGGTTCTCGTCGGCTCCGGACCACGGCGGCGGCTTGGCGCTGCTGTGCAGCATGCCCAGCACGACGGCGCTGCGTGGGTCCGCATCGAGGAAACCGAGGACGACCTCGTCGCCGATCTCGGGACGGAAGAAGAGCCCGCGCTGGTCGCCCCCGTCGAGACTGGCCACGCGCGCCCAGATTCCGTCGTCGGCGGCGTCCACCGTCGGCATGCGGACGCGAATACGGTGCTCGCTCGCCGGGTCCTCGTTGCTGGTGACCACTCCGATCTGAAGGCCATTCACTGCGGGCAGCAAAGCACCGCCCGCCGCGCCTTCCCTGGCGACCGGCGCGGCGGCGAGCGCACCGAACTGAACGTGCGTCTTCCATCCGTTCGTGGAGTCGAAATCGTGACGCACTCCGCTCACGATCACGTCACCGCTGTAACGCTTGCCGACGCCCGCAAGCTTCACGACATGGCCCGGCTCGACGCCGCCTATGCCTTCGCACTTGGCGCGTCCGCTGACCTTGTTCATTCGCGAGGCGAGCCATTCGGCGTCTGCCCAGGCCTGGGCCTCGTCTTCCGGAAGCGCCGGATGGCGAAGCTCGAAGCGCTCGAGCCCGATCACTTCGGCGAGCTCGTCACCGTTCAGATTGCCGGGCCCGGGAAACCCCGGATCCTGCGCTTCGGTCTCGACCAGCTGCTGTTGCGATGCATCCCACGTCACGCTCGTGACGGCCGAGAACTGCGATCGCGCATCCATCTCGACGTCGAGCTCGAGGATCGTGGCCCCGAACTGCAGCGTGAAGCGCGGGTCTCCGCCGCTCGGTGGGGCTGCGATCACGATGCCTGCTGCGGTCGTGTAGACGAGCTTTCCGTTTGCACGCGCCCGGGCGAGCAGGAAGTCCCAGTCGGTCGAGCGAAACTGCACGAGCTGGGGATGCACCGGGCCGGGGATCGCCAGATCGGCGTCAATGCCCGCTGCGTCGAGGATCGACGACAGGATGTCGTCGTCGTTCACGTCGACGTAGCAGGCGTTCTTTCTGCCGACGGTGAGCTTGACGGCTTCGTGGCGACAATCGACGACCAGTTGGGGGCTCGTGTGGTCACGGACCTTGAGTGCCTGCTTGACGATGATGCCGCTGAAGAGGCTGACCGGCTCGTCGCTGCTGCCGGCGAGGACTTCGACTTTCCTGCCCGGCACGAGGGCGTCGGTGTCGCTGAGCGCGAACCCGCCGTCTGACGCCGAGCCATCCAGGTAGACGAGACGCGCCGAGGAGATCCGATTGGCTTCCTTGACGACCGTGGCGGCGACGAGGTGGTGCTGTCGCGCGACGGGTTCTCCGTCAATCCTGACGAAGAGCTCGCGGTGCCCGGCTGCGACCGGCAGTGTTCGCGACGCGGGAATGGCTACTTCTCCAGTGGCGGGAACACCAGCCTGGTCCCCGGCTCGAGATGGCGGAAGTGGTCGAGGGAGTTCGCACGAGCGACCTCGACGCAGTAGCGCGAGTCGCCGTAGATGCGCGTGCAGAGCGCCGGAAGTGTGTCGCCTGCGATGGTTACGCGAACGTGAGTCAGGTCCGCCGACCGATCCTGCGCCAGCGCTACGCGCGTCTGGTCATCCGAGTTGTCGGAGAACGTTGCGCCGATCACGGCACGCAGCGGGACGCCGTCCGGGCGGAAAAGCTTGTAGGATATCGACGCCGACTTGAGGATGCAGCGCTTGACCTGCAGCGTTCCCCACAACACCTTCAGGTAGTTCGGGCGGTGAATGTTGCCGTTGTAGCCGGTTACGGCCTGGAACTTCTCGACCTTTTCCTGCACGTCGACGACTCGTCCGTTCGCACCCGTTCCGTCGATAAAGAACGACAGCGCAAGGTCGCCGGGCTTCATCTTCTTGAATTCCATGCGACTTCCGGTCGTGCCTGAGCCTTGGGCGCTGTCGTACTCCACCTCGTAGCTGAGGTTGATTTCGGCAGGATTCACGTACGCGTCGAACTCGTCGATGGGACTGCCCGAGTAGTCGGGCTTCTCGTACGCTTTGACGAGGAGTCGTTCGAGGGTTCCGCTCCCGGCCACGACTCAGCTCTCCTGTCGATCGCGCAGGATCTCGAGGACGCGCTCGACGCACTCCGCGATGAGGACCTGCTTGCTGCCGGCCGCAGCGGGCTGGGAGGCGGCCGAGGAAGCCAGTTCGTTGGCGACCTCGATCGAAATCACGACTTCGTCCACGATGATCGGCATGGTCAGGCCCTGTCGAGCGTGAAGTATTGGTAGAACATCTGCAGTGATTCCACCGCAATGGCATTGTTCGATGCGTTGAGGTCGGCGACAGCCCACTTTGTCGGATACGCGTTCGCGACGTGCCACGTCATGAGGGGCTGGTGTTCCTCGTTGAGCAGCTTGACGTCGATGTTCTTCGGCTCGATCCGGTCGCGCTGGAGGCAATCTTCGATCCAACGGGTGATCTGCGAACGCACGAGAAGCCCGCGCTTCAGCACGAGCTCCGGATACTTCGCCCGGCCGGGGTACTTCTGGACGAAACGGTTCTCGCCGCCCTCCGCGACTTCTTCGGTCGCGACCTCCACCGAAAGTCCCGAGACGTCCGTGAAGCGCATGTCGTTCTCACTCGCGAGGCCGAGAACCTCGACCTTGAAGTGGAACGCAACCGGTGGGTAGTAGCCAGGCATCCTAGTCGTTCTGCAGCTCGAGGCCTTCGTGCGCGATCTCGATCGACTCGATCGCCACTTCGTTGCCGCTTGCCTTGAGTTGGGGGCCCTCGACCTTGACGGGAAAGGCATTCATCACTTTCCACACCATGACTGGCTTATGGGTCTCGTCGAGAAGGCTGATGATGAGGTTGCGCCGCTCGGCTTTGTTGAGCTTGATCGTGCTCAACCAGGTGAAGAACTGATTGTCTCCTTTCACGACGCCGCGCTTGAGCACGATGTTGGCGAACTTGCGGAGCCCTGGCATCTTGATCGACGAGTACTCTGGAAAGCTCCCGTCGCGGTACTCGATCGCCTGGTTCTCCTGGGTCAGGCCGGTCACTTCGGAAAAACCGATGCGACTGCCACCCCACCCGACACTGAAATGAAAGACCGGCAGCGGATAATCAGCCATGACGATTCAGCCTCCTTCAGGACGTCTGCAGCTTGTGGGAGAACTTGAGGACGATGAACTCGGCGGGGCGTACGGTGGCCATGCCGATCTCGACGATGAGCCGGCCTTCCAGGATGTCCTGCGGAATCATCGTGGAGCCGAGTCCGCACTTCACGTAGAAGGCGTCCTTGGGCGTGGCGCCGGCCAGCGCTCCTTCGCGCCATTTGTCGATGAGGTAGTTCTCGATCATCCCGCGGACCTTCACCCACAGGTTCGCGTCGTTCGGCTCGAACACCGCCCACGCGGTGGATTTCTTGACGGACTCTTCGACCATGTTGAAGAAGCGGCGCACCGAGATGTAGCGCCACTCGTTGTCGTTGCCGGCGAGGGTTCTCGCGCCCCAGACGAGAGTGCCTTTGCCCGTGAAGGAGCGGATGGCGTTGATCGACTTGCCGGTGGTGGCGTCGACGTTGAGGTCTTCCTGGAGAGCGGAATCGAGTTTGACGGCCGGGGCGAGCACGCTCGTGAGCGCGACATTCGCGGGCGCCTTCCAGACGCCGCGTGAACCGTCGACGGCGGCATAGACACCGGCGACGGCCCCGCTTGGCGGCATCGTGATGTAGTGATCGCGGATGGTGGCCTGCACGAAATTCAACAGTCGGTCATCGGTCGTCGCGATCTGGTCCAGGGTCTTCGTGGAACCCGCGCCGCTCCCGGTCTTTACCGTTACGTTCTTCTTGTTGTCTGCGATGACGTTGCTGAACGTCGTCACGACGAAAGGGTAGTACGCAGCACCGTACTTCAGATCTCCGGTCCAGGCCTCGCGGTTTGCGACGATGACGTTCTTCTTGGCACCGGCAGCGGTTTCCGGCTCGCTGTCGAGTTCCTTGTCGCCGTTCCACGTGTCCAGGATCGCGAACCGGTCCTGCAGTTTCGAGCACTGGGCGAGCATTGCGGAGGCGACCGTCTGGTAGTCGGCATAGCCGAGCTTGACGGCGTCAGGAGTGACGAGAAGCGTGGGCTCGTCCTCGAGCTCCAGAGCGGCGAGACCGCCAACGAGACCTTTCGACTTGTCGCCCGCTTCGATCTGAGACTCGTAGCCTCCGGCCGAGACGACGTAGCACTGCGATCCGCCGTTATCGAAAAACAGCCGGACAGCCCAGTACAGCAGGAACGAGGGCACTGGCGGTGGCAGCGTTGCGTCGCTGCCTGCCGCCGGTGCGGCGCCTCCTCCTCCGCCCGCAGGCGGAGCGCCAACCGAATAGCCCGAAAGGACGTATCCCGCCGGCGAGGTATCGTCCTTGGCGAGCGTAACGGAGATGGCGTCCTCGTTCGGGCCACCAAAGTAGCGTAGGTACTCGGCGAAGGAACGGATCTTCACCGGCTTTAGGCGCAGGTCGTTGTCGGTGAACTTCCGCGCCGTCTTCGTGTGCCCGACAAAGGCCGGAATGGCGGTGCCGACCTCGGCGACCGATGGTGGGAACATCGGTACCTCTTCGACATACACGTCGGGAGTTTTGAAAGTGGTTGCCATTGCAGACCTCCTAAGCCGTCTTCGAGATGGGGACGATCACATCGGCAGTGCTTTGATAGGGAGAGGGAAGGGACAGGTTCTCGATCAGGACTTCGGTGCTTCGCGAGAGCTGGATCTTCCGCATTCCCGCAGCGAGGCGAGGCACTTTCTGCCGGGAACGGAACAGGACGACTTGCGATCCGTTGACCGCGAGCGATGACGCGGGGAGATCCCCGGCGCCGAGCTGGTCGGCTGAAATCCGATCGAATTTGATCTCCGGGCGCTCGTCTTGCGTGAATCCTGCATCGACGATCTTGAAAGCGGCGAACTCGTCTGGGCGGAATCCTCGTGCGACCACGTAGAAGCTGAGGATTTCCTGCCGCGACTGGAACGCTACCCGGAATTGAGGCGCCGCCGCTGCAACGAACGGGTGGATCTCGACGACCCCGAGCAGTGAATCGCGTGCGGATTCCGGATCGATGTAGCCCGCCACGCTTCTCTTGACGGTCGAGCCGGCCTTCTCCGTGATGGTGTATATGCCGGGGACCTGCCCCACGGTGTCGAAGAATACGCTCGTTGGTTCCGGGTCGCTGAGCGTCTGGGTCGCGACCGTCTCGCCTCCTGAGTTGACGAGCGAGACCTCACAAGGTCGCTTCTTGATGACCAGCGGATGCTCGAAGCGCGAGGTCTGCCGCGCGACTCGCTCGATCGCGAGCGTCGTCGGGTTGTCGCGGTTGTGATGGAGCGTAACGAGCGG
This sequence comes from uncultured Myxococcales bacterium, assembly GCA_964475235.1. GTDB lineage: Bacteria > Desulfobacterota > Binatia > UBA1149 > CAITLU01 > DATNBU01. Next base: position 1,225 of record CAYYVZ010000101.1, on the reverse strand, counting down.
GGCCGCATCGTCGAGCGAGGTGAAGTTGGCGAAACAGCAATTCAGCGGCCGGAGCAGGAAGCGGAGCGGCTGGCGAGGCATCGCGACGATCGGATTGCCGTCGCTCCCGGCCTCGAAGAGGACGTGCATGCGACGGTCCACGGCTTTGGCCAGCAGACGCGCCTGTCGCAGCAGGCGAACCGTCTCCGGTGCGATCTCGATCGAGACGTCCGAAGCGATCGCGCCTCCATGGTAGTCGTGGGTGACTTCCAGCGAGAACAGAGGTCTGTAGGCGAACTTCACGGCGTCTGGACCCCTATGGCCACGCTCGTCACAGGCGGCTGAAGCCGCGGCGTGTCGCGGTCCTGGAGCGTCACCAGCCGGACTTTGTACAGCGCCGACGGCAGCTGCTTTCCCCCGAGGAATGCCCACATCTGGTTGAGTTGCTCGAACGTGGCCGAGACCAGCTCGGGCACGAGCTTTTCGATGCGCACGTCCAGCGAAGGGTGTTGGTCGCGGGTGAATGACGGAGTCGCCTGGAAGAACGTGAGGATGGCCGAAAGCTGCTTCAGGGCCTGCTCGTAGTCCTGGAAGCGCGCGGCGAACAGAACGTGGAGATTCAGCTTCAGCTCCGGTTCGCGTACGACTCTGCGGTGATCGACGAGCACCGATTCGGGAAGCTGGGACTTGAGGATTCTGTCCTCTTCGACGTTGACGAGTGTTGCGGTGACCCGATTCTCGGGAACCGCCCACTTTCCCGATTCATCGATGACCGGGCCGAGCAGTACCTTGCCGAGGTCGCTGTTGAAGGGGCCTCGCGAGCGCACGAGGTAGGCGTTCAGCTCGGTTACGAGGAATTTGAGTGCAACGTCGATCATCGGTGCCCACGGCTTGCAGCCGTTGCGTTGTTGCGAGAGTCGCGCTTCGAGAGGACATGCGGTCGTTCGTCGAAACGGGTTCGCTCGGAACGCGCGCTTTGTGCCTGTCCGGCGTGGCGTGTGTCAACGACGACGTCCGGAATCAGGTGAGAGTGATCACATGGACGATGAAGAAGAGCGACGTCGGTAGAGCGGAATGAGAGTTCTCACGAGCGGTGATCCGCGATCGCGAGAGGAGACGATAAGCGAGAGCGTGTCAGGCAAGTGGCGAGAGTCACCAGACTCGAGAAAAAAAGTAGTCAGCGGTTGGTCTGCGCTTCCATGACGTCTCGCCGATGACTTTTCCGCAGCCGGTCTCGGGACCGACA
>CAYYVZ010000100.1:0-14099 GCA_964475235.1 uncultured Myxococcales bacterium | reverse complement strand
CAGACGAGCTCGCCGTCCGGGATCCTGTAGCGCCGCTTCGAGATCCGGCACCCTTCGGTCAGCGGCCACATGGCGCCGAAGACCTCGGACGTCGTCTCTTCCTCGATCTCGATGCGCTGGATTCCCTTTCCCAGCTTGATCGTCCGGTAGAGCCGGACGCCGTCTCCATCCCGGGTCCGGCGCAGCCGTTCGCGCAGCGTCCTGCCGGGAACCCAGCCCTGCTCGATGACGATCGACGGCGCGGACTTCGCGCAATCGGGAAGCCCCGACAGCAGGAACTTGCGCTCCCTCTCCACCGGCGGCTGCCAGTTGGCGTCCTCGGGCGTTTCGGCGCCGAGCTCGGCGGCGAGATCGCGGACGCCGCGCAGCAGGTCGCCTGCGCGCCTCGCGAGCCAGACGGTCGCGAGCTCGTGGAACAGTCGATCGCGGCGGGTGCGCACGAGCGCGGCGAGCACGACGATGCCGAGGCGCTCGTCCCGGCGCTTCTCGCGCATCAGGTTCTCGCGCTTGCCGGCCAGTGCGAGGTCGCGCATGCGATCCGATTTGTCGCGAGAGACTTCCGTCAGTCCTTCCTCGAGGCTGCTCTCGAGCACGTGCTGGTCGTGCAGGTCGCCGAGCAGGTCCTGGAGCTCTTTCGACGCGCGAACGAGGGGCTTGGCGTGCGGCGCATCGCGACGCAGCGGCTCGAGCAGGTAGCGCAAACGCTTCGCACAGATTCTGGCTTCGTGGATGGCGTTCTGGTCGTCCGCGTTCCGCACGAGCGACAGCAGTCTCTCGACGTCGCCGGCGTGCTCGCACAGAAGTTCGGCCGTCACCGCCGACATGAGCGGAGCATCCACGGGCGGATCGCGCAGCGCCTGCCCGAGCGCGTCGGTGAGAACCGGAAACCGGTCGGCGATATCGCGGCGAACGGCGCTGTAGGAACCCCGTCGGCTCGCGCGCAGTTTCCGCACGAGCCAGTTGAGTCCGGCACGTTCGCCGCGCGTGAGCGAGCTCCTCAGTTTCTCCAGACCGGCGAGCTGCACTTCCGCATCGCGAGCGGTGTTGGTCGAAGCCCCGAGCTTTCTCCATTGCCGCCGTACGCGTCGCCGGGCAGCGTCGCCGAGCCACGGACGGTAGGCCCGAAGCTGGCCGCGAAGGCGGCGGACGGCGACGCGAAAGTCGTGAAGGGCCTCGGGATTGCGGCGATCCTTCAGGGCAGTCGAGGCTTCGACGGCCCGCTCCATCTCGGATTCGAGAATGCCGGCGACCGCGACCGTGACCGGGAGCTCGAGGATGCTGCGCGGCATGCCTCCACGCCCTAGCGCTACCGGCGGCGATCACAAGCCGCCGCCCGGCGGCACGCGGCGGCGGCGGCGCCTGCGCCGGATCGGTTTGCGGACAACGCGCCGTCCGTGCCTAAGAACGCAGAGGACATCTGCTGATGGAGTTCTCTGCCGACCTGCTCGTCGTTCGCAACTTCTTCATCGCGCTGATGATCGGGGCGCTGGTCGGCGTGGAGCGCGAGAAGCGCAAGACCCAGAAGGACGAGATCTCGTTCGGCGGCCTCCGCACGTTCATCCTGTTCGCCGAGGCCGGCGCGATCTCGGCCTGGCTGTCGTTGCAGCTCGCGTCGCCGTGGCTGTTCATCCTCACGGTCGTCGCCGTCTCGCTCGTCGTCACCATGGGTTACGTGCTCGGGAGCCACGTCAAGCCGGACTCGCTGGGCCTGACGACGGAGCTCGCGGCGATCACGGTCTGCCTGCTCGGCGGCGCCGTCATGTACGGCTATGCGGAGGTCGCGGTCGGGCTCGGGATCGTCACGGCCTCCGTGCTGGCGTTCAAACAGCCCCTGCACGGCATCGTCGAGAAGCTCGGCATGGACGACATCTACGCCGCGCTCAAGCTGCTGATCGCGACGTTCGTCGTGCTGCCGATCCTGCCGCACCGCACTCTCGATCCCTGGGGCGCACTCGATCCGTACGAGCTCTGGCTGCTGGTGATCCTGATCTCGAGCCTTTCGCTCGTCGGCTACGTCGCCGTGCGCTGGCTGGGCCGCGCTCGCGGCACGCTCGTGACGGGACTGACCGGCGGCCTCGCGTCGTCCACGGCCGTCACGGTCTCGTTCGCACGCGAAAGCAGGCTGGCCACGCCGGCCGACCCGCAGGCCTCCTCGGTGGATGCGCTCGCCGCCGGCATCCTGGTGTCGTGGGTGGTGATGTTCGTGCGTATCCTCGTCGCGGTGTCCTTCGTGCACGCCGGGCTGGTGCGCCCGATCGCGCCGGCGTGCGCGTCGATGGCCGGAGTCGCGGCGATCGGTACGACGTGGTTCTACGTCCGTCACGCGCGAACCGGACGCAGCGACGAAGCCGTTCCGTCGGACGTTCCGCTCAAGAACCCCTTCAGCCTGCTCGCGGCGATCAGGTTCTGCGCGGTCTTCGCCGTGGTGCTGCTGCTCGTCCGGTTCGCGGACCTGCAGTTCGCGGCGAGTGGCATGTATGCGGTTGCGGCGCTGGCGGGGCTCACGGACGTCGATGCGATCACGCTCACGATGGCTCGCAGCGCCCGATCTGGAGGGGAGACGGCCGTGGTGGCCGCCGGCGCGGTGGTGATCGCCGCCATCGCGAACACGATCGCGAAATACGGCATGATCGCCGTGCTCGGGAGCGCCGCGCTACGCTCGCGGATGCTGCTTCCGGTGGTCGCGCTCGTCGCCGCCGGGGTCGTGGCGCTGGCGCTGGGCTGACCGGTTCACATAACCCACAAAGGCAGACTCAAAAACAGCAGGAGAACAGGGAGCGCAGTACTCAGGAGTGCGCGCTTGTTCTTCCTATCCGCGACGCCGTTCGTTGCCTCCGGGGCTACGCAATTGATCGAACCTGCCCTGCCGTGTCAGCACCCCCCGCAGCGCAGCGTGCCGTTGCAGTTGGCGATGTCACCCGAGCACGGCAAGTGCAGCGAGGTAGGGTTACAGTCCTCGGGAAAGGCCTGGCAGATAAACGGACTCGTGGACGAATCCGCACAGCGGCAACTGAGCACGTTGCTGCACACGGTGCAGCCCGCGCACGAGCCACTGTAAGAGCCCGCAGGAGGCGAGACGCAAACCGGCGCGCAAAGCGTGGTGATGGCGCCGTCGACGTCGGTAGTCTGGACGGCATTGACGCAATTCGAATCGATGCTGGCCGCGACGGTGCTTTCCTGCCCGTCGCCACCGCAGCCGCTGACCTTCGTGAAGGAAGCGACGAACTTTTCGTTCGCCTTGGACTGGCACGCGGCCCGCACCTCCGGCTTCTTCGTAAAGCATTGGACCGCCGCCGACGCGCGCTTTCCCGCTGCCTTCAGGCGGCTCGCCTCGCACTTGCTCGGTCCGGCGTCCGACAAGTACCCCAGCACGGCGGGGACGCAGAACTCGTCGACGTTAGTCTCACATTCGCTCGCGACGCCGATGCAGTCCCCTGCCTTGGCGAACGAGTCCGTGAACTTCGCCGTGACCTTGGCGACACAATCGGCTTCGAGACTCGGATCGCCCTTCGCCGCGACCTTCGCCGAGCAGGCAAGAAGCCCGGACTCTCGCTTCGCGATGGCTTTGAGCTTCTTGGCGGTGCAGTCGGCGGCGTTCGCCGACATCGGCGAGACGAGGACGAGAGCGAGGACGACGAAGAGAAAGGATCGAGCAGATTGTGAGCGCATTGTTCCTCCCGAGATTACAGCGCCAGGCGAGTAACATGCGCGTTCCCAGGGGACAAGCCGCTTTGCGCGATTCGTCGCCGAGAAACAGTCAGTCCATTCCGTGGATCAGATCGCAGGTCGAGTCCCCGCTGGCCGCGATGTTACCGATCGCCGGCCGCAGGCCCGGCACACGCCGGTTGGCCTCACGGGTGCCGCCGCGCCATAGACTACATGCGAGTTGCCCCGGCCATGCCCAGGATCTCCTATCACCGCGAGGACCGGTCGCCTGCCGTCGCCCATCCCGGACAATCGATCCTCGACGTTTCGATCGCGAACAGGATCCCGCACGTTCGCGAGTGCGGCGGGAACGGCCGCTGCACCACTTGCCGCGTCCGCATCTGCGACGGCGTACGGAACGTCTCCCCCCGGAGCCGACAGGAGGCCGAGCTGGCGAAGGCACGCCATTGGGACGAATTCACACGCCTGGCCTGTCAGACCCACGTCACTGGCGACGTTACCGTCGAGCGACTCGTCCGGAGCTCGGCAGACCTCTCGCGAGTACAGCTCGAGGAAGCGTCTCTGGTGCAGCCCGAGGAGCGTGCGCTGGCGGTTCTGTTCTGCGACATCCGCGAGTTCACTCCTTTCGTCGACAGGAACCTCGCATTCGACGTCGTGCACATCCTCAATCGATTCTTCGAGGCCGTCGGCGATGCGATCCTCGCCAACAACGGCGTCATCTACCAGTACGTGGGCGATCAGATCATCGGGTTGTTCGGCGCCTCGGGCGACCCGCCGGCGAAGAGCTGTCTCAACGCGATTCGATCCGGACTCGGCATGCTCGACGCGGTCGGAACCCTCAATGCCCAGCTCTCGAAGGAGTTCGGCGTGGTGCTCGAGATCGGAGTCGGGGCTCACTTCGGTCCGCTCATCGCCGGGATGATGGGTCATCCCGGTCACCGGCAGTTCACCGTCGTTGGCGATGCCATCAATCTCGCGAGCCGCATCGAAAGCGCGAACAAGACTCTGGGGACCAGGTTTCTGGTTTCGGAAGCGCTGTTCGAGCAGATTCCCGATGCGCCCGTAGAAGTGCGAAGAGCCCAGGTCGTGGTCCAGGGAAAGCACGGCCCCATCCGGCTGCTCGAAACGATCGGCTTTGCCGAGCCGGATACCGGACTGCTCGTGCAGTCGACGATCGGTGTTCTCCTCGAACACCAGCGGGGCTTTACGAAAGAGCTCTATCGGCGGTTGTTCGAGCTCGCTCCCGATGCGCAGGCGCTGTTTCGAAGCGATATGGAGAGCCAGGGCCAGATGCTCTCTCACATGTTGCAGTTTCTCGTGCACTCGATGAGCCGCCCGGAGATGATGTCCGCCGGCCTGCGCGAGCTGGGCCGGCGCCACGACGGCTATGGCGTCACGCCGGAGCAGTACCCCGCCTTTCGACAGGCCTTTCTCGAATCCGCGCGCATGACGCTCGGGGAGAAGTACACGGCGCACGTCGAGAGGGCGTGGGCAGAGACGATCGACGAGATCATCGAGGCCATGCGCGGTGGACGCCGGCCATCGTCCGCCGCGGATGTGCGCTTCTTCCGCGGGCCGGACTGAGTCCAGACCGAAGTGAAGACGCGAAGGTGACCTCATTTTCACAGCCGGGCAGCGCGGCACGGTCGGGGCCTGCGGGACCACGGAACCCAAGCCGGTTTACATAACGTACAACGTCAGACGCTGAATGGGAGACCTTCGCGGCCGGCCCAACCTCGAGGTCGCCGCTTAAAATCCCTAACCTCTCTCACACGCGCGCGGTGTGGATCGCATCGGTGTACGATGCCAAAACGTCTGCCGGCGCGCCGATCGCGTTCACGCGCCCGCGCTCGATCCACACACACCGGTCGCACAGGTCAGCCATCGCCGCGAGATCGTGGGACACCAGCACGCAGGCGCGGTCCGAGCGGATGCGCTCGCGAATGGCCGCAGCCGATTTCGCATAGAACCCGGCGTCGCCCCTGCCGAGTACTTCGTCGAGCAGCATGCCCGAGAGCGTCTCGTTCTCGCGCCCGGTGAGCTGGGGAAGAAATCCCACCTGGAGGCTGAGCAGCGACGCGCGCACACCGGGACGCCTCTCGACGATGCCGCGGTCGTGCCCGAGGATTCCGGCGAGCAGCCCTCTGTGCCCGGGGCATTGCAACGCGCCCGAGCGAATCTTGAACTGGCGCGGGCGGGCCAGAGTTCACGCGCCGAGCGGACGCGGCGGGCACCAGCCTTCGTCGGCGACGATCGGGCCGTGTGGTCGCAGCCACGCGAACAGCAAGGCGAATCCGACGATCAGTCCGGCCACGATGCGGCGGTGTTGTGGGAGAATCGATGCTTCGGCCGTCATGCTGCGTACACTGGCCCGGCAACGGGTCTTCTGTCCGCCCGGACGATCTCTCGCGAGTAGGGTTGACGTGCGGGAATTCGAGCGGCCACCTCGAAGCGCTATCGCGTGCTTCACTCTCCCGCTCGGGAGAGGGTCTCCTGCAGTCCACATGTTCGTGGTCGGATCGAATATCTGGACGGCAAGCGACGACGCCTCCCCGCCGAAAAGGTATCCGCCGATGACATGGATCCTGTCGTTGTGATCCGTCACCACGGCAGCCTGGGCTCTCGCGGTAGGAATGGGGGCCATCGTCGCCCAATGAGCGTGGGCGATGTTCGCGGTGAGGAGAACAACCAGCAGCGCCTGATTGGCGCAGATCGTCGGAGTTACAGTTCGTCTCAAGAATCGCTCGCCACACTCTGCCTGCTCTACCCATGAGGACCTCGGCTCCTGGCCGTCGCCTCTTCGGACGGCCCGCTGCTTCCATCGCCGCGCCGGGATGGACGGGCCCCGGTACGGCGGGCCGACGCTCGGGGCCGCGGCCACTGAAATATAGTGTTGACTGACACTACGCACTTCTGTATGGTCCTCCCAGTCCGGAGCGCCCTGCGCCCCGGAACACCCTGAGGAGACAGACCGCCCCATGAGCATGACCAGCGTTCTCGCCACCCTGCTGCGCAACTGGACCGGCTCCCTCCCTCCCCCCGTCTCGGCCCGCCGGGCCAGCGCCCGTTGGGGCGTGCCTGCCCCGTCGGCCCACGAGCTCGAGCTGCGCGTCGTGGACGTCATCGTCGAGACGCCAACGGTCCGGACCTTCGTTGTCGAGCCGGTCGCCGGCCGTCTGGCCTTCCAGGCCGGGCAGCACCTGACCCTCCTCGTCGGCATCGACGGAGAAGTCGTCCGCCGCTGCTACTCGTTCTCCACGTCGCCGCTCGGCGGCAGCCGTCCGGCCTTCACGGTCCGCCGCGTGGGCGGCGGCCGCGTGTCGACGTGGCTCCACGACACCGTCCGCGTCGGCGACGTGCTGAAGGCCTCGCCACCCAGCGGGTCCTTCACGCTTGCCGCGGAGGACGTCCTCGAGCGCCGCCTCGTGCTCGTCGGCGGCGGTGTCGGCGTCACGCCCCTCGTGTCGCTGGCCGAGACCGCGCTGCGCCGCGACACGCGCACCGAGGTGGATTTCCTCTGCGGGCACCGCTGCGAGGACGAAATCGTGTTCCGCTCGCGCCTCGAGGCCCTCGAGCGCGAGTTTGCGCCGCGTCTGCGCGTGCGCGTCTCGCTCGATGATGCGGGGCCCGAATGGCAGGGGTTGCGCGGTGTCCTCGGCGGCACGCGCGTCGTCGACGAGGTCGGCGCCGCCGCCGACGCCTACTACGTCTGCGGCCCCGAGCCGATGATGGACGACGTCGCCGCCGCGCTCACGCGCTCCGGCGTCGGCGCTTCGCGCATCCACATCGAACGCTTCGCGTACGCGTCGACGGCGCCGTCCGCGGCTCCGACGACGGCCCGCGAGATTGTCTTCGCGAAGAGCGGTCGCTGCGCAGTCGCGGAACCCGGCCAGACCATCCTCGACGCGGCAACGAAGGCCGGCATCGACCTGCCGTCGAGCTGCACGATGGGCGGCTGCGGCGCGTGCAAGGTGAAAAAGCTCGGAGGCACCGTCGTCTCCGCCGAACCCAACTGCCTGAGCGAGCGCGAGCGCGACGAAGGCTGGGTGCTGACCTGCTGTTCCTACGCGGACGACGGCGTCGTCCTCGCCGACTACTGAAACCGCGGCCAGGCCGCCAACTCCCGACAACGACCCAGGAGGAATTCCCGATGCTTCGCGATCTCGCCCTCGATCTCCTTCCCCGCGCAGCCCGCAGCCAGGTCGAGGACGTCCTCGACGCCGTCGACATCGCTGCGCAGGTAAACAACCCGACCGTGCTGCTCGGGATGCTCCCGTCGGTGGGCCGTGGCCTGCTGCTCAAGGAAGGCAAGCAGGGCTCTGCCGTGCTGATGCCGGCCTCCCACAAGGCCCACTTCGACTTCCAGTACAAGGGGGACTACCCCGAGATGTACGACCTCTACCGCCGCGCGGTGGCCGGCCAGTGGGACGCCGACTCGAAACTCGACTGGTCGACGAGCGTCGACCCCCACGATCCCGAGCGCTTCGTGCTGCCGCTCGACGTGGTCCCCGTCGAGGGCCTCGCCGCCCACGGCATCCGCCTCGATCGCCGCGAGCAGGAGAAGTTCGTGCGCGACTTCACGGCCTTCGTGCTGAGCCAGTTCCTGCACGGCGAGCACGGTGCGCTCTACGCTTCGTGCCAGGTCACCGAGTCGGTCCAGTGGTTCGACGGCAAGCTCTACGGCTCCACGCAGGTGATGGACGAAGCCCGCCACGTCGAGGTCTTCCTGCGCTACCTCGAGACCAAGGCCGGCAAGCTCTACCAGGTGAACGACAACCTGTTCACGATCATCGATGCCCTCATGACCGATTCGCGCTGGGACATGAAGTTCCTCGGCATGCAGATCATGGTCGAGGGCCTCGCGCTCGGCGCCTTCAGCACGATGTACCAGGCCACGCGCGAGCCTTTGCTCAAGGACCTGCTGAAGTACGTGATCCAGGACGAGGCTCGCCACGTGCACTACGGCGTGCTCGCGCTCAAGCGCCACCTTGCGACGCTGTCCGACGCCGAGATCCGCGAGCGGGAGGACTGGGCCTTCGAGGTCGCACTGCTGATGCGCAACCGGTTCCTCGCGCACGAGGTCTACGACGAGTGGTTCGGGCACCGCATGCGCCGCCGGGAGTGGGACGCCGTCATCTCCGAGCTGCCGTTCATGAAGGAGTTCCGGCGCGTGATGTTCAAGAGGCTGATTCCCAACCTCGAGTACATCGGACTGTTCTCGCCGCGCGTTCGCGCGCACTACGAGAAGGCCGGCCTGACCGAGTTCGCCGGCGGCCGTCACGCCGGACAGCTCTCGGCCGACGACCTGCTGCAAGACGCGGCCTGAGCCCGGCCGGTGTCGTCCGCTTCCTCCGCGCCGGCGTTCGACCGCGTTCGGGTCCCCGATAGACTCGGCGCGGCCGGGCGACCGGCACTCCGGAACGAAGCGATGGGCAAGGCCGCAGAAGGACGCGCAGGCGCCGAGGGACCCGTGACGACGCTGCGCATGCGCGACCTGACCCGGGAGACCGGCCTGTCCCGGGAAACCATCCACTTCTACATCACGCAGGGGCTGCTGCCGCCGGGCGCGAAGACCGGTCGCAATACGGCCGAGTATGGCGCGGAGCATCTGGCCCGCCTCCAACGCATCCGTGAGTTGCAGGCGAAACACTTTCTCCCGCTGCGCGCGATCAAGGCCCTGCTCGAGGACGAGCTCGCCACCGAGAACCTGACACCGGAACAGGAGGGCCTGCTGGCACGGGTCCGCGCGACGATTCCGGATTTCGGCCGCGGGGGCGCCGGGCCCGTCGCCCTCGCCGACGCGGCCGGCGACCTGACGTCGGCCGACGACGTGGAGGAGCTTCGCGAGGCCGGCATCATCGAGGTGTCGGGCCTCGGTGCTGCGGCGCACGTCAGCGCCGAGGACGCCGAGATCCTGCGCGCATGGGCCGCGGCCCGCGCCGTGGGTCTGACGCCGGAACTCGGATTCCAGCCCTCCGACATCGCGATCTACGACAGCGCGATCCGCCGCCTCGTCCGCGAGGAAGTGAAGAGGTTCTCGCGCGCCTTCGCCGACCGTCCGACGAGCGAGGCCATCGAGGCCATCGCTACGCTGCTGCCGGTGATCGAGCGGCTGCTCACGGTCATGCACACGAAGCACATCCGTCGCGAGATCGTCGGGAACGGGGGCGTAGGAAAGGAACGGGAGAGGTAATCGAGGTGCCGACTTCTAATCATACAAGGTGACCAGCCGGCGCAGCTCGGCGTTCGCTTTTTACACAACGTACAGCGTCAGACGCCGGATGGGAGACCTTCGCGCCCGGCCCAACCTCGAGGTAGCCGCTCAAAATCCCCAACCTCACACGCGCGCGGTGTGGATCGCTTCGGTGTACGATGCCAGCACGTCCGCCGGCGCGCCGATCGCGTTCACGCGCCCGCGCTCGATCCACACACACCGGTCGCACAGGTCAGCCATCGCCGCGAGATCGTGGGACACCAGCACGCAGGTGCGGTCCGAGCGGATGCGCTCGCGAATGGCCGCAGCCGATTTCGCATAGAAGCCGGCGTCTCCCGTGCCGAGTACTTCGTCGAGCAGCAGCAGCTCGGGATCGGCGTGATACGCGACCGAGAACCCGAGGCGCGCGCGCATGCCGTCGGACCACGTCGAGATCGCGTCGTCCATGGCGTCGGCGAGCTCGGCGAACTCGACGATCGATGCCATCTTCGCTTCGACCTCCGCGCGGCGCAGGCCGAGCAGCATCCCCGACAGCGTCGCATTTTCTCGTCCGGTAAGCTGGGGGAGAAATCCCACCTGGAGGCTGAGCAGCGACGCGCGCACACCGGGACGCCTCTCGACGATGCCGCGGTCGGGCCCGAGGATCCCGGCGAGCAGCCGCAAGAGGGTCGTCTTTCCGGCACCGTTACGTCCGACGACACCGAGGGTCTCGCCGGCTTTGAGCTCGAACGAGACACCACCGAGGGCCCAGCGGTCGCTGCGTCCGCGCGTGAAGATGCGACCGCGAACGAGGTAGCGCACGGCGACGTCGCGCACGCGCAGGAGCGTCGCGCGGGACGGCGCGCTCGGACTGGAACCGGACGGCTCGCTCGCACTGACGCCGGAAAGTGCGCTCGCAGTGGCCCCGGCGAGCGTGGCGTCTCCAGCCGTCATGCGGGAAGCCTCGGATAGTCGAGCTCGCGGCTCACCACGAACACGTGCGCGGCAAGGATGGCCGCCGCCGACAGGAACGCGATCGCGCCGAGCGCGGCGAAGTCGGGCCACTGGCCTTGCATGAGCACGTCGCGCCACGCGCGCAGGATGTGGATCATCGGGTTCAGCTCGAGCCAGGGCCTCAGCGGCGCGTCGATGCGGTTCACGTCGAAGAACACGCCCGAAAGAAACATCCCGAAGCGAAGCGCCACCTCGAGGCCGACGAGCACGCTGCGAAAGAACGGCACCACGGCCGCCGCCCACAGCGCGAGCGCCGTGACGAACAGAAGCTGCACGGCGAGCACCACGGGAAACGCGAGCCACACAGTCGAAGGGAAAAACCCGTCGAAGGCCAGAAACGCGAAGAGCACCGCAAGACCGACGCCGAACTTCACGGCCTCCGCAATCAGCATCGACAGCGGGAACAGGATCTTCGGAACGAAAACCTGCGAAGCGAGCGGCTGGTTCTGGAGAATGGACGCCGCCGCGCGCGTGACGCTCTGCGAAAGCCAGCGCCACGAGACGAGCCCGCATAGCAGGAACGCAAGGTAGTGCTCGACCGGAGAGTGGAAGAGCTCGCGGAAAACGACGAAGAGCACGCCCATCTCGAGCACTGTCTCGAGGGCCCACCACAGGTAGCCGATGTAGAGGCGCTCCGATTCGAGCCGGAGCTGGCAGTACGACTGGTAGAAGAGGATCTCGCGCCAGCGAGCGGCGTCGCCGGCACGGCTCACGGCTGCAGGATTTCGGACTTCCACTTGCCGCGCACGCGCGTGAACAACTCGCGCTTGTGAAGGCGCGGCTCGGCGCGAGTCCAGAACTCGATGGCGTCGGGTTCGACGAGATAGCCCTTCCAGTGCGAAGGCCTCGGGACGTCACCGCCCGGATACTCGGCCTCGAGCGCGGCGTAGCGCCGGAGGAGCAGTGCGCGCGACTCGACCGGACGGCTCTGCGCGGATGCGGCCGAGGCGTAGCGGCTGCCAACCGGTCGCTCTTCCCAGTAAGCATCGGCCTCTGCGGCCGGCAGCACCTTCACGGTTCCCTCGATGCGCACCTGCCTGCCCGTCTGGTCCCAGTAGAAGACGAGCGCGACGCGCTTGTTCGCACGCATCTCGTCGCCCTTGCGGCTCTGGTCGTTGGTGTAGAAGACGAAGCCGCGCGAGCTCGCTTCCTTGAGCAGGACGTAACGGGCCGACGGACGGCCGCGACGGTCGGCCGTGGCCAGAACCATGGCCTCGGGGATCGGGGCGCCGGCCCTGGCGGCGGCTCTGTGCCACGAGCGGAAGCGGGAAATGGGATCGATCATGGGAAAGCGGGCTCCGCGAAAGGCTTCGAAAGACGGCCCTTCTAGGAAGAGCCCTGCCGAGGGTCAACGCAGCGGCAGGAATCGGGCCGATGAGGCAGGGAGGCTGGCGTGACGCAGGATCGAAGGCCTGCAGGGGGAATAGTGGCCCGGGCAACCCTGCGGTGATCCACAGGCAGGAATTTCGTTGACGCGAGGGTGTTAACTTCGTTAACTTCCCTCTCGACCCGCCCGAAATGGGCATCGTACGGGCTTCCGCCGCGCCGATCGGGCACGGTGGGGAAGCATCAGCGCTCCGAAGGGAGCGCGGTTAATACGGACCGACCAGCCGGAAACCCCCGCCGCCCCAGCGCGGCCAGACCGCGGCGCTTGCCAGAAACGCCGCGTGCAGCGGTGACGCCCGCCAGAAGCGTCGCCGATAACAGGAGCGCCGACGATGAGTCTCGCAACCGCCCCCTCTTCCGCCGCGACACGATCTGTTTCGAGCAGCCCCGAGCTCGACTACCGCCAGTTCTGGACCAATGCGTGGCGCCCCTCCACCGTGGAAGGCAGCTACGCGATCACGCGCATCGAAGGCGAGGTGCCGCGCGAGATCCATGGCACGCTCTACCGCAACGGTCCGTCGCAGCAGATTCTTCCCGCCGAAGGCTACCAGGCCCTTCACCTCTTCGACGGTGACGGCATGGTGCACGGCTTCCGCTTCGACAACGGCCGCGTGCACTACACCGGCCGCGTCGTCGAGCATCCGATGACGATGCGCGAGCGCGCCGAAGGCCGCTTCTGCATGAACGCCATCGGCGTGCAGGTTGCCGATCCCGTCGAGCCCTTCCGAGTACAGCCGAACACCAACGTCGTCTTCCACGGCGGCAAGCTGATGGCGATGGTCGAGAACAGCTTCCCGTTCGAGATCGACCGTCACACGCTCGGACCGATCGGCACGAACGACTTCCAGGGCAAGATGCTCGGCATGAGCGTGACGGCCCACCCGAAGATCGACGGCAAGACCGGCCAGATGGTCATTCACGGCTACCAGCCGTTCGAGCCTTATCTGCAGTACTACCACGTCGAGGCCGACGGCACGTGCTCGCTCGCCGAAGCCGTGGACGCTCCGTACTGCGTGATGGCGCACGACATCGCGATCACCGAGAACTACGCGATCTTCATCTGGGGCGCGATTCACTTCGACGGCGGGCCGCTCATGAACGGCGGCGGCTTCAACGAGGCGATCTCGTGGCGGCCGGAGCTCGGCCTCCGGTTCGGCGTGCGGCGCCGCGAGGCGGGTGCGAAGACCCAGTGGTTCACGGCGCCGACGCCGGGCTACATCTTCCACCCCGGCAACGCGTACGAGGAAAACGGAAAGATCCTCATGGACGCCTGCACCTACCTCGACGGAGGCAAGCTGCTCTCGACGCTCTCGACGGCGCGCGACGGGCGTCCCGTGCCGGGCTTCGGCGCGGTGCCCTTCCTCTACGAGCTCGACCTCGCGACCGGCGTCTGCAGCGAGCGTCAGCTGGACGAGCGCGGCGCCGAGTTTCCGCGTCTCGACGACCGTCTCGTCGGCTACAAGAACCGCTACGGATATGCGGCTCTCGACCGCAGCGCGGGCGGCAACCCGGCCGACACGTGGGCGACGCTCGCGCGCTACGACCGCACGGGCGGCCACAACCAGGTGCACGACTTCGGCAGGTGGCAGTGGCCGAGCGAGCCGGTCTTCGTGCCGCGCTCGGCGGGCGCCGACGAAGCCGACGGCTTCGTGCTCTGCACGGTCTACGACGGCAACACGGACGGCAGCTACCTCGCGATCCTCGACGCGCAGAACATGGCGGGCAAGCCCCTCGCCAAGTGTCACCTCGAGAATCGCATCCCGCTGGGCTTCCACGGCAACTTCGCCAACGGCATCGTCTGATTAATCGGGGACGGATCCCGATTGCGCGCCGCGCAATC
>CAYYVZ010000099.1:0-14179 GCA_964475235.1 uncultured Myxococcales bacterium | reverse complement strand
AGACGTAGAGCGCCAGCGGCTTGTCGTGGTCGTTGATGTAGTTGATCGCCGCGTCGACGTTCGGGACGGCCATCACCGGCAGGATCGGGCCGAAGATCTCGTCCTGCATCACCTTGGCGTCGGGCTTCACGTCGCGCAGCACCGTCGGAGCGAAGTAGCGCTCGGCGCGGTCGAACTCGCCGCCCACTGCTACCTGGCCGCGGTCTTCGATGAGGCCCGCGAGGCGGTCCACGTGACGCTCGTTCACGATCCTCGGGTAGTCCTTCGACTGGCGCGGCTTGTCGCCGTAGAACTCCTTCACGACGCCGCGGAGCTTCTCGATGAGGGCGCTTTCGACGCTCTTCTGCACGAGCACGTAGTCGGGCGCCGTGCAGGTCTGGCCGGCGTTGCTCCACTTGCCCCAGGCGATGCGGTGGGCCGCAACGTCGAGGTTCGCGTCTTCCATCACGATGCACGGGCTCTTGCCGCCGAGCTCGAGGGTGACCGGCGTCAGGTTCTTCGCGGCGGCCGCCATCACGATGCGCGCGACGTGGCCGTTGCCGGTGTAGACGATGTGGTCGAACGTCTGCTCGAGCAGCACCGTCGTTTCGTCCACTGCGCCCTCGACGACCGCGAACGCATCGTTGTCGAGATACTTGGGAACGAGCTGGCCGATCAGACGCGACGTCTGCGGGTTCATCTCCGACGGCTTGATGACCGCGCAGTTGCCGGCCGCGATCGCCGCGACGAGAGGGTTGAAGCAGAGCTGCACCGGGTAGTTCCACGGCGCGATGATGAGGACGACGCCGAGCGGATCGTGCTGCACCCAGCTCTTGCCCGGGCGCTGCGCCGCCGGCTGCGAGACTTTCTGCGGCTTCATCCAGCGCGACAGGTTCTTGATCGCAAAGGCCGCTTCGCTCTTGGGGAAACCGATGTCGGCGGCGATGGCTTCGAGAGCGGGCTTTCCGAGGTCGGCGGCGAGCGCCTTCTCGAGCGCGGGCGTGTTCTCCACGAGCAGCTTCTCGACGGCGCGGAGCTGCTCCATGCGCCAGGCGAAGCTGCGCGTGCGGCCGCTTCGGAACGTGGCGCGAAGCCGGTCGGGAATCGCGGCGACGCGGTCGCGGGCGGAGGTGTCGAAGACGAGGTTCGCGGCGGTAGCGGCCATGGAGGGCCTCCTTGCGGTAGGGCTGGGTATCCGGAGGACCGCCCGGGGGCGATCAAACTGGATAGTAGTACTATCCGTATCGGTTCAGCGCCTTGGGCACAACAGCGGCTTGCCCAGGGCCCGGGCCATGGACCCGGGCCGCTGCCCTCGACCGCTCACGGCTCGCAGGTACACAGGTTCGAGCTGACGGCGCAGCGCAGGCAGTGGAGCGCGTCCACGGCAGTGACGGCCGTCTTCGAGTCCACGTCGCAGCATTCGGCGGGGCAGAAGACGGCGACGCCGACCGCCTTCCTCAGCACGGTCCGGCAGTCGGTGGCGGTCAGGAACCCGCCGCTGCCGTCCGGATCGCCGCACTGGCACGGCGGCGTGGCGTTGTAGCGGAGCCTGCCGAACAGCGCGTAGCCCATGTACTCGCAGTGCTGCTCGAAGAGCACGTCGAGCCGCGAGAGGTTCTCACCGTCGATGGCGATCTCCAGGATCTCGAAGCGGCCGAACAGCGAGTTGCAGCCGCGATGCTCGCCGGAGACCGAAAAGCCGGGCTCCTCGTCCGGCTGGAACGGGAACCTCGTCGCGTCTTCGTACACCCCGGCCGTCAGCGGCTCGCCGTCCGGCGGGGCGAAATCGAAGCTCCACGGATAGATGCCCCGGAAATCGACCGAGACTGCCCCGCTCGCGTACACGGTGGAGGTCATGTCCCCATCGCCGAGATCCAGCCGGTATTGCCGGCCCTGGCCGACCCAGTCGCCGGCCTCGCTCTCCATCTCGATTCGCGAGTCGGTGAAGTCGTCTGCGTCGCAGACGGCGCCGTCGGCGTCGTGGTCGTCGTTGGCCTGATCGGGGTTCGCGGCCAGCACACAGTTGTCGTGCGCGTCGAGGACGCCGTCGCCGTCGCTGTCGGGCGGCGGCGGGTAGGGCGGTCCCTTCGAGTTGTACAGGACCGTTCCGTACAGTGCCGGCTCCCATCCCTCGCAGTGCTGCTCGTAGGTGGCAGCGAAATGCTCGATGGATCCGTCGATCCCGTACTCCGCCTCGAGAACGTCGAATCGTCCGGTCAACCGGTTGCAGCCGCGATGATTGCCGAAGACGTCCAGCCCCGGGACGACGGGAGCCTGAAACGGATAGCGCGTCGCAAGCTCGTAGGATCCGGGAACCAGAAGGCGTTTCCTCGGCGCTGCGAACCACATGATCCAGAAAGTATCGCCCCAGTGCTCGATCTGGATGCTGTTGTCGGAGGCTCTTTCCGCGGTGACGTTCCCGTTGGTCAGGTCGAGCGTGAACTCTTCGCCGCGCCCGATGTAGTCGCCTTCCTCGCTCTGGAAGGAGAACAGCGTGGTCGTGAACTCGTCGTCGCAGGCGTCGCCGAGGAGATCGCCGTCCTCGTCGGCCTGGTCGAAGTTCGCAGTCGCCGGACAGTTGTCGAGGTAGTCGGGAATCGCGTCTGCGTCCGCGTCGGCCGGTGGAGGAAACGGAGGTCCGCTCGAATGGAACATCACCCTTCCGATGAGCGCGGCGTCGCTTCCGTCGCAGTACTGCTCGAAGTCGGCTGCGAAGACGAGGACCTCGCGGTCGGGACCGTATTCGATCTCGTGAACGCGGAAACTGCCCGTCAACTCGTCGCAGTCGCGGCCGCCGCCGGAGATCGACATGCCGTGACTTGCCCACGGCTTGAACCAGTACCGAACCGCGCCCGTGTAGGTCCCCGGCACCAGAAACTCGGCGTCTTTCGACGGGACGAAGGCGAGCCGCCACGACTCGTCTCCGTCGAAAGCGATCTCTACTCCACCCCACACGCGGCCGGCAAAAAAATCGCCGTCCGCCTCGGTAAAGGTCCATTCGAGACCCTGGCCGATCGGATCGCCGGCTTCGCTCTCGAACTGCATCTCGGTGACAGCCGCCGCGGGGCTTGCGAGAAGTGTCGCCAGCACCAGTGCCGGTGCGGTCGCGCGACAAGCGGCTTGGAATCGTCGGCTCATGCTCGCGGTGCCCTTCAGGGCTCGCAGGTGCACTGGCTCGTGCCGACGGCGCAGCGCAGGCACAGCAGCGCATCGACGGCGGAGACGGCTGTCTTCGAGTCCACGTCGCAGCATTCGGCGGGGCAGAAGACGCCCGAGCCCACGGCTTTGCGAAGGACGGTGCGACAGTCCGTCGCCGAAGAGTCGCCGCCGCTGGCATCCGGATCCGCACACTCGCAGGGCGGCGTGGCGTTGTAGCGCAGGCGTCCGAACAAGGCCGAGGGGCTTCCGTCGCAGTACTGCTCGAACGTGACGTCGAAGCGCTCGACGCCGGCATCGAACGTAATCAGCGATTCGAGCACTTCGAAGCGACCGGTGAGCGTATTGCAGCCGCGGCCGTCGCCCGAGACGCTGAGTCCGGGGTCCTCCGGATCCTGGAAGGGCGCGCGCGTGGCACCCTCGTAGACTCCAGGTTCGAGGGACACGTTGTCGGGCGCGTCGAAGCGGAGGTTCCAACCCTCGTCGTTCTCGAGCTTGAATCGGGCAGATCTGGAGCTGGGGGAGACCACCGACATGTCGCCGTCGCGCAGATCCCGGGAGAACTTGAAACCGAGCCCGACGAAGTCGCCGGGCTCGCTGTCGAACTCGATGCCGGTGTTGGTGAATCCGTTGGCGTCGCACACGGCACCGATGCCGTCGCGGTCGTCGTCGGCCTGATCGGGGTTGGCCGCGTCCGTGCAGTTGTCGAAGTAATTCGAAACGCCGTCCCCATCGTCGTCGGGCGGAGGCGGGAAGGGCGGGCCGAGCGAGTTGAACATCACGAGTCCGCGCAGCGCGGGCTTGTCGCCTTCGCAGTGCTGCTCGAAGCGCGCGGCGAAGCGCTCGATCTCTTCGCCCGGGCCGTACTCGATCTCGAGCACGTCGAACCGGCCTTCGATCTCGTTGCAGCCGCGGTGCGCGCCCGAGACGTCGATTCCGGGTAGCCTCGGCGGCTGGAACGGATAGCGCCGGGCGTCCTCGTAGGGGCCCGGGACGAGGAGGGCCTCTCTCGGTGCCACGAAGTCGAGCGTCCAGGAATCGTCGCCCTGGAATTCGATCGTGACTCCGTTTTCGAAGTTTCGCTCCGCCGAGATCGTGCCGTCCGAGAGCGTCAGCGTGAACTCGTGTCCGCCGCCGATGAAATCGCCCGGATCGCTGTCGAAGTAGATGCTCGTGAGCGTGACCGTGTCGTCGCAGGCATCGCCGAGCAGGTCGTCGTCGCTGTTGCTCTGGTCGGGGTTCGCGACGTCGGGACAATTGTCGACGGTATCGGGAACGCCGTCAGCGTCCGTATCGACCGGAGGCGGGAAGGGCGGGCCGTCGGAGTTGAACAGCACCCTTCCGAACAGCGCAGGGCCTGCTCCCTCGCAGTGCTGCTCGAAGTCTGCGGCAAAGACGAGCACCTCGCCGCCGGGGCCGAACTCCGCTTCGTAAATGTCGAAGCGGCCGGTGAGAGTGTTGCATCCGCGATTGGCGCCGCTGACGGAAAGTCCCGGCCCGGTCGGTGACTGGAACGGATAGCGCGTCGCTCCCTCGTAGGGCCCGGTCAGCAGATCCTCGTCATCGGGAGGAACGAACGAGAGTCGCCAGGTGTCGTCGCCGGTAACGGTGATTCGAACTCCAGTTCCGAGCCTGCTGGCGGTCACGGTGCCGGCGAGCGTCTGGTCGATTCCCTGGCCGATGAAGTCGCCGGGTTCGCTGTCGAAGGTGACTTCCGTGACGGCGAGGGCGCGGGCCGGTGCGGCGAACAGGCCCGCGGCCAGCAAAACGCAGAGCGCAATCGAGTAGCGCACGGGAACGGGCATCCTCTCCACGGCGGCGGTTTTTACGTGTCGCGCGACTCTCGATCCAGCACGAGGCGATACGCTAGAGTGTCACACCGCGAAGCCCGAAATGCGGTGCTGCTGCCAGGAGGTGACGATCGCTGCTGTAGATCTCAGTGAGGCCCGCCTCGGCGGCGCAAGCCAGATGAAGGGCGTCTGCCGCTCGCAGGTAGACGCTGGAAGGAGGCGCGAACATTCGTCGCGCCTGCGACTCCACGACCGACGAAGTTACAGGCAGTTCCGTCCAGAGGCCCGCGGCCAGATCCGCTTCGAGCTGTGCACTGAGCAATCGGAACTCCCGGCGCGTAAGGCGATCCTCCCGGAAGTGTCGATGGAAAGCCGCGATGACCTCGCCGCGTCCAATCGAGCAACAGGCGAGTCCGTCGGAGGTCGCGGCGTAAGCGCGCACTCGATCGCTATCGGCCTCCATCAAGTACAGCTTCGCGAGGTAGCACGAGTCGAAATAGATCATCGCCCTTCGCGCATCTTGTAGATCACGGCAGTCGTGTCCGTCCCGCCCAGGGGCCGGCCGATCAGCTTCGCAACCCCGCGCAGAAGTTTTCTTGTCGCAAAGGGATTCGCACGGGCTGCTTGGCTCGGCGGCAGGATTCTCGCGACGGGAGTCCCGCGTTCGGTGACGATCACTTCGCCTTCTCCATGGGCGCGTCGTACCCAATGCCCCGTCCGGTCGTGGAGCTGCTTGATCGAAATGCTTCTCATGGGGCCAAAGTGTCACAAGAGACACTTTGGGTAAAGATTGGCGGCGGACCGTTCCTGCCGGAGGGGGCTCGCGCACGGAGGCGCGGTCGATTAGGTTCGCCAGGGGGCGAGCGCCGCGGGCTTTGGTCCACGAACGTCGGTGTTGCGTCCGACCCACGCCGGGATGGTGGAACTGGTAGACACTGGGGACTTAAAATCCCCTGACGGTAACGTCGTCCGGGTTCGAGTCCCGGTCCCGGCATTAAGCAAATTAGGTACTTAGGCCAGTTGGGGCGATGCTCGTCGGTCCTGCCGTACAGCTTGTTGAGGGTGGAGTCCGCCTTATGTCCGCCTTCCGCGATGCGTTCATCGATGCGGGCTCCGGCCGAATCCTCTCACGGCCTGACCCTCGTCCCACGTAGTCCGTGCGAGACGAGTCTGGGCACCACAGGGCGATGGTGATCCGTCCCGACTCGACGCGGGTTCGCAGGTCCTCGGCTCCGGTCGCCTCGTAACATCCTTCGGCGTCTGCAGAAAGTGTCGATCATCACCCGGCCGGGCGAGCATCATCCACTCCGGCCATATAGCTTCCCGGCGGGGCGTTCCGAACGCCGCCTGCGGACGATGGGAGCGTCACTCTATGATCACTGGAAACATTAAGAGCCAGATCGACCAGATCTGGAACGCCTTCTGGTCCGGTGGGATCTCTAACCCACTGGAGGTGATCGAGCAGATCACTTACCTGCTCTTTCTGCGCCGTCTCGACGACCTACAGACTCTGGAGGAGAACAAATCCGCCAGGCTCAATAAGCCCATCGATCGCCGGGTATTCCCCGAGGGCAACGACGGCATTGGGAGAGACGGGGGCCGCCCGTACGACGACCTGCGCTGGTCGCGCTTCAAGCATTTCGCCCCGGGCGACATGTACGTTGTTGTCGGTGAGCACGTATTCCCGTTCCTGCGCGCGCTCGGCGGTGACGGGTCCACCTACGCGCATCACATGAAGGACGCGCGCTTCACCATTCCCACACCTGCTCTGCTGGCCAAGGTCGTCGATCTGCTCGACGCCGTGCCGATGGAAGACCGCGATACGAAGGGCGACCTCTACGAGTACATGCTCGGGAAGATCGCGACGGCTGGGCAAAACGGCCAGTTCCGCACCCCGCGCCACATCATTCGGCTGATGGTCGAGCTCACTGCGCCGCAGCCCACTGACGTGATCTGCGACCCGGCCTGCGGCACTGCGGGCTTTTTGGTCACGGCGGGCGAATACCTGCGGGAGCGCTATCCGAGCATTTTGCACGACGCGAAATTGCGCGACCACTTCCATCACCGCATGTTCCACGGCTTCGACTTTGACAACACCATGCTGCGCATCGGCAGCATGAACATGCTGCTACACGGCGTCGAGAATCCCGATATCCGCTACCGTGACTCCTTGGCGCAGGACCATGCCGGCGAGGAGGAGAAGTATACGCTGGTCCTGGCCAACCCGCCCTTCGCCGGAAGCCTCGACTACGAGAACACAGCCAAGGACCTACTGCAGATCGTCAAGACTAAGAAAACCGAGCTCCTCGTCCTCGCGCTATTCCTGCGCCTGCTCAAGCCTGGCGGCCGCGCGGCGGTCATCGTGCCCGATGGCGTGCTGTTCGGATCCAGCGCCGCGCACAAGGAACTACGTCGCATACTGGTGGAAGATCAGAAGCTCGACGCCGTGGTTAAGCTGCCAGGCGGCGTGTTCAAGCCTTACGCAGGCGTGTCCACCGCGATCCTGTTCTTCACCAAGACTAACTCCGGCGGGACCGATCATGTCTGGTATTACGACGTCGAGGCAGACGGCTTGAGCCTCGACGACAAGCGCGCGCAGCTGTTGCCGGAGGACAAATTTGGTCCAGTGCCGAACAGCGCGCTCGGCGTGGACGACCACGCAAGGAACAATCTGCCAGACGTGCTGGCGCGCTGGGCAGAGCGCGACGGCAGCGAGCTCGAACGCCCGCGCACCGCGCAGAGCTTCTGCGTACCTAAGGCTGATATCGCCGCGCAAGGTTATGACCTCTCGCTCAACCGCTACAGACTGGTGGTGCACAAGGAAGTGGAGCGCCAAGCGCCAAAGGAGATCCTCAACGATCTGGCGAGACTGGAAGAAGAGATTCGACGGGGGATAGCGGAGTTGGAGGGTATGCTGACGTGACTACCGCGCCTGCGATGGTCGCGCTCGGCGAAGTCATGGCGACCAAGTCGGGATCGGTAGACCCGTCGAAATTCTCAGATGAGGTTTTCGATCTCTACAGCATTCCAGCATTCGATGGAGGTGAACCCGAGATAGCTGTTGGTGCAGACATCGGCTCAGCCAAGCAGATCGTCGAACCCGGTGACGTGCTGCTCTCAAAGATTGTCCCGCATATCCGCCGCTCCTGGGTCGTTGGGCCTGAACGAGGACGACGACTCATTGCGTCCGGAGAGTGGATCGTCTTTCGAAGTGCGCGACTGCATCCGCCCTATCTTCGGCATGTACTGATCGGCGATCCTTTTCATGCACAGTTCATGCAGACGGTTTCTGGTGTTGGCGGGTCGTTGCTTCGTGCGCGTCCATCGCATGTCGCCAACATTCAAGTTCCTCTCCCATGCCTTCCCGAGCAGCGGCGCATTGCTGAGATCCTGAATAGAGCGGATTCGCTGCGAGCCAAGCGACGCGCCGTCCTGGCCCAGCTTGACACCCTCACCCAATCCGTCTTCCTCGATATGTTTGGCGACCCCGCAATGAATCCGAATGGATATGCGACGAGGAAGCTCATGTCGCTGCTCCGCGAAGATGACACGATCAACTATGGCGTTATCCAACCTGGTGACGATCTTAAAGAAGGGATTCCGCTGATCCGCGTTGGAGACCTGTTCGATGGGCGCGTCAATCACGCATCGCTAAAGCGCATCGATCCGTCGATTGAGGCGGCATATAAGCGTTCACGGCTTCGCGGCGACGAAATATTGGTCAGCTGCGTTGGTTCAATCGGCATCGTCGCACTGGCTGATGACTCTGTGCGTGGCTTCAACATCGCTCGCGCGATCGCACGTATCCCCGTGGCAGAGAGTACCAACCGCATCTTCCTCGCATCATACCTCAAGACGGACTTCGTTCAGCGCTACTTCACAAGCGAACTGCGAACGGTTAGCCAACCGACGCTGAATATTAAGCAGCTCTCGGAAACAGAGGTAGTCATTCCGCCAATTGAATTGCAGGCCGAGTTCGCGGCGCGAGTAACGGCTATTGAGCTGACGAGGTTGTCGGTGGTCGCATCCGTTGCCGGCATGGATAGTCTTTTCGCCTCACTACAGCACCGCGCCTTCCAGGGGGAATTGTAGTTATGCGCGGCGAGTTCATCGGAGTGTGGTCCGAAACTTGGCGTGAGATTTGGCTTCCTCTAATCGACCTGCCATTGGACGAGAACAACGACAGTGTACCGGAAGACCTTTTCTGCGAACTCTTCCGCGCGCTCGCTGGTGAGCCCAGGAAGCCTGGCGCTCTCAGAGTAACTCCGTCGGTCGAGTCCGTGGCCGACATCTTGGATGACCCCGCACAGAGTCGCCAGACATTCGAAGCAACCACCGTAAGCGAGCTCGCCGGTGAGCGTGAGCTAGTCGGGTTCTTCGAGGCGGCGCACGACGCCTTGGAAGAGTTGGGCGGAGACGCGCTTGCCAATCGTTACTTCAACCTACTCGCGAGCTTCATCGATAAATTCAGCCTCCGCTACGACTTGCGCCGCCCTTGCATCCTTTGTCCGACGTTGCCCGGGATATTCACGAGCCTCGTGCGCGATCTGCGGGCACTCACCAGCCAGGACGCGCACCTCGACGCATTGATGAAGGACTACGAGGACGCGATCAGAGATCTGCGCTTTGGTTGTACGGATAGCCGGATCAGGACCTGCATCGGGAAGCAGTTCATGCTGCTCGAGGGGATTGGTGCTGTCGCTCCAGGCGTTACGAAGGGCACGCTGGGTGACATGTGCGATCAACTGAGTTCATGGCCTCATTCGACAATCAAAGAGGCTCTAAAGAAGCTCTACGGCTTCGCGTCAGACTATCCGGGCATCCGGCACGGCAGAAGTGCGAAGGGCGCACTCCGCACCATCGAAATGCGCGACATGGTGGCGATGTCCGTTTTGTTGACGGGTTTTACTCCGTATCTGGAGAGTCGGCTGAGCGCAGACGCGATCTTCGGGGGCAGCTTTGGCCTCGCTGCACCGATCTCAAGCATTGCCGGGTTGGCGCCTGACGCTGGAGGCGCATTCAGCGCCCGCAGCGTGCTAAATGAAATCCTGCGCCGCCTTGCATTCTGGAGGCGCAAGCAATGAGCCAGTTTGCCTTCCTTCAGACCGAATGGTCGGGTCTGTTCGAAACTGCCACAAAAGCAGAGGTGGCGGCGCACTCCGATCCGCGCACTGCGTGCTTCTACGCCCGGCGCGCGCTGGAGCTGGCGGTGACGTGGGCGTACAAGCACGACAGTTCGCTCCAACTACCGTACCAAGACAACCTTTCTGCGCTGATCCACGAACCGAGTTTCAAGCTAGCCGCCGGCGATGCGGTGTTTAGCAAGGCGCGGGTCATCAACACCCTCGGCAATCGCGCGGTGCACGGTCACCGTGCGGTTCCGCTCGACGACGCGATTGTCGCGGTGCGCGAGCTTTTCCACGTGATGTACTGGCTGGCGCGCACGTACGCCCGCGCGGCGCGGCCTGCGCCTGGCTTGACCTTCGATGCGAGCGCGTTGCCTAAGGCGATACCGACCCGCGGGCAGACTACGGAACAGTTGCAACAGCTCGAAGCGGGCTTGCGCGAGCGCGATGAGAAGCTCTCCGCGCTGCTGGCCGACAAAACCACGCTCGACGAGGAGTTGAAGCGCCTGCGCGCCGACGTCGCCGCGGCGAAGCGGGATGCCGCGGTACAGCCGGATACACATAACTACTCTGAAAACGAGACCCGCGACTACTTCATTGATCTGCTACTCAAGGAGGCCGGCTGGCCGCTGGAGAAGGCGCGAGACAGAGAGTTCGAAGTTAGCGGCATGCCCAATAACGAGGGCCAGGGCTTTGTCGACTACGTCCTCTGGGGCGACGACGGCAAGCCGCTGGGATTGGTCGAAGCCAAGCGTACGCGGCGCGATCCACGCGTCGGTCAGCAACAAGCCAAGCTGTACGCCGACTGCCTAGAGCGCGAGTTCGGTCAACGCCCACTCATCTTCTACTCCAACGGATACAAGCATTGGCACTGGGACGACACTAACTACCCGCCGCGCGCGGTGCAGGGTTTCTACAAGAAAGTAGAGCTGGAGCTTGCGATCCAGCGACGAACTATCCGCAAGCCACTGGCGACCGGCGAGATCAATACCGCCATTGTTGAGCGCTATTACCAGACACGCGGGATTCGGCGCATCGGCGAGGCCTTTGAGCGCGATCACGACCGAAAAGCATTGGTGGTGATGGCAACCGGCGCGGGCAAAACGCGCACCGTGATTGCACTCGCCGATTTGCTCATGCGCTGCAACTGGGCGAAGCGCGTGTTGTTCCTCGCGGACCGTGTTGCGCTGGTGAGGCAGGCAGTCAATGCCTTCAAGCTTCACCTACCGGACGCCTCGCCGGTGAACCTAGTCACTGAGAAGGACGCCGAGGGGCGCGTCTTCGTCTCCACCTATCCGACAATGATGGGTCTCATCGACGACACCAAGGACGGCCAGCGCCGCTTCGGCGTCGGCCAGTTCGATCTAGTGATCATTGACGAGGCGCACCGGTCGGTCTTCCAGAAATACGGCGCAATCTTCGACTATTTTGATTCCCTGCTGGTGGGCCTCACCGCGACGCCCCAAAAGGAAGTGGGCCGAAACACCTACCGCCTTTTCGACCTCGAAGACGGAGTTCCTACGGACAACTACGGGCTGGAGGAAGCCGTGCGCGACGGCTTCCTCGTACCGCCGAAGGCCGTGTCAGTGCCGCTCAAGTTCCAGCGTGAGGGAATCAAATACGAGGATCTTTCGGAGGAGGACAAGGACCAGTGGGACGCGCTGGAGTGGAACGATGACGGCGGTGTCCCCGACCGCATCGAAGCCGAGGCGGTCAACAAGTGGCTGTTTAACGGAGACACCGTCGACAAGGTGCTGGAACACCTGATGACGCGGGGAGTGACGGTTGCCGGAGGCGACCGGCTCGGAAAGACCATTCTGTTCGCCAAGAACCAGCACCACGCCGAGTTTGTCGCCGAACGTTTCAACGCCAACTATCCGCACTACAAGGGCGAGTTCGCGCGCGTCATCACGTTCAAGACTGAGTATGCGCAGAGCCTAATCGACAGCTTCTCCATCAAGGACAAGGCCCCGCACATCGCCATCTCGGTGGACATGTTGGACACGGGGATCGACATCCCCGAGGTCGTGAATCTGGTCTTCTTCAAGCTCGTACGCTCGAAGACCAAGTTCTGGCAGATGCTCGGGCGTGGCACGCGACTGTGTCCCGACCTTTTCGCGCCGGGCCAAGATAAAGAGTTCTTCTCCGTCTTCGATTACTGCCAGAACTTGGAATACTTCAGCCAGAACATCCCGGCCGCCGAGGGCGTGCTGCCCGCGTCGCTCGGCAAGCGGCTGTTCAATGCCCGACTGGCGCTGATTGGCGAGCTGGACCATCGGGGCGCAGAACAGAAGCACGCCGAGGTCGTCGGAGAGGCATCGGCGAAATACGGCGATCCGAGGACCAACGACGAGGTCCGCCGCGCGGTCGCCGAGGTGCTGCATCGCGAGACCGCGGCAATGAACCTCGACAACTTTGTAGTTCGGCCAAAACGACGCCTTGTCGAGACGTACGCTAGATCCGACGCCTGGGCTGTCTTGTCGCCCGAGTCACTGTCGGAACTGTCGCGCGAGATCGCTGGTCTGCCGTCGGAACTCGACCCTGAAGGCGAGGAGGCCAAGCGTTTTGACCTGCTGGTACTGAATCTCCAACTCGCCATTTTGCGGTTGGAATCGGGGTTTGCCCGCTTACGCGATCAGGTCAAGGAACTAGCTGGATTGCTGGAAGAGAAGTCGACGATTCCGATGGTGCGCGAACAGATGGCGCTCATCCAGGATGTGCAGACTGACGAGTGGTGGGAAGACGTGACCGTCCCCATGCTCGAAGGAATGCGGAGACGTCTGCGCGATCTGATCAAGCTCATCGAGAAGCAGAAACGTAAGCCCATCTACACCGACTTCGAGGATGAGATGGGTAGAGAGACGGCGGTCGAGCTGGCTGGCTTTGGTCAGGTAAACGACTACGCGAAGTTCCGCGCCAAAGCGCAGGCGTTCCTCCGCGCTCACCAGGACCATGTGGCGATCCACAAACTCAGGATGAACAAGGCGCTAACCATCGCCGATCTCACTGAGCTTCAGCGCATGCTTGACGAGAGTGGCATCGGTGCTGCGGAGGATATCCGACGCGCTGCCGAGGAGTCGCAAGGGCTCGGGCTCTTCGTGCGATCATTAGTGGGTCTCGATCGCCAAGCGGCGAAGGAAGCTTTGGCGGGATTTCTCGATGGCAAGTCGCTCAGCGCGAACCAGATCGAGTTCGTAAACCTGATCGTCGATCACCTGACTGCGCACGGGGTGATGGCGGCGGCAATGCTCTACGAGTCTCCGTTCACTGACCTAACGCCACGCGGACCGGATGCTCTGTTCGACTCGGAGCAGATCGACGAGCTACTGGCTGTGATCGAAAAAGTGCGTGGCACGGCCGTCGCAGCCTGAGGGCGCTCCGCGCTGCTAGAGACCGCTTTCTCGCGTTTCCCGAAGGAATTCTGACATGGCAAAAGAACGAACATGGCGTGAAGCGATCATTCAAGTTCTCGGAGCCGCCGCGACGCCGCTTCACTACCGAGAGATCGCGGAAAGAATTATCGCCGATGAACTTCGCAAGAGCTTGGGTGCTACACCTGCCGCCACGGTAAACGCGCAGATCAGCGCGTCGATCAAACGCGAGGGTGAGAGCTCACCTTACATTCGAGTTGCGAAAGCGACCTTTGCGTTGGCAAAGAAGGAGGGACTTCAGCCGCAGCCAGCTAAAGCTCACCTAACACCAGGGGTCGAAGAGTCGGACGACTCCGAAGCGCAATACGAGATCGTCACGTCCTTCGGCATGTTCTGGCGCAGGAACGCTATCGAATGGGTCGCGACGCCGAAACTCCTCGGAATGCAGCAGATCGGTTCGACGCCGGTCGATTTTAACAAGCAACTTGGAATTTACCTGCTTTATGACGGTAGGGAAGTTATTTACATCGGTCGTACGACCGATCGCCCACTCGGACGCCGACTCTTCGAGCACACCTTCGGTCGAATGGCTGTCCGTTGGGACCGCTTTTCATGGTTCGGACTTCTGCCGGTATCAGAAGAAGGCGTACTGGGCGACTTCCCTGCTACGTACGAGGCGGCAAAGATGATTCCAGCGTTGGAGGCAATTCTAATCGAGGCGCTCGAACCCCGGCAGAACAGGAAGCGCGGCGATGAC
>CAYYVZ010000098.1:0-14206 GCA_964475235.1 uncultured Myxococcales bacterium | reverse complement strand
ATCAGGCCCGGGCCCGGCGTCGGCTGGTTGGCGGCAATCTCTCCGGATTCGCGAAACGGGCCGTACGGCTGCTTTGGATCGACGAGGTGCCTGCCGCCGGGGCCATGGCAGGCCTCGCAGCCGATCCCCGCTTCAGACCAGGTAGACTCGAACGCGTCCGCCTCCACGACGAAGTTCTTCCGGTAGTTCGTCGAGTGGCATTCGATGCACTGCGCGTTCGCGTTCATTCCGCGGCCGGTCCAGTGCCCGTAGTCTCCGGGAAGGCGATCCTCGCCCGAAAAGATGTCGAACCAGTCCCGCCTCGACGGATCGAACGCTACCGGAAGCGCCTGGATGCGACCTCGCTCGGTCGCCACGAGGGGCTGCAGCATCGTCTCGGAACCAAGCACGAGCGTGGTCGGCAAGGACGCAGAGCTCGTGCCCTCTTTCGTTGTCGAGGTCGGCACCCCTTCTTTGACCTCGTATCGAAACTCGCCCGAGCCGGCAGAGCCGAATCGACCGGCAGTTCCTGCAGGCAGGACCGAAACGGCCTGCTCGCCGCTCCGCATCGCAAGGGCGTGGTAGGACTCGGACCACTTCTCATAGGTGTCCTGATGACACTTTCCGCACGCGATCGACCCAACGTAGCGTGCCGATTGCGAGTCGGCTCTCCCTTCATCTGGCCGTCCGAAGAAAGCGAGTACGAAAGCAACAACAACGAGCGCCGCCTCCATGCGTCTCGCACCCGGAACGAACATCAGGGGTCGCTTGGCTGCTCGACTCGTCAGTCCGACATCGCCTTGAACGTCGTAGGCGTGTTTTCTGAAGCGGTCGAGAACGTGGATTCCCAGCACGCGCCTGTCTCGAGATTCAGCAGCTGAACCTTCGCGGGAGTCGAAAGATCGAGCGGCAGCGACGGCGGCCCGACGGTCGGGCCGGAGGCCTTGACCTGAAGACTGGCGTCTCCGGCGGCTCCCGGTTCTATCCTCAGCGTCTTGACCGAGCCGTGGTCGTTGCGGCTGTCCTTGTACTTGAAACCGTCTCCTCTCGGCGTCCAGCAGGGAACTTCGTCGCAGGTCTGGCCGGCCGGAATGTCTTCCTCCAGAACCGGACGCACCGAGCCCGCCGTCTTCGCGTAGACGCACAGAACGTACCGGGAGGAGGAGTCGGGGCTGCCAAGTTGCGGCGGTGTCGTCGCGCCGCCGTCGTTCCATTTCCACTGAAGGGCATCTTTGCCCTTGTATCCGTCCTCGATCTTGATGCGCGACGACGCGGATTCGGTGCCGGTGATGCAACCCGGCTGCGGCAGCGACGGGCAGTCGTCTTGGGAAACGGCGCGGACGATGTCGAGGTCGGTGCCGATGGTGCCACCGAGGTCGTTGTCCGACGACCAGGCGACCACGAGGTTGCCGGGACCGGCGGAGGCAACCGCCGGCTCCCAGTCCGTCGCCGAGTCGCGGCGCCCGGTAACGTTCAGCAGCATGGGCGGATCCCAGGTTACGCCGCCGTTGTACGAATCCGCCGAGAGGAGATCGTAGTCGCGACCCGTGGTATTACCGAAGTTGTCGCGAGAGGAGATCCAAGTTGCTGTAAGGCGGTCCCCGTCGGCGACCAACCGCGGCCCGTACGAGTCCCAGTCGGTAAAGTTGTGATCTGGCATCGCCAGATGCGCCTGAGGGGTCCATGCGATGCCATCGGTCGAGCGCGAGTAGAGTAGCCGGCCGCCGTCGCCCTCCAGCGG
Source organism: uncultured Myxococcales bacterium (assembly GCA_964475235.1). Taxonomy (GTDB): domain Bacteria; phylum Desulfobacterota; class Binatia; order UBA1149; family CAITLU01; genus DATNBU01. Next base: position 12,486 of record CAYYVZ010000098.1, on the reverse strand, counting down.
GATGATCCCGAACGGCGACCAGACGATGACCCACGAACCGTTGCCGTCGTAGATCACGTCGGGACTGAAGCCCGAAGAATCCGTTCCGGTGCCGAGCCACGTACCCACACTCCAAGTCTGGCCGTCGTCCGTGCTGTGCGCCACGTACGGGCTGGCATGCTTGTCCCAGACCGCAACCCAGGTCCCCGTGCCGTTGGTCGCGAGTCGACAGTTGCTGTCCGACTGACCCGCCATCCCGTCGTCCGGCTGAAGCGTCTGCGGTACGCTCCAGTTCATGCCGTCGTCGGTCGATCGCGAGAAAAAAAGGTCATGGTCGGCGCCTAGAGGATAGGCCAATGTGAACGCCACGATCCAGGTTCCGTTTGCCCCTACTTCGATCTGTGGTTCCCCGGGAAAGTTCGAATAGATCCCCGACACGTTGATCGGAGTCAGCCACGACTGGCCGTCGTCCGTCGAACGGACGACGGCGATTTCGGGATCGCTCATGATGCCGTAACGAGCAACTGCAGCGATCCACAAGGCGCTACCGTCGGTAGCGATGTCCACAACGGGCGCCTGGTAGTCCTCCGGCGAACCGTAGATCACCGACGGAGAACTCCATGTCAGCCCTGAATCCGTCGATCGCGACACCAATACGTCGTCGTCGTTGGCTGGCACCGACGAATCGAGCGATCGCCAGGCAGCGACGACGGTGCCAGTGGCGCTCCCTGCCAAAGCCGGGTACATGTCTCCAGGGAACGGCGCCGGGACGTCCGTCGCGGCGAGATCTCCCACCGGCTCGACCTTGCCGAAGGAGGTCGCCGCATCCGCAATGTGCGGCGAAACCAGGCATCGGGCCAAGAACAGTCCTAGAACGCTCGCCCGAATCGGCAGTAGCACGAGTGGTGCCCCCGGATTTCTCATATCTGCTCCTACCCGCGTTCACTTATGGATTGCAAGGCGCTTTCCGCGCTGCGCAAAAGCCAGAATCCCGCGGGAATCTCAACGTTACCCCGTCACGACTCTTTCGACGCCCGATCAATACTCGGCTCGATGGTCGCTGTTGTTCAGCTGAGCCCACTGCCACCAGGAAGAGAGCTTTCCGTGGAGATGCGTTTTGACGGCCATGAGCTTGTCTACGTCCGCGTTTGTCAGACCGGCCTGTCCACCTTCATGGATGCAGTTCAGCTCGTTGTTCTCCAGCTTCTTGGTTCCGCCTTCTTCCGGGTTGGAGGCTACGTCGAATAGCCCCCAAGACGTCAGATCGCTTCCGTGGGCGGAGTACTTCCAGCTCGCAAGCTCGCACTGCTCGCACGGCACCGTAAGCTCGACGCAGCTCTTACCTTCCACACAATCACCCTCCACTTCGCAACGGTGGTACTCGACCCAATCGGGGCACTGGGTTGCGAAACTCGCGTCGGTACACTGGCCCACCTCAGTGTCGGGCACACAGAAGGTTCCGTTTACATAGCAGCGCGTGGCCCCGCACTGCCCGGCGTTGTCGCACGGCTTGCACGAGCTCCCCGTCCTGACGACACCCAGGCTTGCGCGCGTGTCCGAGTCCGCGTTCGTTCCTGCAAACGGTTCGGCTTCCGCCCTCAGGCTGCAGACTCTCGCGGCAGCGGCAGGCGAGTTCGGGAAGGCATACCCCGCGCGCGCGATCACGATGTCGGACGGCGGCTTGTTGCCGCTCCAGTGGGCGTAGGCGAGCTGCCGCATGTAGTCGACCGCCTGAGTCGGATACTGGCCCGAGTAGGCCGTGCTCATCGTTCCGGAGATCACCGGCAGAAGAGACCGGCCCTCCAACGGACGCATCTGGCACGTCCCGCCGCCACAATCGCCGCTCACGCTGCAGGCTCTCCGCACGCCTGCGGTACCTCCGCTGCAGATGCCGATCTTGTAGCCGAGCAAACCCTCGGTCGGCCGGCATCCCGCAGCGTGGGCCACCGTCGCGAAGATATCGACGTGGCTACCGAGACTCACGTTATCGACATGACCGAGCGGTGACTGCCCGATTCCAAGACCCGGTCCCCACGCGGTAAGCCCGACCCTCAATCCGCCCTCGAAGGTCGAGTTCTTTCCGCCCGTCAGCCACGGCTCGCCGTACGACCAGTCGGGGGTGCCGTGATCCGCGGTAAACAGCACCAAGGTGTTGTCCCGGAGAAAGTGGTTGCAGTAGCCAATGCCGCATTCGTCGTTCTCCACGCAGGCTTTTCCGTAGTAGCTGCCATTCCCGTCCGCCATCTGGCTTGGGGTTGGGCTGTCGCAGAAGCCCTCCAGTTCCTCAAGCACGCTGCCGATCGTCGCATCGATTTCTTCGAGCGCAGCCCAAAAGGCGTCAGCATGGTCGTTCGGCAGCGACGGGTTGGCGTTCTCCGCGTTGGGCAGGGTCGTGTAATGCTCCCGCGTCGCGCCCGGGGCTGACGATCGCGAGTGCGTAGCATGCGGCGCGTAGTAGGCGATAAACCGCTTCTTGTTCGCGAGAGTCTGCCCATGTCCCTCACGAGCAATGAAATTCACGAGCATGTCTCGGTAGAACCGCGTGTCGTAGTGACAACCTGTGTCGGTGAATCCGGCGCTGCTGTTCGAGCAAGGCCCGGAAGAACCACGATCGTGACTGAAAAGGTCGCTCCCGTCCTGCTTCGTTTTTCTCGCGATCTGGTACGTCCCCGATGCCTCTGTGTCGAACTTGTCCAGGCCCGAATCGGAGCAGCATAGTGGGTTCCACTGGTCCTTGGGATGGCAGCCGACCTGGTCGGGCAGGGATCCGAAGTAGGTTTCCCATCGAACACACTCGTTCTCGTTTCCGCACGACCCACTGTCGGTCGGATTGCATGGCGTCGGAGCACGGCGATAGCAGTGACCTTGTTCTCCATCGTCTTTCGGGTGACTACATGCGCAAGCCCCGTCCACGTAGCACGGATCGCCCGAAGTGTTCGAGTTGCACTCCCAGTCGTTCGTGCATTGCCGTAGCCAGAGAGACTCGTCCGTGCAGTAGAAACCGGTATCGTTCGGACCCTGATCGATGGTTCCCTGGATACTGAGCGGCCCGCAGACGAGGTCACTTCGATCCCAGTGAGAACGGGAGTTGGAGGTGTCGTACATCGCGACACGGGCGCCGCGCATCCACGGCGCGAGCTTCCCGTCCTTCTCGTTGCCGAGATGCCACTTGCCGAAATGCGCGGCGGTGTAACAAGCCCCGCCGTCATGGCACATCTGATCGAGAAAATTGGAGAAAACGATCTCGTCGCTTTCGAGCTTGGCCTTGTTGTGCCCGACGCCGACCTGCGTCGGATATCGGCCGGTCATGATCGACGAACGAGCAGGGGAACAGAGCGCAGCTGTCGAGTAGTAGCGCGAGAACGAGATGCCTTCCCTGGCGAGCTTGCCGAGGCCGCCGTAGCCGGAGAGCACGTTCTTCCGCATATTCGTTTCGGTCTTCGAGTAGGTGAACGATTCCGCGGTCTCGTTCGCTTCCCCCGGCTTGTCCAGGTCGAGAGGAACTGCGGGCGTCTCGCCTGAATCGCTGGGTACGACGGTGCCGAGATCTCCCGACGGCGAGAGCGCGTTCGATCGCGCGGCGAAGTAATTGAGATCGGGGCGCTGACGCTGCGCGGCTTTCCTTAGCTTAGCCAGATGCTTCAGGCGCGCGGTCGTGCCCGTGTTCTGGCTCGGCGGATTGTTGGGATCCGGCCATTCGATTGGGCGATTGAACGTCGGTAGCGCTGACGTCGTCGTGTCGTCCAGGACAAAGATCAGTACGTTCTGCGGATTCGCAGGCGCGGGCGGCAAGGGAGGCGTGCCGACGTCCGTCTTGCACCACTTCCCATCCGCCCAAACTGTTCCTGTCGAGAGCATCGCCGAAACGAGCAACCCCAAGAAAACGCCAACCCACCGACCGCGTGAAAACTGGGCGTTCAAGATCGGCATCGCTACTCTCCTCACGGGACACAAACGGCGTCGCAGATTGCGGCTCCCGTCGGACTGAGTTTTCTCGGCGTTACGTTGAACTGCGTGCCAACACCGTCGGTGTCCGGATTCGCGTAAATGCAGTCGCTCGACTCGCACCCGTTCACGCACTCTGAATCGAGAAAGCAAGAAAGCCCGCCGACCTGGCACTTGCCCTTCTTGAGCACCGTAGGGGCAAGGTTGATTACCCCGGCCTTCGCGGAATCCGCACCGTCGGCCTTCAACAGCGCCCCCGTCGATACGATCAACGGCTGAGTCCCTTCCGCGGGCGGGCTTTTCTCACCGGATACCGTGATCGTGCCGCCCCTGTTGCCGGAGACGTCGATCGTCGCACCAGAAGCAACCTGTACCGAGCAACCCTCCAGCTTGACGAACCCAGCCTTGCCCGGGCTCGTGCCTCCGCCTCTCGCATCCAGCAGGGAGGTGTTCGAGAGTGTGAGGGTCTGGCCAGCGGTGATTCTCACCTCACCGCCCTGCCCGGACGATGCGAGAGCACGTGCGTCGAGAGTAGCCCCGGCGGCAAGCGTAACGGCGCCACGCGACTCGACCGTGATGGCGCCCCCGTCGTTGGCTGAGCCCAGCTGTCCGCCGCTTGCGAGGACAGGGACGCTTATCGTCAGGCCACCGCATCCGGCGGAGAGATCGATCGTTCCGCCATAGGCTTCGCCGCCATTCGCGTTCGCACCGCCACGCGCCGTGATCTGTTCGGAGATCTCAAGGCGATCGAAGGCCGAAATCTCGATCTGACCGCCGTCGCCGTACGCACTTCGGCCTTCGACGTCGACATGCTCGTCAATCGTTACGTCTCCTCCAGTTGACGAGATCGAGACTCGCCCACCTCCGCCGGTGACGCCTTCGGCGCTTATGTGGCCGTCCGTACCGGTGACGACATCGCCGACGGCCTCGATCTCGACGGTTCCGCCGCAGGAATCGCTGTTCGTCGCAGCATTGCCCGCAGCGTGGACGGGATCGTAGATCGATATCGTGCCGAGTGCTTTGAGGACGATCTCACCTCCGTCGGCACCGTTCCCCGTACCGTCGGCCTCGATCCCGTCGGTTCCACTCTCCGGAATGAGGATGTTGCCATCGGCCGAGACCCTGATATTCCCGCCGCCGCGCTGTCCGTTCGCTCGAATTTTTCCGGAGAGAGATAGTGTGCCGGACAGATCGATGTCCAGCGTTGCCGTGGAGTCGTCGCTGCCCTCCACCCCGGAGATCGTTCCTCCGGGTCCGTTGACTGTGAGGTTGCCTGCCCGGAGGTACATCTCCCCGCCCGTAACCTTGAGATTGCCAGTTGCGCCGATCGTCAGATTGCGCTGCCCGCAATCGAGCAAGGAACCCGGCTCTGCTTCCACGGAGCCTGCGATGGTGCATGCGCCCGTACCGGGGCCACACATGGCGCTGTCGTAGCAGCTCGTCACGAGTACCGCATCGGCGCGTGAGCAGTCGATCGTCACCAGGCCCGCCAGCGAGAGCGAGACCAACCCGAGGCGGTTTCGAACCGCGCGACCACTTCTCATGTGACCCTCCTGAAGGAGACGTACGTGCGACCCCACCGTCGCATCGCTGTCCGTACCGACTTGCCGAAGCCTTGACAACAGCCGAAGTGAAAGCCTAAGGGGCGCGGGTCGCGCAAACGCCGGGAAAGCGAACAACGCCGATGCCCCTCTCGTTTCGACCAGTGACCAAATTCACACTTGCAGTCGTGAGCGTCACGCTGCTGACCGGCGCGCCTTCAGACAGTTCGGCCGTCGATCTCCTGATAGAGGTTGACACGATGCAGCGTGTGACCGTGCGGGGGCGCGGCTCGTCCGTGCGAGGGGTGCTCGAGGAGGTCTGCCTTCGCGCCGACGTCGACCTGCTCTCGTACGACGCGACGGATCGACCTTACGGTGGGACCTATCTGGAAGTGCCCATCGATGAGTTCTTTCGCCGACTGCTTCGCGACGAAAGCTACATGTTGGAGACCACTTCCGCTTCCGGCTACCCACGCGTCGCGGCGATCCGCGTCCTCGGCGATCCCGCCGTCGCGGCCGAGAGGCGCCGTCGCGGGGACGGACGACCTCGACGCGGGCTCCGACTTCCGGCGACGCTGGTGGATGCCGCTTTCGCCGGGATGGACGAAGAAACGGACCAGCCGACGGCTCTGGCGAGTCTCGGGTCGTACATCGCTGGCAACCAGGCGCAGTTGCAGGCGTTTCTGGCGACCGACTCGATACTCATCGCGCAGGCGCTCAGACGCCACAAGAACGTCGAGGAGCCGCTGCGCGAACTGAAGCAACGCTATCGGGATCCCCGAATCGTGGCCAAGATCGACGAAGTCCTCCGGAATTTCACCGAACTGTCCTCGGCAGCCGCACCCTAGCCAATCAGCTGCCATCCCCGGCCCCGGCACGGCCACCGGAATCACGCGGACGTGCGCGTCGGAACTCACGAGACATGGGAGCAAGTCTTCGCTCGACTCTGTTTGGAACAGCCTATCCGCGCGCGCTCCTCGCCGGTGCGGGATTCGACGTACGTGCCCCGACTCACCGTACGCGTTCGGAAACTGGACTTGTCCTCAATATGGACCGCGGACGGAGGAACGCATGGGACGTCTGTCGAAGCTCAGCCGGTCGGTCGAAGGGAAGGTCGTTCTCGTCACGGGCGCGGCCTCGGGAATGGGTCGCGCGACGGCGCATCTTTTCGCCGACGAGGGCGCCCATGTGATCGTCACCGATCTCGGCAAGGACCGCGTGGATGCGGTGGTCGAGGAGATTCTCGGCGCCGGGGGCTCCGCGCGCGGCTGGGAGATGAGCGTAACCGACACGGGCGCCGTCCAGCGCGTCGTCGGCGAAGCGGCCGCGCACTTCGGCGGCCTCGACATCGTCGTGAACAACGCCGGCATCGTCTGGATGACGCCGATCGACGCGACCGACTTCGAGGACCTGTGGGCGAAGTCGCTCGACGTGCTGCTGACCGGCCAGACGCGCGTCGTCCGCGCCGCCCTGCCCTTCCTGCGCAAGTCGTCGTCTCCGCGCATCGTCAACATCGCGTCCACCGAAGGCTTCGGGGCGACCAAGTACGGCTCGGCCTACACGGCCGCCAAGCACGGCGTCATCGGCCTCACGCGCTCGCTCGCCGTCGAGCTCGGCCGCGAGGGCATCACCGTCAACTGCATTGCACCCGGCCCCATCCGCACGGGCATGACGGACGCCATTCCCGACGAGAGCAAGGCGATCTTCGCGAAGCGCCGCACCGTGCTCGGCCGCTACGGCGAGCCCGAGGAAGTCGCGCATGCGACGCTCAATTTCTGCCTGCCGGCGATGACGTTCACGACAGGCTCGGTCCTCGTCGTGGACGGAGGCGTGCTGATCCGCAACGCGTGAGCGCGGGACGGATGTTCCGATGAACCTCGCCTTTCGCGTCGCGACCGCAGCCGACGTACCGGCCTTGCTCGGGCTCATCCGCGAGTACTGGGCGTTCGAGCAGATCGACGGCTTCGATGCGAAGCGCGTCGGCACCGCGCTCGCCGAGCTGTTGTCGCAACCGGAGTTCGGCCGAACGTGGATCGTCGAGGACGGAAAGCGCGCCGCCGGCTACCTGATCGCCGTGTACTGCTACAGCATCGAGCACGCGGGACTGACGGCAGAGATCGACGAACTCTTCGTGCAGAGCGCGTATCGCGGCGGAGGCGTCGGGAGGCGCCTGCTCGAAATGGCGGAGAGCGAGTTCGAGGCGGCGGGCTGCACGAACGTGTCGTTCCAGATCGGCCGCTCGAACGACGCCGCGCGCCGGTTCTACGCGCGCTGCGGTTACGCGGCGCGCGACGGCTACGACCTGATGGACAAGTCGCTCACTCCCGGCCGGCGCTGACCGGCTCGCCCGAAAGCCAGAGGACGCCGTCGGCGAACGCTTCGAGCCGCGGCGTCTCCCGAAGCTCACGCGCGCGTCCCGCCCACGGAGCGACGTACCGGCGCCACGCAGCCGCATCGAAGTCGTTCGCGAAGCGGGCGCGCGCGTCGCCGAGATTCCGGCCCAGCGCTTCCATCGCGTCGGCGGCTTCGCGGCGGATCCGCTCGTCGCCGGACTCGAGGCCGAGGAAAGCCCACGAAGCGCCGCGCATGTCGCCACCGTCGCGAAGCGCGCGCAGCAGCAGCGTGAAGTTGCGGCGGTCCTCTGCCCGGGAGCTGCCTGGGTCGAGACCGGCTTCCTGCGCTTTCGAGATCGCGCCCGCGAGCGCATCGTCCGGCGTCACAGATTCCATCCAGCGCCAGGCCGCCTGGCGGCGGCGCTCGAGATTCGGTTCGAGGACGTCCCGAAGCCCGGCCGGGGCCGCCTCGCGGACGATTGGTGCGGCGGCCACGTCGCGGCGCGCGAGTACGTCGTAGCGGCCGAAGCGTGCCGCGAGCGTGTATCCGTCTCTCGCGAATCGCCGCAGCTCCTCGAAGTAGGCCGGTGCTCCGGCGAAGAAGTTCCAGCCGCGGTTCAGCGTCACGATGTAGCGCGGCCGCTTCTGTTCGAGCAGCGCCCGCACGCGAGCTTCCTCCGCCCGGTCGGGACGTCCCGGATACCAGTAGTCGTGCGGAGCGACGTTCACGCGGCCGGCCGCGAAGAGGATTCCGCTCGTCGCCGGAAACGACCACAGCTCTTCGCCGTCGCTCGTATTCGTGCGCAGGAACTCGACCGTGTGCCGGACCGACTCCAGCTCGTCGCCGGCGGCTGCTTCCACGCGCACATCGAGCCGCTCGGAGATCGGCTGCTCCGGCGCGTGCCGGGCGAATGCCTCGAGAGGACCGGCTGCCTTCTCGGCGAACGCGAGCACGAGGACCGCCGACGCGGCTGCGAGAATGCCGCCGCGAACGACGAGGCGCCCGTTCATGCCGCGCGGCCACGATCCGCGCGCCCACCACCAGGCCGCGCGGTCGAGCAACCCGCAGGCGAGCACCGCGGAGAGCGGCACAGCCGTGACCTGATGCATGAAGTCGCTGCGCGGGAACATCTGCGCATACATCGCGACCGCAAGCGGCGCGACGACGGCGAGCGCGCGAGCCTGCGCGGAACACGCGAGCGTTCCGGCCGGCACCCTCCAGAGCCACGCGACGCCGCCGAAACTTGCGACGGCGGCGAACCAGAACGACGAGTTCTCGAGCTGGAGCACGAACGAATGCGCGAGTCCTTCCGGCGCGAGCATCCCTCGCAGCATCGCGCCTTTGACTGCGGCTCCGGCAACCCCGAACGCCACGAGGACCATCACAGGGCTCACTCGCCTGCTTCCCACGAACCGGCCGACGACGGCTAGCGCGACGGTCGAGGCGACCGCGAACACGGCGAAGACCTCGGGCGCCGGATGCGGTTTGTAGTACAGGGTCTGGTAACCGGCCCCGACCAGGAAAACTTCGTAGAGGAAACGGTTCCAACCGAGCTCGGAAGCGAGCGGCACGGTCCACGCCAGCGTCGGAACGAGGAAGGCCGCCGCCAGGACCGCGAGCGCGCGAACCGCGTCCGGTGCGCGCGAAGCCGCGGCGTCTCCCGTCGCGGGAGCGACGAGGAGCTTGCCGCCGAGCGCCGCTCCGTAGAGCACCGAGATCGCGAACATGGGCACGAGGTGCACCACTGCGTCCATGCCCCACAGCCGAAACTCGAACGTGTACCAGACGCCCAGTGCCATCGACGCCGCAGCCGCCGTGGCAGCGACGAGATCGAGCAGCGTCCTGCGTGCCGAGAACGCAGCGACGACCCACGTGGCGCCGGCGAGCGCGAACGCACCCGAGTTCGGCCTCACCCACATCGCCGCCGCCGCCGCGAGTCCTGCGACGACGAGGAACCTCGTGCGAGGCTCACGCACCCACGCGAGCATCGCCAGCGCGAGCACCATCCATGCGAGCGTCGCCGGCCACGTCGGGTACGGAATGTTGAAGGCGGAAAACTCGCCGCCGAACAGCGGCACGAAGGCCAGCCAGAGAAGGGCCGGCACCGGCGCCATCCACGCGCCCGCCACGCGCCGCGTGATCTCGGTGAGCGCCGCGGCCGACAGCGCATTGACGACCGCGAGCACTCCGCGCATCGCCGTTGCCGAAGGGCCGAACGTGTCGAAGACCGCGCTGCCGAAAGCGAACAGGCCGGGCGTGTAGCCCGTGTGAAAGTCGAAGTAGGAGCGCTGCCCGCGCGCCACGCGGTCGAACCACGAGAGCAGCGTGCCCTCGTCCTCGAGCTGAAACCCGTAGGGGCGAAGCAGCAGCAGCCAGGCCAGCGCGAAGACAAAGACGCCGGCAGCCGGCGCGGCCTCGCGAAGCCTCATCCCTCGCTCGTAACAGACGGGCGGGTGCCGGACAACGCGGGCGCCGGCGGACCGAGGCTACGGAACCGTGATCTTGACCGACAAGGAGGCCGAGATCTCGGCACCTTCGGCGTCGGTTGCGTCCTCGATCGTGACGACGAAGTCCCCTGGCGCGGGAGGATCGTCCACCGAGCCGTTGAAGGCGCAGGTCACCAGGTCTGTCGGCGCGGGGAACGAATCGAGCGAGATGAGGCCGAGCACCAGCGCCTCGAGCTCGACCGTGCAGGTGCCCTTGCTGCCCGTCGAGCAGTCGGAGTTCGTCGTGCACACCTTCGCGTGGTCGAGGCTGCAGACGAGGTCCTTGTCGTTCGGCGCGAACAGCGTGTTGTCCACCAGCTCGTTGCACTCCACCTGGGAGCCCTTGCCCTCGAATCCGCCGGTTGCAGCGCCGTAGCTGGTACTCCACTGAAGAGCGCCCACGTTCGCCGAGGCGGACTCGAGGCGGAACGTGACGAGATAGACCTCCGCTCCCTGCAGCGTCGTGGTTGTTACGCCGTCGATCGTCGTCGTCGTCACGTCGAGCGTAGTCGTCGAGCTGGGCTCCTGCGTCGTCGTCGTGGTCGGCGCCGGTGCGATGTCCCCCACTTCGACCGGCGGCGGATTCCCGATGGGATCGCCCTCGAGGTCGAGCGCCTGGATCACGTCCACGTCGAAGTCCCCGCTCGTCGGCTCGGATGCCACAGCGAACGTGCACTCGACCAGCTCGATGGGGCCCGACGTGCCGGGGAGGTTCGACATCGTGACGTGAACGGCCTGCTCCTCTTCGTCGTTCTGGAAGCCGGCGAGCGCCGTCGGCACGAGCTTCCTGCACTCGGGATCGGAGAGCACCGCGCGCGTGCGCAAGCTCGCTGAAGCGATGGCCGCGTAGCCGATGTCGAACTGGATCGCGCCGATGCCTGTGCCGTTGTCCAGTCCGAATTTCACGGTGTAGCGCTGTGCGGGCGACGTCAGCGTCGTCGTCGTCGAAGAAGTCGTCGACGTGCTCGACGGCTCGGTGACGAACGTCGTGCTGCTCGAGGTCGTCGTCGTCAGCAGGTTGCAGTCGCCCGAGTCCTCGCACGCGGCGTCTTCGCAGTCCTCCTCGCCGTTGCCGTCGTCGTCGATGCCGTTGTCGCAATCTTCGCAGTCGTCGAGGTCGGGATCGCCACCCACGCAGATCGGCGGCGTCACGTCGCACGATCCCGCGAAGCAGTCGCAGACCGCCGTCGTATGGTCAGCGATCGCGACGAGCTCGCCGTCGGCGAATCCGCAGCGGAACAGCGGGGCCCGGTCGTCGATGCGGCAGCCGGCGACGATCACCCGCAGCCGGCCGCTGTCGATCGGGTCGGCGTCGATGGTGCAGCCGGCGTCGTCGAGGATCTCGGAGAGCGAGCAGTCGTCTTCGCCCTCGATGGCAGGTCCGAGGACGGCCCCCGCGTCGTCGAGGTCGATCGTGACGGTGAGCCGCTCGCAGTCCCCCATGCCGCGCGCACCGAAGAACGCATCGAGGATTCCGGTTTCGTCCTGGCAGCTCGAGAGCAGCGCGGCGGCGGCAACGGCACAGGCCGCGCTTCGAATGATGCGGAAACGGTCGTTCACGATGCCTCCCGTCGGCCGGCTCGTGAGCCCGACCACTGCCCGCCCCTTCCGGCCGTCTTAGCACGCGGCCGCGAGGTGGAGCGAGGGGATTCGCGCTCGCTGTCGAAGATGTCAGCCTGCGGATTCCAGGTTCTCGCGCAGAACTCGTGGGTGTCGCGCTGCAATGCGGAGGAGTCCGAGCGCGGGACCGACAGGCCGGCGCCGGTCCTGCTCCCAGTTTCTGAGCGTGTGCACGCTGATCGTCATGGCCCGCGCGACCGCGATGAACCAACGACTCGAGGTCCTCGGTCGGTCGAAACCGAGTCACGCAACATTCCGCGGGGAATGTATCAAGCGCGCGCACCGGCGCTGCGCCTGGCGTCCATGAAGGCGCGGCCGAAGTCGAGATCGGCCTGATACTGGTTGTGAGCCGCGCAGCGCAACTCGACGTTGTCCGCGTCGTGGCGCCCTCCTCTCGCGAACGGATCCTTGTGGTGAAACTCCACGTCCCTGGTCGCGTTGCAGCGGCGTCCCCGGCCGTCGATGTAGCAGCAGCGCCCGCAGTCACGACGCCACACGGTCCGCCGCAGCGCCGCGGGAATACTCCGGCTCCGTGGCCCGGGATTCTCTGGCGCCGCAGGAATGCGACGGCTCGCTGGCCC
>CAYYVZ010000097.1:11656-14279 GCA_964475235.1 uncultured Myxococcales bacterium | reverse complement strand
AGAATGCGATGTCGCGTCGATGCCACGCGTGTCATGCGGCGCGGGTTCGGGCGCGTGCATGACAGAGTTGTGATGGAGGGGGGCCAGGCCTGCGGACCCGTCGCATCGTGAGCCCGAAGGCAGAACTCCCTTCGGGGTCCCGGACGGCCCGCGTTCGGTCGTGGGGCCCCGACACAGCGAAAACTCGATCTTTTCCGTCGGGTTGCCCGGCCGGGTGGGCGTGAGGTCCCTTCCATTACATGGCCCGGCGGCGGGAGGGGCGCGCACATGAAGAAACAAGCAGGCTTGACTGTTTGTTGCCGGCGCAGTAGGGTCCGCTCCATCGATGGCCACCGCAGCCGCCCCGCGCCGTACCCAGGAAGAGCGAAGCGCCGCCACGCAGCGCGCGCTGCTCGACGCCGCCGTCGCCTGCCTCGTCGAGAACGGCCTGCAGGGATTCAGCACGACGGTCGTTGCCGACCGAGCCGGCGTCTCGCGCGGTGCGCAGCTTCATCACTATCCGACGCGCGCGTCGCTGGTCGCTGCGACGATCGCGCACGTGTTCGCGGGCCTCACCGAAGACTACGAGCGCCGCTTTGCCGAGCTCCCCGCGGAAGACCGCAGCCCGGCGCGCGCCGTCGCGCTGCTGCAGGCGATCTGCCTCGACCCGCGGCACCACGCGGTACTGGATCTCTACGCCGCTGCGCGCTGCGACCGTGAGCTTCGAGACAGCGTGGTGCCGATCGCCGCGCGTCACCGCGACAACGTCCTCCATCTCGCCGAGCGCTACTTCCCCGAAGCGGCGGGTGACGAGCGCTTCCGCCTCACGCTCGACCTGCTGCTGCACGCGATGGTCGGCATGGCTCTTTCGAAGGGGCTCTACGGCGAAGACCCTACGACACCCGCCCACACCGCGCTCATCGAGAAGCTCGCAACCGACGCGGCCGACGTCTACGCGCGAAAAGGACCGCGTCCCGTCCGCAAGCTCTCCCCGAGGAAGAAGGACTGACTCCGATGGTCGACCTCACCGTATTCGCCATCCCCGTCTTCATCGTGACCATGGTCGTCGAAGCGGCCGTGCTCCGGCGGCAGCCGGGACTCAAGGGCTACTGGGCGCCCGACACGCGCGCGAGCCTGACGATGGGAATCGGCAACGTGCTCATCAACCTCGGCATGAAGGGGGTGCAGCTCGCGTGCCTGTCATGGTTCTCGGGATTCGCGCCCTGGCACCTCGATTCCACCGACTGGAAGGTCTGGGTGTTCGGAGTCATTGCGGTCGATTTTGCGTATTACTGGTTCCATCGCCTCCACCACGACGTGAGGATCCTGTGGGCCGCGCACGTCAACCACCACTCGAGCGAGTACTACAACCTGTCCACGGCGCTCCGGCAGTCGTGGACGACGCCGTTCACCGGGCTGCCGTTCTACTGGCCGCTCGCGCTCGTCGGCCTCGATCCGATGCTGATCCTGTCGCTCGAGGCCATGAACACGCTCTACCAGTACTGGATCCACACGGAGCTCATCGATCGCATCGGACCGCTCGAGCTCGTGTTCAACACCGCGTCGCACCACCGCGTGCACCACGGCACCAACGTCGAGTATCTCGACCGCAACCACGCGGGCATCTTCATCTTCTGGGACAAGCTGTTCGGCACGTTCGAGCCGGAAGACGCGCCGGCCACATACGGCCTGACGACGAACATCCGAACGCTGAATCCCGTGAAGATCGCTTTCCACGAGTACGCGGCGATCTGGCACGACGTACGCAACGCGAAGAGCTGGCGCGACGCGCTCGGTTACGTCTTCCTGCCGCCGGGCTGGAGCCCGGACGGTTCGCGCAAGACATCCCGGCAGCTTCGCGCCGCCGCCGCGCTCGACGACGCCCAGCCGCTTCCCGCGCTCGCAGGCTGAGCCGATTCCGTCGGCGGCCGGGCAGCTACGCACTCGTCCCGATCGCCGAGAAACTCATCGTCCTTGCCCGGAAATCGGGGACGGATCCCGAATGCGGAATGCCGAGAACCGGCGGGATCTCGAGTCGCGTACTGGGTCCTCGCGGATTCGTGTGGGCGGCCATCGTGGGGTTGGCGATGATTTCCGGGTTCTCGACTCGGCGGCGGCATCTCAGCCGGCGACCGGTCCCGATGCGCGCGCGGAACATTCCCCGGGGAATGCGGCGTGGCGCACGTTCCCTGCGGAACGTGTGTGAGCGCCGCACCGATTGCGTCGCTTGACGGCGGCCCGTAATCAACCTAAAGGTTAATTAACCAACGGGTGCCATATGGACAACCTGAGCCAGACCTTCTCTGCCCTTGCCGACCCGACCCGGCGCGCGATGCTCGCGCAGCTCTCGAAGGGGGAGGCGAGCGTCTCGGATCTCGCCCGGCCTTTCCTCAAGGACATGAGCCTTCCGGGCGTGACCAAACACCTGAAGGTTCTCGAAAGGGCGGGTCTCGTCACCAAGTCGCGCGACGCGCAGTGGCGCCCGTGCCGTCTCAATGCGCCCGCTCTCAAGGACGCCGCCGACTGGATGGAGCAGTACCGCGTCTTCTGGGAGGAGAGCCTGGACCGTCTCGGCGAGTACCTTGCGAAGAGGAAGAAGGAAGCCGGGACGGCAAAGCCTTCCAGGGTGGCCACGGCCAATCCT
>CAYYVZ010000097.1:0-11646 GCA_964475235.1 uncultured Myxococcales bacterium | reverse complement strand
CCGCCGCGGCGAAGCCGGTGTCGCGTGCGCGCAGGAACACGAATCCTGTCGCCTCCGCGAAGTCCGCGAACCCGAAGTCCGGCGCGCGCAAGCCCCCGGATCCGACAGCCGCGGCGAAGCGAACCAGATCGAAAGGAAGGAAGAAGGATGTCCGGAAGGTGTAAGCCCAACGAGTACAGGATCACGCGCGTGTACGACGCCCCGGTGCGGATGGTGTGGGACGCATGGACCGACCCCGCACAGGTCGCGCAGTGGTGGGGACCGCGCGGATTCACGCTGACCACGCACAGCAAGGACCTGAGGCCCGGCGGCACGTGGATCTACACGATGCACGGCCCCGACGGCACGGATTACCCGAACCTGACGACGTACCACGAAGTCGAAGAGTGCGCGCGTCTCGTCTACGACCACGGCGCGAGCGAGGGGCGGCCGCCGCTCTTTCGCGTCACGGCCACCTTCTCCGAGACGAACGGAAAGACCACTCTCGACATGACGATGGCGTTCGCCTCGCCGGAAGTGGCCACCGAGATGAAGGGCTTCATCAAGCAGGCCGGCGGAAACTCCACCTGGGACCGCCTCGCGGAGTATCTCGGGGAACGCTCGTCCGGCAGCGAGAGGTTCGTCATCCACCGCAGCTTCGAAGCGCCGATCGCGCAGGTGTTCGAGATGTGGACGAAGCCCGAGCACCTGGCGAGCTGGCTGCCGCCGGCCGGCTTCCGCATGGAATACCGCCGCGCCGACATTCGCACGGGCGGCGAATCCTTCTTCCTGATGACCAACGACGCGGGAGTCACGATGTACGGCCGCGCGAAGTACCTCGAGATCTCCCCGCCGGATCGCGTCGTCTACACGCAGCAGTTCTGCGACGAGAAAGAGAACCTCTCGCGGCACCCGGCCTTGAAGGTCTTCCCGGCAACGCTGCTCGCGACGGTGACGTTCACGGCCGAGGCGCCCGGCGAGACGCGAGTGCAGGTCGTAACCGAGCCGCATGGCGAGGCGACGCGCGAAGAGATCGCAGCGTTCGTGCAGCTGCGCGGGGGCATGACGGGCGGCTGGACGGGCTCGTTCGACAAGCTCGACGAGATGCTGGCGAAGTCCTGAGAGGGCCGGGCTCCCGACCGCGAACGTTCGCCGATTCGAGGAGCGCGAGCGCCGGTTTCGGCTCCCGGCGCTACGGAACGGACGAAGAGCAGGACAACGTCAGCAGCCCGACGGCCGAGCGCAGCACGAGAAGGGCATCGACCGTCTCGACGCCGCCGCTCTCGTTCGCGTCGCAGATCTCGAGAGCACATTCGACGAGCTGGACGGACACGCGCAGGACGAAGAGCGCGTCCGCCGCGGTCGGATTGGGGCCCGTGGACCCGGTGGGATGCCCGCACCCGACCTGCTGGCAGTCGGCGCTGCAGAGGTCGCCGAACTCGAAGTCCGTGTCGCCGTCGTCGCAGCCCTCGCCCCATTCGATCGTCGAGCTTCCGCAGTCTCCGCACGCGACGTCGCGGCGGCCCTTGCAGAGGTCGCCGCGGCAGAGGTCGGCCGTCGTGCACTCGTCGCCGTCGTCGCACGACGCACCGTCGGCGAGAACGGCCACGCACGATTCCGTCGCCTCGTTGCACGTCCCCACGTAGCATTCCTCGTCGAGCGACGAGCAGTCCACCGGCGGGCCGCCCTCGCAGCCCCCGCCGATGCTGCAGATCTCGGCACCGTTGCAGAAGAGGGCATCGTCGCAAGCCGAGTCGTCGGGCAGGACGTCGCAGGTGCCTTCGTTGCAGAAGTCCTCGGTGCACCCGATGCCGTCGTCGCAGAGCTCGAGTTCTCCGGACTCCGCGTCGCCGCAGTTCGCGCAGGCGTCCAGGTTCGAATCGACGTTGACGTCCATCGGTGGGTCGATCGTGCCGGCGAGCGTGAGCGGGTTCTGGTCCGAGCGTACGCGCGCAACGTTCGGGCAGTCGTCGCAGATCCACGACGCGCCGTCCTCGAACGTGAGGCCGCCGCGCGCGAGGATGCGGTTGCTCGAATCGTCGGCGGTGTTCACGAGGTCCGTCTCGCTGCCGATGCGCACGAGGCAGCCGATGACGCGCACGTTTGGCGGCTCGTCGCCGACGGGGAACTCCTGGGTGGCGCCGCTGAAGCGGATCGAAGCGGCGATCGATGCGGTGCCTTCGCTCTCGAGCGTGAGAGAGCCGGTCATCGCGCCGTCGTCGCCGGCAATGTCGAAGCTCGACGTGGCGGCCAGGTCGAGACTTCGCCCCGCGAGGATCCAGGCGCTCGCTGCCGACCGGTCGTCCCCGGAGGTGGTCGCCGACACGGCGCCGCGGAGATCGACGTCGCGGTAACCATACGCGCCGACTCTCGATTCATTCCCCTCGGTACGAATCTCGGTGTGCTCGTCGATGAAGAGATCCCGGTAGGCATCAATGTTCACCCAGCCCCCGAAGTCATCCTGTGCAGCGGAGGTTGCCTCCTTCAGATTGCCGCCGTGGATCTGGATCGGATCCGCAGCAACCCCGCCTTCGACGCGCGTGTCCTGTCCGCTGTGCAGGAATACCTGTCCGCCGTTGTCGCGGCGGCTGAGCGTTCTGGCGACCACGTCCGCATGCACGAAGAGATCGCGGTCGGCCCAGAGCCCGATCTGACCGCCCGCGTTGTCCCCGTCTCCGCCGACCGGCGCATCGACGATGACGTCACGGCTTGCCTGGAGGAACAGGAGCACGCCGCGCTGCCCGCTGCTGCGGATCTCCGCGTTGACGCGCACGTCTCCGCTCTCGGAGACGAGCTCCACCTGACCTTCGCGGCCGGTGATCTCGACGGGCTGATCCACCGTGATGTCCGAGGCGGTGCGCAGCAGGAAGTCGTTGGGGTAGATGAGCTCGAGCTCGGTCGAGCCGTCGAGGTGCGCGCTGCCGTCGCCGACCGCGCAGTCTCCGAGCGAACAATCTGCATTGGATTCGCACGTGACAGGACCGTCGGCGGGTCCGAACAGATTGAAGACGTCGGCTTCCCGGCAGGTGAACTCGGGAGCGCACGGTCCGGCCTGGCAGTCGGCGTTGCTGCCGCAGTGCCGCTGGTGGCGGAACTGGCACCTGCCGTCCTCCTGGCAGGCACCGAGGTTGCACGAGCCGTCGTTGAGGCAGATCTCGTCCGGCTCGAGCGTGCAGCGGCGCACGCCGCACGAGCCGAGGTCGCAGTCCGCTTCCGAGAAACAGTCGCGGGGGTGCTCCGAGCATTGGCGGACCACCTCGAGACGCCTCACCGCCGCCATTCCCGCCGGCTCGGTGGTCCCGGTCGCGCGAATCGCGACGGAGCCTTCCGCGACATCGACTTCGAGCTTGCCGCAGCGGACCTTGGCCGGCGCATCCCCGAAATCGAGCACGCCGTCGCCTTCGATCCGAAGCGTTCTCTGCCCGAAGTCGAGCACGGCGCCGGCCGCGATCTGAACTTCCTCGTCGACGATGCATGGATCGTCAACGAGGGCGCAGACGTCGTCAGGCGAGTCGGCGAGGATTGCGGCAAAAGCCGGTGAGCTGAGGGCGAACAGGAACGAACACAGGGCGGTGAGCGCGAGTGCGCGTGATCCGGTTCTCATTTCGGAGAAGATACGGGCACGGCGTTGCGGTTGGCAAGCCGGGGATTGCGATATCGCACCTCTACCGTGCGAAACACTCCCTGTGAGCGGCCGGCTGCAGGCGTTTACTTCACGGCAGCACCGCCACCGCCCGCAGCGGACCGCCCGTTCCGCCCTCGATGAGCATCGGCAGCGCGATCACCCACGCGCCTTTGGCCGGCAGCTGGTCGAGGCTCTTCAGGTTCTCGAAGCCGACGACGCCGGCTGCGGCCGCGACGCGATGCGCGCGAAAGTCGGTGGACTTGCCCGAATCGAGGGACGCGGTGTCGAGCCCCACCGCGCTGATGCCGCGCTGCTCGACGAGAAGCCGCATCGCCTCCTCGCTGAAGCCCGGAAAGCGCAGGTTCGATGCATCCCCGGGAGTATCGTCGCCGAGGTATTCCTTTTTGTCAGGCCACTTTTTGTCCCAGCCCGTGCGTGCGAGGACGATCGCGCCTCTCGGAATGAGCCCGTAGCGAACCTCGAACACCGTGACGTCGGTCGGCGAGATCTCGTAGTCGGGCGAGCCGGCGGCGCCGGCGCTCACGTCGATGACGTACGCAGGGCCGATCAGCTTCGTGAGCGGAATCTGGTCGAGCGTGACGCCGCCCTCCTTGAAGTGCACGGGCGCATCGACGTGGGTGCCGCCGTGCTCGGGCGCCTGGTAGGCGCCGGCGGAGTAGAACCATCCGCCTTCGGTACGCCCGTTCGAAAGCGGAGCATAGGTGAACCCCGAAGGCGTGGTGGGCCAGTAGACCGTGTTCACGTTGAACGGGTGGGTGAGCTCGACGAACTTCGCGCGGGCGAGGTCGATCGCCTGGGCATGCACGTTCGAGCCCGGGAGAATCACGAGCGCCGCAAGCAAAGACGCCACGACGATGCAATTCCGCGAAGCGCCGCGTACCCGGGTGACGGTGCTTCTCCGCGAAGCGTCGCGCGCCGAGGCTGGCGGCAACGAGGCACTCGAGTCGGGGCGGAAACAGGTGAGAGAACGCATTCGACCTCCGTAGCGTCGAGGCAGGAGCATTTCCCCCGACGGCGCGGCGGATGATGCTCTGCGCGGTGGGCCCGTGCTAGCTTCGCCTTATGCGTATCGCGGCAGCGTCTGGTGGCTCCTATCCCCTGCGGGGCGGGAACAGGATCCGTCCCCTGATCGACGGTGTCCCGGCGTTCCGGGCCATCCTCGGTGCGATCGAGAACGCGAAGCAGAGCGTGTGGCTGACCGTCGCCTTCCTCGACCACGATCTCGTCTTCCCGGACGCCCACGGCGCCTTCTTCGACGTGCTCGAACGGGCGGCCGCGCGCGGTCTCGACGTGCGCGTGCTGTTCTGGAGCGAGCCCGAGATCGAGAAGATGCTCACCGGCTCCTCGCACTTCCCGGCCGACGCGGCGAATTTCCGCCTGCTGGCCGAGCGCTGTCCGCACCTGCTCGCACGCTGGGACCGGCTGCGCGGCTACTGTCACCACCAGAAGACCTGGCTCGTCGACGCCGGCACCGACGGCGAGGTGGTCTTTGTCGGCGGCATCAACCTCGACAAGGACTCGATCGTCTCGCCCGGCCATCCTCACGGCGAGATCGGCGGCGCGACGAGCAACCACGACGTGTATGCGGAGCTCGCCGGGCCGTCGGCCACCGACGTGCACCACAACTTCGTGCAGCGCTGGAACGAGGCGAGCGAGCGCGAAGCGCCGTTCGGGGCGTTTCCTTCGCTCTCGCGGGCCGACGACCTGCCGTTTCCGACGCGCGCTTCCCGCGAGGCCGGGACCAGCTTCGTGCAGATCGGACGCACCGTGAAGCAGGGGGCGTATCGCCGCGATCGGGCGACGCCCGACGGGCCCGAGTTCGCGATCGCGGGCGGCGAGTCGAGCATCTTCGAGCAGTACGCCGCCGCGGTCGCCGCGGCGGAGCGCAGCATCTACCTCGAGAACCAGATGCTGCTCTGCCCGATGCTGATCCCGCTGCTCGACGCGGCGCTCGGGCGCGGCGTCGAGGTCGTCGCGGTCGTGCCGGGCTGCGCGATGCCCGAGATTGCCAGGGCGCGCTCGCTTCCGAAGGCCGCGCCGGTTTTCGCGATGCTGGAAGCGCTCGGTCGCCATCCGAACTTCCTCATGGCGGCTCTCGGCGGCTGCGCGGGCGACGGCACGGGTCGCGACATCTACGTGCACGCCAAGGTCGCCGTCGTGGACGACGAATGGGCGACGATCGGCTCGGCCAACGCGATGTTCCGTTCTTTCCTCGAGGACACGGAGATGAACGCGACGACGTGGGATGCGGCGGTGGCCAGGCAGTTCCGCCGCGACCTCATGGCCGAGCACCTCGGCGAACCGGGGACCTGCGGCGCGCTCGACGACGATCTCGCGGCGATCCGGCAGTTGCGCGAACGTGCGAGCGAGAATCGCGATCTGCGTCGGGAGGGCCGTTCGATGCGCGGGCAGATCTTCGCGATCCGGCCCGACGAATGGGCCGTGCTTCCGGAGACGGACTCCTAAGCGAGCCCGAGATTCCCTCATATCCCTCGGATTCCCGCGGGGGCGAATCCTTTCGCACCTGTTCGGGTGGAAACAAGGTGCGGCCGCACATTCCTTTCTGGGTCTTGGCGGATTCGCGTGGGTGCCCGTTGTGGGGTTTTCGACGATTCCCTTCTTCTCAAATCCGCGGCAGTACCTCAGCCGGCGACCCGTCCCGTTGCGCGCGCTGAACATTCCCCGCGGAATGTTGCGCGACATGGCGTGGCGTGGCGTGGCACGGCGTGGCGTGACCAGGCCGCCGTTCTGATGCCGCGCGGAATGCCCTCCTGGTAGTCGAGACGCTCGCGCTCTACCGCCTTGCAGCTGGTGTCGGCATCGGCATCGGCATCGGGAAAGCCCGCCAGGTCTCCGCTGCCCCTCAGCCACGCCCTCGTGCTTCTGCACAAGGAGTTTCCGCATCGCCGGATCTCAGAAACGACCCACACGATCGCCCGACGAGCCTCTTTTCTTTCCCGGCAACCCGTCTACAAGCGCGCCAGCCCTTCCGGAGGAAACGCCGCCATGGACTTCGAGATCCCGTCCGACATCCGCGCCAAGCTTGCCGAGCTCGACGAATTCATCGAGCGCGAGATCAAGCCTCTCGAGCGCGAGAACATGCAGTACTTCGATCATCGCCGGGAGTACGCGAGGACCGACTGGGAGAACGACGGGCAGCCGCGTCACGAGTGGGAGGCGCTGCTGATGGAGATGCGGCGCCTTGCCGACAAGGCCGGGCATCTGCGCTTCGCGCTGCCGAAGCACCTCGGAGGGCAGGGCGGCAGCAACCTCGCGATGGCCTGCATTCGCGAGCATCTGGCCGCCAAAGGTCTCGGGCTCCACAACGACCTCCAGAACGAGAGCTCGATCGTCGGCAATTTCCCGGTCGTGCACATGATGGATGCGTTCGGGACGCCTGCGCAGAAGGCCGAGTTCCTCGAAGGCATGATCACGGGCGAGAAGCGCGTGGCCTTCGGGCTAACCGAGCCGAATCACGGCTCGGATGCGACGTGGCTCGAGACGACCGCGACGCGGGACGGCGACGACTGGGTCCTCAACGGCGCGAAGCGCTTCAACACGGGGCTGCACAGCGCCACGCACGATCTCATCTTCGCGCGCACAGGCGGGAAGCCGGGCGACGCGAAGGGCATCACCTGCTTTCTGGTGCCGACGGATCTGCCGGGCTTTCAGGTCGGGCACATGTGGTGGACGTTCAACATGCCGTCGGATCATCCGGACGTCACGCTCGACAACGTGCGCGTGCCGTCGTCGGCGATTCTTCACGTCGAAGGCGAGGGACTCACGCTCGCGCAGCATTTCGTGCACGAGAACCGGATCCGCCAGGCGGCGTCGGGCGTCGGCGCTGCGCAGTTCTGTATCAACGAGTCAGTGAAGTACGCGCGCGAGCGCAAGACCTGGGGCAAGCCGCTGTCGGTCAACCAGGCCATCCAGTGGCCGCTCGCCGAGCTGCACACCGAGTGCGAGATGGTGCGCGGGCTCGTCTACAAGACCGCGTGGATGCTCGACCGCGGACATCACATGGAGCTCACGCACCTGGTCTCGATGGCGAACTATCGCGCGAACCGTCTCGTCTGCCAGGCCGCCGACCAGGCCATCCAGACCCACGGCGGAATCGGCTACACGCGGCACAAGCCCTTCGAGCACATCTACCGTCACCACCGCCGCTACCGCATCACCGAAGGCTCGGAGGAAATCCAGATCCGCCGCGTCGCCGGCACCCTGTTCGGCTTCATGTAAGGCCGCGGAAATCGGGGACGGATCCCGATTTCCATTCCGTCGCGGGGATTACCCGCGTTGCGGCGCGAAATCGGGATCCGTCCCCGATTTCCCCGATTTCCGGTGAAGCGTTACGTACATGCCGGGGAGAACGACCAGCGTTAGCAGCATGGCCGTCACTACGCCGCCGACCACCACCGTGGCGAGAGGGCGCTGAACCTCGGCGCCGGCGCCGGTGGCGAGCGCCATCGGTACGAAGCCGAGCGCGGCGACGAGAGCCGTCATCATCACGGGCCGCAGACGCGACGATGCGCCGCGCTCGGCCGCCTCCTCCACGGAGAGGCCTTCGGCGCGCAGCGCCCGGATCCGCGACAGCATCACGAGCCCGTTCAGCACCGCGACGCCGGAAAGCGCGATGAAGCCGACCGCCGCGGGAATCGACAGCGGCAGGTCGCGAAGCCACAGCGTCACGACGCCGCCCGTGAGCGCCAGCGGAACTCCCGAAAACACGAGCAACGCATCGCGAACGTTCCCGAAGCTCGCGAGCAGCAGCAGCAGGATGAGACTGAGCGCGATCGGCACGACGATGCGCAGGCGCGCGGTGGCCGACAGGAGCTGCTCGAAGTCGCCGCCCCACGTGATCCAGTCGCCGTCAGCCACCACGACCTCGCGATCGACGCGCGCACGCGCTTCCTCCACGAACGACCCGAGGTCGCGCCCGCGCACGTTGGCCGTGACGACGACGCGCCGCTTGCCGTTCTCTCGCGTGATCTGGTTCGGGCCTTCCGCGATCACGAGCTTCGCAACGCTCGACAGCGGAACGAAGTCGCGCGCCCCGACGCGCGAAGCGCGGCGTTCGTCGAAATGGTGGGGGGTCGAATCGCCTTCGACACGCGCCACCGGAACCGGCAGGCGTGCGACGCGGTCGGTGTTCTCGCGCACGTCGTCGCGCGTGCGCACGACGATGTCGAAGCGGCGGTCACCGTCCACGATCTTTCCCACGGGGCGTCCGCCGATGGCGATCTCGACGGTCTCCTGCAGGTCGCCGAGCGACACGCCGTAGCGCGCGAGCGCCGCGCGGTCCGGCTGCACGCTCAGTGTGGGAAGGCCGCTCACCGCCTCGACGCGCACGTCGGCCGCTCCGTCGATCTGCTTCAGGACCGCCGCGACGTTCTCCGCCGTCCCGCGAAGCTGCTCCATGTCCTCGCCGAAAACCTTCACCGCGAGGTCGGTGCGCACGCCGGCGATCAGCTCGTTGAAGCGCATCTCGATCGGCTGCGTGAACTCGTAGTTCTGCCCCGGCTCGGTGGCGACGACCTTCTCGAGCTCCTCGACGAGCTCGTCGCGCGACTTGCGCGGGTCCTCCCACTGGTCGCGCGGCTTCAGGATGAGGAACACGTCGGCGATGTTGGGCGGCATCGGATCGGTCGCGATGTCGCCGGTGCCGATGCGCGCGAAGACCTCGTGCACCTCGGGCACGGTGGCGAGCTTCTTCTCGAGGGACTTCTGCATCTCGACGGCCTGGCCGATCGCCGTGCTCGTCGGCCGAATGGCGTGCATGAGGATGTCTCCCTCGTCGAGGCGCGGCATGAACTCGCGTCCGAGCTGGAGCGACAGCACGAAGCCGCCGGCGACGCAGGCGAGCGCCGCCACGCCGATCGGGCCGCGGTGGCGCAGCGACCATCGGAGCGTCGGCTCGTAGGCGGCATGCACGCTCCGCACCGCCGCGCTCTCGCGCTCGGCAAACGGCCCGCGCAGGAGCACCGCGACGGCCGCCGGAACGAACGTCACCGACAGCAGCATGGCCGCGCCGAGCGCGCACAGCACCGTGAACGCCATCGGGAAGAACATCTTGCCTTCGAGCCCGCCGAGCGTGAGCACCGGCAGGTAGACGATCATGATGATGAGCTCTCCGAACATCGTCGCGCGCCGCACCTCGCGCGAAGCGTCGATCGAGATCGCGAGGCGCTCGGCCAGCACCAGAGGCCGGCCAAGCCGCGCCTGTTCCTCGCCGAGGCGCCTCACGCAGTTCTCGACGATGATCACCGCGCCGTCCACGATGAGGCCGAAGTCGATCGCGCCGAGACTCATGAGGGAGCCGCTGATTCCCCACGCCCGCATCGCGCTCGCCGCCATCAGCATGGCCAGGGGGATGACGGCCGCGGGGATGAGCCCCGCGCGCCAGTTGCCGAGCGTGAGAAACAGCACCGCAATGACGAGGAGGGCTCCTTCCACGAGGTTGGTGCTCACCGTCCTGATCGTGCGATCGACGAGGTGGGTGCGGTCGTAGGCGAGGCGCGTGGACACGCCGGACGGCAGCGAATCGTCGAGCCGGTCGAGCTCGAGTGCCACGGCGCGCGCCACGTCGCGGCTGTTGGAGCCGACCAGCATGACGGCGGTGCCGAACACCGCTTCCTCGCCGCGTGCCGTCGCCGCACCGACGCGAAGCTCACCGCCGACCGCGATCTCGGCCACGTCGCGGATGCGCACGGGCACGCCTGCGTCGCTGCCGACGACGACGTCCTCGATCTCCTCCGTGGACGCGAGTCGCCCGGGCGTCCGCACGACGAGCTGCTCGCCGCGCCTCTCGAGATAGCCAGCGCCGCGGGTCGCATTGGCGCCCTCCAGCGCCGCGACGACGTCGTGCAGCACGAGCCCGCGCGCGAGCAGGCGCTCGGGATCGGCGTGCACGTGGATCTGGTGCACGTGGCCGCCGATCGAGTTCACCTCGGTGACACCCGGCACGCGTCGCAGGCGCGGCTTGATCTGCCAGTCGAGGATCGTGCGCAGGTCCGTCAGCGTGTACGGCGTGCCGTCGGCCTTGCGCGCGCGCGGATCGGCCTCGACGATGAACTGGCTGATCTCGCCGAGGCCCGTCGCGATGGGACCCATGACGGCCTCGATGCCGTCGGGCAGCTCGGACGCGACTTCGCCGAGGCGCTGGCCCACGAGCTGTCGTGCGAAGTGCAGGTCGGTACCGTCCTCGAAGATCACCGTCACCTGCGAGAGGCCGTATCGCGACAGCGAGCGCGTCTGCTCGAGGTGGGGAAGCCCCGCGAGCGCGTTCTCGACCGGGAACGTGAGCTGGGACTCGACCTCCTCGGGCGAGTAGCCCGGTGCCTCCGTGTTCACCTGCACCTGGACGTTGGTGAGGTCGGGGATCGCGTCGATCGGGAGGTTCGCGAGGTCTCGAGCGGCGATCGCCGCGACGGCGAGGCTTCCCGCCAGCACGTACCAGCGCCGCCTTACCGAGAACGCGAGAACGCGCTCGAGCAGCGATGCGCCGCCGCCGGGCGGCGGTCCATCGTGCAGAGGGGTTTCAGTGCTCATGCGCCGCCCCGGCCTTTTCGACCTCCGCACGCAGCAGGAACGTGTTGCCGGTTGCAACGGTGGTCCCCGCATCGACGCCCGACAGGATCTCCACCCATTCGTCTCCGCTTCGGCCCGTTCGTACCGGACGCGCCTCCCAGATGCCCTCGGCATGCACGAAGACGGCCGTGCGGCCTCGCCAGCTCTGCAAGGCCGACGGCGGAACGGCGATCTTCGCGGGCGGCTCGGCCAGTTCGATCGTCGCCGACACGAAGGCCCCCGGTGCCCAGCGGCCGTCGGTGTTCGGCAGCACGGCGCGCGCGAGGGTCGTCTGCGTATGCACGTCGCGCAGCGGCGAGACGTACGTGATCTTCGCCGTCGCGACGACGGCGTCTTCGTCGTCGCCGTGGGCTTCGTCGCGGATCGTTACCGTCTCTCCGACGTGCACCACGTGCGTGTCCTCGCCGTACACGTCGAGGTCGGCCCACACGCTG
>CAYYVZ010000096.1:0-14286 GCA_964475235.1 uncultured Myxococcales bacterium | reverse complement strand
AGATCGGCACTCCTCACCGTCTCAGGTCGCGCAATCGGGATCCGTCCCCGATTTCGAGCGCGAGTTTGCGGCCACGGGCCCGGCGTACCTTCGCTTCACTTCGGGCACGACTAGCGAGCGCAAGGGGGTGGTGATCGGGCACGCGCGCATCCTCGAGCGGCTCGAGGCGGCCAACCGCGGCCTCGGCATCGGGCCGGACGATCGCGTGCTGTGGCTGCTGCCGATGGCGCACCACTTCGTCGTGTCGATCCTGCTCTACCTGCGCTACGGCGCGACGATCCTTCTGCCCTCGAGCTCGCTCGCACCCGGCATCCTCGACCTCGCGACGCGCGAGCGCGCGACCGTCCTCTACGCATCGCCCTACCACATGAAGCTGCTCGCGAAGGACCCATCGACGGCGCGCCTCGACACGCTCCGTCTCGCGATCTCGACGGCGGAAGGACTTCGCACCGAAGTCGCCGACGCCTTCCGCACGCGCTACGGCATCCCGATCGTGCAGGCCCTCGGCATCATGGAGGTCGGCCTGCCGGTGATGAACACCGCGAGCGCCGCCACGAAGCCCGACGTGCTCGGCCGCCCGCAGCCGGCCTACGAAGTATGGCTGCGCGCCGACGACGGCACGCGCGCAGCCGGCACGAGCCCGCAGACGAGCGGCGAAGTCTGCATCCGCGGCCCCGGCATGCTGGATGCGTATCTCGACCCGTGGACGCCCGCGTCGCGGATCCTCGAGCCCGACGGCTTCCGCACCGGCGACCAGGGCTGGTTCGACGAAGACGGCGACCTGCACCTGGCGGGGCGCCGCGCCGCGCGCATCAACATGGCCGGCATGAAGTTCTTCTGCGAGGAAGTCGAGGCCGTGCTCGACTCGCATCCCGCCGTCGAGCGCAGTCGCGTTTCGGCGAAACAGCATCCCCACCTCGGCGAGCTTCCGATCGCCGAGATCGTGCTCGCGCCCGGTGCGGAGGCTCCCGAGCCCAGGGCACTCGCGTCGTTCTGCCGCGAGAGGCTCGCGGGCTACATGGTCCCGCGCAGCTTCGAGGTCGTGGCCGAGCTTCCGCTCACACCGACGGGCAAGCTCGCACGGCGATGAGCGCGGCGCTGCGCAAGGCCGGCGTCGCGCTGCTCGTCGTACTCGTCGCGGCGTATCCCTTCCTCGTCGTTGCCGGGCTCGACCTGGCGAGCGCGCGTGCCATCGGCGTCGCCCTGCTCATCGTCGCATCGCTGGCCGCGTTCGCGAGCGGCGGTCACGCGTCCGACCTCGTCACCCTGCTCGTGCGTCGCTTCGGCGTCTTCACGGCCGCAGCGGTGGCAGCCGCCGCGTCCAATCATCCGGTCGCGCTGACGTTACTGCCGAGCGTGTCGAGCCTGTGGCTGCTTGCCATGTTCGCGTCCTCGCTCCGGCGCGAGCCGACCATCGTCGCGCAGTTCGCGAGCACCATGCACGACGGCTTCCCCGACTTCCTGCTGCCGTACTGCCGCAAGGTCACGTGGATGTGGTGCGCCTTCTTCGCGGCAAACGCCGCCGTGGGCACGGCGCTCGCGTTGTTCGCGGAACCGCAGGCCTGGGCCTGGTACACCGGCTTCGTCGCGTACGTGCTGATGTCGCTGCTCGCCGCCGGCGAGTACGTCTTCCACAAGAGCCGTTTCCGCTTCTACGAGGACGGCTGGGTAGACGGCCTGTGGCGTCGCTACTTCCCGCCCGAGCGCACCGAGCTCGGGCGAAGGACGCTCGCGTGGCAAACCGCGCGCAGACGGACGGCCGCATGAATCCGGCCCTGCGCTACTTCGCCGGCCTCACCAACGGCCGCATCGTGCTCTGGAGCTACCTGATCTGGTATGCGGTCACCGTCGTCGCGCACTTCGATGCGAGTCCGCGCCTCTGGCTCACGTCGCTCGGCATCAGCGCGATCGTCGGCGTCGCCCTGCTCATCAGCACCACGTCGTCCACGAGCGGCACGACCGCGCTCGACCGCTGGCAGGTCTTTCGCCTGTTCGTGATGCCGTTCTGCGTGTCGAGCTTCGCGGCGCTCGTGAAAGACGAAGGATACGTGCTGGTGTTCCCGCCATCGCCGTGGCTGAACCTGATCGGGTTCGCGCTGATCGCGCAGTTCGTCGTGGCTGTCGTCCGGCTTCGTGCCGCGCGACACGCCGTGCGCTGAACACAGCACCCCAAGCTGCGTTTTCCAGTATTCCCGCCAGTTTGCGTGCTCGCCGCGAGCGGGGCACTTTCAGCCCGATGAGTCGCTTCGACACGCTCGCTGCAGGCACGATGCTCAGCCGCCGCCAGGTGCTGAAGCTCGGGATCGCGGCGACAGCCGCCTCGCTCCCGTTCGGCGCGCTCTCCTGCTCGCCGAAGCCCCCCGGGGAAGCGGCGCCACTTCAGGTCGGCGGCCTCCCGGTTACCTGCAACCTCACCCTCCCGATCGCCTGCACCGCGCGCGCCGCGCGGAATGCGACGCTGCCGGCCGATCAGCGCTTCCACTACGAGTACAGCAAGTACAGCGGTTGGCCGGAGATCAAGGAGTCGCTGATGGCGGGCCGCATCCAGGCTGCCTACATGCTCGCGCCGCTCGTGATGGACCTGGCGGACAAGAAGATCCCGGTCAAGATCGTCTCGCTCGGCCATCGCTCCGGCGCCGTCATCATGGTGCGCACCGACTCGCCGTACGACTCCTTCCAGAAGCTTGCGGGCAAGCGCGTCGCGGTGCCGAGCCGCTTCGCCGTGGACTACCTCTTCCTGCGCAGGATGCTCGCCGAAGAGAACATGACGATCGAGCAGGTCGAGATCGTCGAGATGGCGCCGCCCGACATGCCGGCGGCCCTCTACGCGAACGCCGTCGATGCGTACTGCACCGGCGAACCGTTCGGCGCTGCCGCGCAGAAGGCAGGCTACGCGAAGCCGCTGCGCATGACGCGCGACGAATGGCCGAAGTACATCTGCTGCGTGCTGACGTGCCGCGAGGAGCTGATCGCGAGCAACCGGCCCCTGGTGCAGGACCTCGTCAACGGGGTGCTCGGCGCCGGGCAGTGGCTCGATGCGAATCAGTCGCACCGCGACAAGGCTGCCGAGATCGCGGCCGGCAAGTCGTTCTTCAACCAGGATCCGAACGTCATCAAGTTCGTCATGGAGAACCCGACCGACCGCGTGACGTACGGCGACCTGCGCATGATCCGGCCGGAGTTCGAAGACCTCATGCGCCTCTCGGTCGCGGCCGGCACGCTCGAGCACGAAGTTCCCTACGAGACCTACGTGGACGAGAGCTTCGCGAAGGCCGCGCAGGCGACTCCCATCTCGATCTGAAATGGAGACGCGTTTCCCAAGACACCGTGCCGGCAAGATTGCGGCGCGGCTTTCCGGTCGAATTGCCGATCTCGCCGTCGCCGCGTTCTCCATTGCCGTTGTTTCCACGCCCGCTGGCGTCGCCACGCTCGCGGCGGTCGCCACGCTCGGCGGCGCGATTTCGCCCGTCGCGCACGCCGAGGAGCTGCGCGCCGGTGTCTTCAGCCCCGCCCGCATGGCGCCCGACTTCAAGCTCAAGGGCTCCGACGGCAGCGAGGTGAGCCTCGCGCGCTACCGCGGCAAGATCGCCATCGTCGTCTTCGGATTCACCTCCTGCCCGACCGTCTGTCCGACCACGCTGCGGACGCTCGCCGACGCGCGCAAGGCACTCGGCGCCGACGCCGAGCAGCTCCAGGTCGTCTATCTCACCGTCGATCCCGAACGCGACGACGCGGAACGCATGCGCGCGTATCTGGCCACGTTCGATCCGACCTTCGTCGGTGCGACGGGAACGGCGGACGAGCTGGCGGCGGTGCGCAAGGAGTACGGCATCTTCGCCAACCGCGAGAGCGTCGGCGAGAGTTACTCGTTCAGCCATTCTTCCTACACGTACCTCGTCGATCGCAGCGGCATGCTGCGCGCGCTGATGCCCTACGGCCAGAAGGCCGAGGACTACGTGCACGACGTGCGAATCCTGCTGAAGGCGGAGAGCGCCTCCCGATGACACGCCTGCGTCACCCTGCCGCGATCCTCGCATCGGGCGTCGCGCTCGCAGCCCTCGCGTGGGCCGGATTCGCGCCGGTGGCTGCGACGGAGTCGAAGGAAGAGCTGTTCGAGATTCCCAGGGGCACGTGGGCGCGCCGCATGTCGGGAGACAAGGTGTCGATCCTGCCCGACCGGCTGCGCCTCACACTCGGACTTCGCGACGTGCTGCTGCTGCGCAACCACGACGACGTGCCGCAGATCTTCGGTCCGACCCTCATGATGCCCGGCCAGAGCTTCCGGCTCCCGTTCGCCGTCGCTTCCGAGTACAACTTCGAGTGCACCGCACATCCGAGCGGGCAGATGACGATTCTCGTCGATCCGTATCCTTCGACGCCGTGGGCGCGAATCGTCTGGCGGGCGCGCGAGCTTGCGAGAAACGGGCTCACGTCCGTGGAAGTCACGAGCTCATGAATCGACTCGGCGAAGCGCTCCCGTCGATCGCGGTCATCGCGACCATCCTTGCTGCCTGGTGGGGCGTGGTGGTGCTGAGCGGCAGCGTGATCTTCCCGACGCCGTGGCAGGTCGTCACCGGTACGCTCGAGCTGATCGAGAACGGCACGCTGTTCGAGCACATCGGATCGTCGCTCCTGCGCGTCGGTACGGGATTCGGCCTCGCGGTCGCGCTCGCGATCCCGCTCGGCCTCTGGATGGGCTGGGTGCGCGGCGCGTTCCGGACTCTCAACCCGCTGTTCCAGATGCTGAGGCCGATCTCTCCGATCGCGTGGATCCCGATCGCCATCCTGTGGTTCGGGGTCGGCGACGCCTCGCCGATCTTCCTCATCTTCATTTCGTCGATCTTCCCGATGGTCGTGCAGACCACCGCCGGCGTGCACACGATCGAGAAGCGCTACCTGCAGGCGGCCGAGAATTTCGGCGTCTCGCGCTACACGCTGTTCACGCAGGTGGTGATCCCGGCGGTGCTGCCGCAGATCATCGTCGGCATGCGCATCGGCCTCGGCGTGGCGTGGCTGGTCGTCGTGGCCGCCGAGATGATCGCGCTGCGAAGCGGTCTCGGTTATCTGATCATCGACTCCCGCAACGCCGGCAACCGTTACGACCTCGTGATCGCGGGGATGGCCATCATCGGGCTGATCGGACTGATGCTCGACGGAGCGATGCGGCTCCTCGAGGGGCTGAAGTGGGTCAAGTGGCGCTATGCCCACCAAAATTGAGCTGAAGAACGTCCGCAAGAGCTTCCCGACGAAGACAGGGGAGCTCGAGGTCGTTCGCGACGTGAGCTTCGACATCGCCGAGGGCGAGCTCGTCGCCATCGTCGGTCCGTCGGGCTGCGGCAAGTCGACGCTCATGAACATGGTCGCCGGCTTCCTGCGCCCCGACTCCGGCTCGGTGATCATCGACGGCTCGGAACGCATCAAGTCGAACGCGAACGGCATCCTCATTTCGCAGCACGGCTCGGTGTTCCCGTGGCTCACCGTGCAGCAGAACCTCATGTTCGGGCTCAACGGCCACAAGGACATGGACAAGGCCGGCATCGCCGACCACTACGCCGAGATCGTCGGCCTCAAGGGCTTCGAGAACGCGTATCCGCACGAGCTGTCCGGCGGCATGCTGAAGCGCGTCGAGCTGGCGCGCGCCCTCGTCGTCAAGCCCGACATCCTCTACATGGACGAGCCGTTCTCGGCCCTCGACGCGATGATGAACCTGCGCATGCGCAACGAGACGCTGCGCATCCTCGCGAAGGAACGCCACACGGTGCTGCTCATCACGCACGACGTCGAAGAGGCCATCCACATGGCCGACCGCGTGCTCGTGCTGTCGCCGCGCCCGACGTCCATCCAGGCAAGCTTCGAAGTGACGCTGCCGCACCCGCGAAAGCTCACGAGCCCCGAGGTGCAGGAGCTGCGTGTCGCCATCCTGCGCGAGCTCGGCGTCGATCGCTCGGAGTAGGCCGGCGAGCGCCACCCCCCGCTCTGCAAACCGCGGAGCGTAATCCGCGTTCACACCACCGAACCCTGGAGGAGGCCTTTTCGAATCTGAGTTGATCCGGAACGCCGCCGCGCGCGTATCGGGTGCAGAGAAGGCCGCGAGGGTGCTCGCGAGAGCAACCCGACACGGCCGGCCGGCGAATCATCGAGGTGGGGCCGGCAAATGGGACCATAGACGAGGCGTTCGCGCTGAGCTCGATTCTGGCGGCAGGGCGGTAGTCTCCCTGCCCGGAAACGTACCGCCCATCATCCACCGCGGCCCGCGCTACAGCAGATCCAGGAGTCGCGACGTGTCCAGCGTAAAGCCGACCTGGCCGCGCACCTCGTCTTCGTCGATCAGCTCAGGATTGCTCGCATAAGTGACCGAGATCGGCATGTCGAGGCCCTTCGTGATCGGAATGACCACTTTGGTCTGCACGCTGTAGTTGTCCTCGACTTCGGACTTCCACTCACCCTTTACGGACGTAACCCAGCGGACGGGCATCTCGATCGCAGCATTGACCGGCTCCTTCGTTCCCGCCCGGGAGCCACCGAAGAAATTGAACCGGGAACGCTCGATCTTGTACTCCATGAGTGCCGCAACGCTGACACCGTATCCATCGTCCTCGTCGGTTACGGCCGTCGGATCCTGGTCGCGATCATCATACTCCGCAGCGACGTTGCCGCCGAATTTCCAGCGACTGTTGCTCTTTAGACCGATCTCCCACACGAACGCCGCCCTGTAGACGTCTGTCGTCGCCTCCCCCTCTTCCAGCCGTCCGTCGATGCTGACAGCAAACTGCGGTGCCGTACGAACCTCCTCTACCGCAGCAGCGATGCCACTGTGGAGGGCAAGGTTCGCCTTCATGTCGGATTGGACGATGTCGGCAAGGTCGGCTGGGTCGATGGACTTCAACCGGTCACGATCCTCATTCCACATCTTCTCGATGGCGACGACACAAGAGGTAGCGTCTGCCGGCAGGTGCAACAGCTGACAGACCCGGAGATCGACTGCTGCCGCCAAGCCCTCGTCTTCCACCGCTGCGTCGACCAGCAAGTCGTTGTCCAACTCAAAGGAGCAGGCGTCTCTTCCCGTTGGGATAGTCACTTTCGCGCCGAAGGTCGTTGCGTGGTTCACCTCGTCGCCGGAGCTGTTTTCGTCGTTCACGTCGTCGTACGACGCATGAAAAGACACGTTCCTCCATCGTCGGTCCCGACAGTAGTACAGCGGATTCAGTGGGTCTCTGCCCATCAGCGCCGATTTGAACGCATACGCCGTAGTCGCAATCGCAACCGAGTTGGCGTCCTCGCCGTCACCACCAGAGCTCAGGTCCCCGGACAGGCCGGCGAGATTCATCGCGATTCCCAGAAGATCCGGTGCGGCGGTGCGATCGAGCAAAGATGTGGAATTGCTCGCGACGGCCGGCGCTTCCACCTGTCGCGACGTGCTGGCGCGATCCGCTTCGGCTGCCGCCGCCTTGTCGAGGATTTCCTCGATCAGGTCAGATCGGACGTCCCCCCAGTTTCTGTTGTCCTCCTCTGCTCGTCCGATCGTCGGCATGAAGAGCAGGAACGCCATCGCGCAGGCTGTCAGATATCTGCTTTGCATCCTCATCCCCTACGGAACTACCAGGACCGTGACGGCCCGGGTGCCCTTGTTGGTCCCCGTGTATTGGACGTCTCGAACCACCGTCGATTGTCCGTCCCCGTCGAGATGCTCGATCTTCCAGCCGTAGACGTCGGCTCTAAGGAAGGCCATCTTCAGGATCTGGTAGATCGGCGAATCCAGAGTCTCCGGAGACCAGGTTTCGGTCCACGTGTTCGGCTGCGACGGAGGCATCGTCGATCGCAGAAGCGGAACGCCTCTGCTCGTCAGTGCAAAGTCGGCCTTGCCACCCTGCACCAGCGTCACCGTGTGCCGAATGCTCTCGCCATCCGACAAATCGACGACAACGAGGTTCTCGTTCGGCGAGCCCGTGGTTTTCGTGATTGGCATGTCTTCCTCCTTGATGCTCGGGTGACGCACTGACGGCAGATCCTGCTCGTTCCGTGGCTGCGGCATCTGGCCCGACATGCGGGCGTAAGCCGCCTTTCCTCCGGCTTGGTCGCGCATGCAGGTCGCAGTTTTCTTCCCGTCGCGTGGACCGAGCCTGGCCCGCTTCTCGTTCGCGCACCGCAACGTGCGAACTCATGGCGAGCCGCGACGGATGGTGCCGCAATTCGTGACGGATGGTGGTGTGGATCTTGCGGAGCGTGCTTCGAAAAATGGCAAGTATGTGACTAATCTCACGTAAAGAGAGTACCCGACCGACGGAACGGCGATTCCGTCGACGGCGGCACGACCATGTCGCGCCGGGTTCGCCACGCCCGCTGGGACGAACAGGAGTACGCGTATGTGAGACCAGTCACCCGAAGTTGCGATATGTCGTCAAGTTTGCGGGAGGTGATTGTCGGACGATGGCGTGCGGCTACGCGCCCGCACCCACCCGATGATCGCGCGACGATGCGCTCCAGTTCACGGAGAAGCACGACGGGGGCGACAATGGTTACCGCACACCATCATCGCCCCGCCGCGGTTTCGCAGCTGTTCGCCCCGCGACCTGCCTGCCCGCCCGCTCAGCGCGCGCAGCGAAACCCGATGTCGTAGACGGAAAGGCTCGGCTGCGCCGAACCGACGATCTCGAGCGGTCCGGCAGTCACGCCGTCGGCGGGTCCCCCGCCGCGGAGCAGGGCCGCGGGTTCGCCCGTCGTGTGCGCTCCGGCCAGGCACTGGGCATCGTTGGTGGCACTGACGCCGGCGCTCCAGGTACCGCAGGTCGTCGAACGCTGCTCCCAGTCGGCGACCCACTCGTAGACGTTGCCCACCATGTCGAAAGCGCCGCGCGTGGAGACGCAGCTCGCTCGCGCACCGGTCGCAACCGGAAGGAAGCCGCTCGCCGTGTTGCAGTCGCTGGTGCCGTTGTCGGGCCCGGGATCCGGCGTGCCCGCCACGGCCGCCTGCCATTCGGCGCTCGTCGGAAGGCGCTTGCGCGAGTTCTCGCAAGCCGCCAGCGCCTGAAACCACGTGAGGTCGGTGGAAGGCGCGACGCCGGGAAGGCTCACGGCATAGATGTCGTCCACGCAGTTCTGCCCGCTGTCCGCGCACGGCGCGTAGTTGTCGCCGCTCGTACCCAGCTGGGTGGCGCCCGCCGCCGTCAGATCCGCGGCCGTGGCCTTGCCCGCCCGAATGGCCTTGATGGAAGCCGGATCCGTCACGCGCCACACGCTGGCCTCGTACTTGTCCATGCACACCGTGCCGGCGATCACGGCGTCGGCCGGACACTTCTTGAGGGGCCTGGCTCCCTGCGCCCCCGCGCTTCCGGCCAGCAACAGCACTGCGACTCCAGCCGCGAGGCTGGTGACGGCGGCGGTCCCGATCGAATTCTTCGCACTTCTCATGTCGTTCTCCCCTGGCGCAGACCGATGTCTCCCACCGGTGCGTTCCTGACGCCGTGGAGTCTGCCCCGGGGGAGGCCGCAGGGTCTTTGAGAAGTTCTTGAGTTGTTCTTGAAACCGGCGCGGCTTCGACGACGCCTGCCTCGTGCTCCGGTCAGCGCACCGCCCGGACGTGGTTCGTCCCTGACTTCGAGTCCCACTCCTCGTGACCGGTTTCGAAGAGGACCGTCCAGGCCGAAGTCTGGCCGATCTGGGCGGTCGTCGAGGTCCAGTAGTAGTCGGAGGCCGTGCAGCTGCAGGTTGTGACGGTGCAGGAGGCGCCGCAGACGGTGTTGAAGACCGAATGGGTGGCCGGACCGGCGGCGCCGAGGTTCACGAGGGTCTCGAGCTCGAAGCGGTTCGGCAGTCTCCACGTGCTCGAGCCACCGAAGTTCGAGGCGTTCAGTGCGGCGATCTTCACCGAGAAGGCCTCGGCCCAGGTGTACTTGTTGTCGACGTCGTGGATGCTGCCGTCGTTCGACAGCTTCTCCCACGTGAGGCCGGTCGCGTTGTCGAGGATCGTGCCGTTGCCGTTGTCGACGAACGAGCGCGCCGCACCGAAGGCGAGGTCCGCGTCCTGGCGCGTGCCGGCGCACTGCTGCGGCGTACCGCCGGCATCGTAACAGGTGGTCTGCCCCGTCCGCAGCGGCGTCGCGCTCGGCGGACAGATGATCTCGACCTCCTGGCCGACCGCACGCCGAAGGATCCGCAGTGCGTCGCTGGCAGTCAGAGAGTAGTTGCGCTCGACGTCGCCGCAGACGGGCGGCTCGCCGGCTGTTGCCGTTTCGACGGCGGAAAAGACCAGCGCCGCCGTCGCGGCGGACGCGACGAGTCGGCGTCCCCACGTCCTCGCTGCCCGGTCACGCTCTTTGGCCAACGGATTCACCGGTTCCTTCACCATCCACCCCTGACGCCGCGAACCCGGCACGTGTTGCTGATCTTGTAGTTCGAGTCGGAGTAGCCGTAGTTGAACTTCACCGTCCAGGCGTACGAGGGCGGGTCGTGATCGGAGGTCGATGTCCAGAAGCACTCCGACGGCGTGCAACTGCACGTGAGCACCGTGCAGCCCGGCGGGCAAGCGGTGCGGAACACGGAATGCGTCGCGGGGTTCGAAGCGCTGAGGTCGCGCAGCGTGTCCATCTCGAACCTGTTCGGCACGCGCCAGTCCGTGTAACCCGCGAACGAGAACGCGTTGAGCTGGGCAATCTTGAGCGCGAAGGCCTGAGTCCACGTGTAGGCGAGGTCGATGTCGTGGTTGGTGCCGTCGTTCGACAGCTTCTCCCACATGAGCCCGGTGGCTTCGTCGGTGATCGTGCCGTCGCCGTTGTCGACGAAGCTGCGGGGGATGCCGAGCTTGAGGTGGCCGTCCTGGCCCGTGCCGGTGCACGAGATCGTGGTGCCCGCGGAGTTCGAACAGGTGGTCTGCCCGGTCTTGAGCGGCGTAGAGCTGACCTTGCAGAAGAGGTCGACGTCGAGACCCACCGCTCCGCGCAGCGCGAGCAGGGCGTCCGCGGCCGCGACGGTCCCGGAAAAGTCGAGGTCGGCGCAGGAGACGCCCTGGGCACCGGCCGGGCCCGACGCTGCCAGGATCGTCAAGAGCACGACTCCGGCCGTTCTCGCTCTGAGGCTCATCGTTCCCTCCTCGCGGTCAGCGCATGACCATCTTTACAGGCGCGCCGGTCTCGAGAAAAGGCCTTCGATCCGGCCGAGCCCTGCCGGGGAACGAGGCGGTCAGCCGTCCGGCGACGTTCTCGGCGGGTCGCAGGGGCGTTCGAGCGAGCGTGTCGGTGATACTCTCCTCCGAGCCGGCTCGTTACCGGCTGAAGCAACGAGCGCTACGCGGACAATCCGGCCTTCGCAATCGAAGAAGGGATGTTCGGGCTGGCCGGGTTCACGGTCACGCTGCGCGTTGCCGGCGACACGACCAGGTCCATGTCTTCCATCGGCACGGCGCCGAGCAGGACTTCGTCTCCGAGAACGAGAGCGCCGACGAAGCAACCGCGATTGCCAAATCGGAGCTCGACGGGACCGACGTAGCGACATACCCGGCGACCGCCGTCGGCGATGGTCACCTCGCGCTCTTCGAGGGTTTCGAGTCTCAGCTGAACGGCAACGTGCTCCGGGATGCACAGGTGGTTCGAGCCGGTGTCGACCATCGCTTCGACCTCGATGGACG
Source organism: uncultured Myxococcales bacterium (assembly GCA_964475235.1). GTDB lineage: Bacteria > Desulfobacterota > Binatia > UBA1149 > CAITLU01 > DATNBU01. The sequence continues at coordinate 2,666 of CAYYVZ010000096.1, read as the reverse complement.
CGAGCGCAGACTCTCGCGGATTTCTCATCACGATCCGTGTGCGCACGATACCCATATCGACGCTGATAGCGCGTTCGACGGCGCCTGCCAATGACATGGTTGTCGTGAAATCGCCGGAGCGGCGCCGGGACGAGAGCCGCGCGAGAATCCCGGCGATCAGAGCGAGTCGTAGGTGCGCTGAAAACTGCGGGCAACTCGCACGGCATCCACCTCGTCCGGACTCGCGGGTATGCGCAGGACACTGTCGGGATCGGCCATTCCGCGCTTGTCCTCGAATCGTCCGTGCGCCATGGCGATTCGCTTGATGCGACGATCGACGTTCCACTCCGATCTCGTCCAGTTCCGGCCTTCCGGCGTCGATGGTTTCCCGTAGCGCTCGGTCCAAAGCGAGAGCACGGCGCTCGCCTCGGAGATCCCTTGACGGAGTAGCTTGCTCAACAGGACGTCCCTCCGGCCGGCGCGGTCGGTCTGCATGACGTGAACGCCCGTCAAGGCTGTCCCGTCCCACCAGACGGAGAAACCGCGAACCGCCAGCTCGGTCGTCAGAGCCTTCAGGAAGCGACGACCGGCGCGGCCCCCGTCCGCATGCTTCCAGCTCACGAACACGGATCGTTGCCGAGCGCTCCTCGCCAGTCGTTCCAACGGCGCCACGCCAGCCGAGCGGTGGCGATGAATGCGCGCTCCGGCTGGAGCGATTCTTCGCGGCAACTGCAGGCTCTGACCGTACGCGCTCCGCCAGCTGGTCGACGAGTAGGTGTTCCTCAGCGACGAGAACGACTCGTTGCTCTCGAACACGAGGTCCATGAGGACCTTCGAGGCGTCGTTCAAAGCGAAGTAGGTGCCGCCGCCGCGCGAATCCCTGACCTCGAACTTCCATTCGTCCGGGTTGCGAATCCTGGCAGCGATCTCGATTCGCGCCTCGAGCGATGGCGGACCGTCACGACGGGCGCCGATCACCCAGAGAATGCTACCCTTCGTTGCAAGATCGGCGAAGGTTGCGGCGTCGCTTCCATAAGCGAGGGCGCCGCGCTCGAGACTGTCGAGCTTCCAGCTCGTCAGGTGATCGCGTGGAACGTAGCAGAGAAGGTGAGTCTTCCGCATGTTGATTCCGTCCGTGCGGCGCATGGTTGTCGTGGATCCGGGCCGCTCGAAGTGCGCGCGGAGACGCTTTTATCGGTCCAGCGCCGCTCTCAACAGGTCGCAGACACGATCGACCTGCGCGTCGGTCATCTCCGGATACAGCGGCAGGCTGAGAATCTCGCCTGCGAGCAACTCGGCAACCGGGAAATCGCCGCGACGTGCGTCCGCATCGACGGCCGGAAGGAACGCCACGGGCACGGGGTAGTGAATGCCGGCGCCGATGCCGGCCTCGCCGAGCCGTGCGAGGACGCGGTCGCGGCGCTCGCCGCCGATGCGCGTGACGAACACGTGCATGACGTGGTCTTCGCCCGGCGGAATCTCGGGCGCGCGCACGCCGTCCATCTCCTGGAGCCGCTCGCCGTACGCACGAGCGATGCGACGCCTTGCCGCGTTCCACGCGTCGATGTGGCGCAGCTTCACATGGAGCAGCGCCGCCTGGAGCGCGTCGAGGCGACTGTTCACACCGAACTGGGGGTGCTCGTACTTGCGCGGCGAGCCGTAGTTGCGGAACGCAGCCGCGCGCGCCGCGACGTCCGGATCCGAAGTCGTGAGCGCTCCGGCGTCGCCCGCGGCGCCGAGGTTTTTGCCTGGATAGAAGCTGAACGCGGCGGCGCGACCGATCGACCCCGCGTGTCCGCCGGCGCATCGTGCTCCGTGAGCCTGCGCGGCGTCTTCCACGAGCACGAGCCGGTGAGCGTCACAGAAAGCAACCAGCGCGGCGGGATCGCAGAGCCGTCCATAGAGATGCACGGCCAGCAGCGCTCGCGTTCGCGGCGTGACGGCCCGCGCGGCCGCGTCGAGATCGACGAGATAGGTCGCCTCGTCGCAGTCCACGTACACCGGCGTCGCGCCGGCGCGCAGCACACCGATCGCGCTCGCGACGAACGTGTTCACGGGCACGAGCACTTCGTCGCCCTTGCCGATGCCGCACGCGCGCAGCGCAATCTCGACCGCGTCGGTTCCGTTGCCGACGCCGACCGCGTGCGTCGCGCCCACCCACGACGCAAACGCGCGCTCGAAGCGCTCGACCGTCGGGCCGAGGATGAAGCCGCCGCTTGCCAGCACTTCCGCCATCACGGGCTCGGCCTCGGCGCGGATCGATTGCCACTGTGCGCGCAGGTCGACGAGAGGGATGCCGCTCACGTGCGCACCACGGCGAGGCCGGTTCGGACGCGAAGCGCTTTCACGCCGGGATCTCCTCGAGTCCGCCTGCGGGCACCGCGCCGTAGCGACGCTTGCAACCGTCGCAGTGAATCGTGTCGGTCACGTGCAGGCGGTCGCCGCACTTGCAGACCCAGCCCCTGTGCTTGGCCGGCACGCCCGCCACGAGCGCGTGCGGCTCGATGTCGCGCGTCACCACCGCCCCGGCTGCGATCATCGCGTACTGGCCCACGACGACGCCGCAGCGGATCGTCGCATTGGCGCCGACGCTCGCGCCGCGCGCGATGCGCGTCGGCAGGAACGTCTCCGGCGCACGCTTGAACTCGCCAGAACGAGGCCTCAGGTCGTTCGTGAACACCGCATTC
>CAYYVZ010000095.1:0-14389 GCA_964475235.1 uncultured Myxococcales bacterium | reverse complement strand
ACCATCGAATCGGGAGCCGTCGCCGCCGGATCGTTCGCGCTCGCTTCGCGGATCGTCGCCGCCGAAGGACAGGCGGTCTATGCCGCGACGCTCGAGGCTGCTGCGCTCGCCGCGTGGTCATGGCTGCAGACGCAGGGGAACAGCCACTACAAGGTGTGGGCCGCAGCCGAAGTCTTCCGCATGGACCCGACGCAGACGGCGGCGCGCACCTACGTGGACAACTACCACGGCGCGCAATGGGCCGGCCAGTTCTTCAACGTCGTCTCCTACGACACCTACGCGGCGATGACGTACGTGAAGACGCCGGGCGCGACCCCGGCCGTCGTCTCCAACATCCTCGACAACATGGGCGACCAGGTCGACTACATCTTTTCGGAGAACGATCTCTACCGGAACGGCATGCCGTCGTGGTCGTACTACTGGGGCTCGAACGCGATCCGCTCGGGCTACGGCCTGTTCCTGCTCGACGCCGCCGCGCTCGGCGCCACCGGTTCGCACACGCCGGGCGAGTGTACGCAGCACGCGCTCGACATCCTCCACTTCTTCCACGGCCAGAACACGCTCAACATGCTCTACCTGACGAACATGGCGGCGGCGGGCGGCGAGCACTCGTCGTTCCAGTTCTACCACGCATGGTACGGCGACTACCTGAACACGTACTCGCGCACGAGGTACGTCGGCAAACCGGCGTCGATCACCGAGCCCGACTACCCGTACTACAAGGGCACGGACAACCACGGCATCAGCGACAACAAGACGTCGCTCCATGGCCCCGCGCCGGGCATCGTTCCGGGCGGGCCGAACAAGGACTACGGCGGCGACGCGTCGCCGCCTCTCGGCTCGGTCTACTACAACCGCTTCTACCGCGACTGGGCGGACCAGACCCAGTGGACCGCGATGACGTGGGAGATCAGCGAGAACTCGATCGGCTACCAGGGGCCTTACGTCGCGCTCGCGGCTTCGTTCCAGGGTGAAGCTGCGTGCGACGACGACAACGTGTGCGAGGCCGGCGAGACCAACGCCAACTGTCCGAACGACTGCCCGCCGGTCTGCGACGACGACGACGTCTGCGAGGCGGGCGAGAACACCGCGAACTGCCCGAACGACTGCCCGGCGCCGGCGCCGGGCGGCGCCTGGGTGCACTACAAGACGAAGGTACCGACCGAAACCGTCGGCGGTGTTCCCATCGCGGGTAACAACGAGCTGCCCGAAGACTGGATCGTCACGCTGAACGATGCGGCGCTCGACGACGCCGATGCCGACGATCCCGAGAACTTCCGCATCGGCGACGCGACCGGTCTCGCGGATCCGGCGGAGCTCGACGGGACGGTCGCGCCTTCAGCGCCCGACGTCCACTACGTGCGCTACGCTGCGTCGCTCGGGCCCGAGAGCACGGGAGCGGGAGCACCGGTCCCGCACGTTGCACGCGTCTGGACCGTACAGAACGAATACGGAACGTGGACGATGACGTCCTCCCGGGCGACCGCGCTCATGCTGCCCGCCGGCGCAGCGCTCGCCGGCGCGGCTTCCGCGCCGTCCGACGCGACGCACTACCTCTGCTACAAGGTGAAGCAGGACGACGGGCCGCGCCGCACGCAGGTGCTCACCCGCGATTTCTTCGACGACTGCGCGCTCGATGCTTCCGGAATGCCGAGCTTCGACGGAAGCTCGGCCGAAGGACGCTGTCTCCTCGATTTCACGAAGGCGGCCGAGCTCTGCAACCCGGTCGCGAAAAGCGCGGTGGACCCGCCGCGCACGACATCGGCCGTGATCGACGGCTCGACACCGACCGCGACGCGAAGTCTGCTCTGCTTCAAAGCCAAGCTCGCGCGCAAGGTCGGCGCCTCGGGCGCGGGGCTTCTGACGGGGCTTGCGGAAGGAACCGCGGTCTCGCAGTCGCGCCACGTCACGCGGCGCACGACCACGGGAGATCCGGTGGACGTGGCACCGGGCAACCAGTTCCCGAATCCCGTGGCGCTCGACACGAACAAGCGTGCGACGGTCTGCATCGAGTCCGAAGTGGTTTCCGTCACGGCCGAGTAGGCGGGTAGACCCGGGCCACGACGAAAACTCCCTGGACGGGCGGCCGGGTTTCGTGAGAGGTTCGGCTTTCACATGCCCGGAACGCCTCGCAACCTGATCGTCCTCGCCTCGTTCACGCTGGCTTCGGCAGTCGCTGTCGCGCAGTCGTTTGCGCAGGAGGCCGGCGCTCCCGGGTTCGGTCCGGCGATCACGCTCGGCACGACCATCGTCGGTACCGAGGAGCACTTCACCGAGGCGCCGCAGCTCGTCGGCGACACGGCGGGACGCTGGATCGCGAGCTGGGTGGACCGGGTCCTTTGGGACGGCAACGACGTCCTCGGCACCGAATCCGCCTCTTCGGACAACGACGGCCGTTCGTGGTCGCCCCCGCAACTCCTGCACGCCACGGACTACCCGGCGGCGGCTTCGAACAGTCTGGCCGGCGACGGCAGCGGCGTCGTGATCGACGGCTGGTCGAATCGGTCGGGCACGGCCGTGCGGTTTCGACGCTCCGTCGACGGGGGCCAGACGTGGAGCGACGCCGAAGCCCTCTACCAGAGCGAGCATCCCGACGAGTACGACTGGCACCACGACATCTCGGAGCTCACCATCGCCTCCGGACGAAACCACCGGTGGATCGCGGTGTGGTCGGAGTCCGTCTGGTACGAGGGGCCTTGTCCCCCGGACGACGACGGCTGCATCGACTACGAAGGCGTGGGCGTGCTCTGCGGCGTGCGTGCGGCCGTTTCGTCGGACAATGGAATTTCGTGGTCGGATCCCCAGACGATCCGCGATGCCTGCTACGGAGCCGGCGTCGAGGTCGCCGGAGACGGCAACGGCGGATGGCTCGCCGCGTGGGGCGAATCGCCGTCCTACGATCCCATGCAGTACATCCGCGGCACCTTCAGCCCGGACGACGGCGAGCACTGGTCCGAACCGCAAACGCTGCTGGCGGACATGGAAAGACGAGAGCGCCTCTCCATTGCGTCGAGCGGAACGGGCGGCTGGCTCATGGCCTTCGCGCAGTGGCACTTCGATCCCCTGCTCCAGTGGCCCGAGAGCCTCTACCGGCGGATTCACGTATCGCACGCCGACGATCCGCTGGGCACGTGGAGCGAACCGTCGCCGGTAGCCCCCTGGCACGAGACAACCGGAGGCGACGACAGGTATCCGTCGGTGGCTGCTGCGGAGGACGGCGGATTCGGGCTCGCGTGGTCGAGCGACACCGGCGGTTCGAGGCCCGATGCCGACATCGTCGCTTCATTCTCGGATGACGGGACGACGTGGAGCACTCCGATCGACGTCGACTCCGAAGCCGGGTCGAATTCGAGCCCGGACATCGGTCCGCGACTCGTCCGCGTCGGGCCGGACTGGGTGGTCGTGTGGCGAGATCTCGACCAGCCGCGTTCGATCCGCTTCGCACGCACGCGCGGGAATTGCGGCGACGGCGACGTGGACGTCAACGAGACGTGCGACGACGCGAACCTCGTCGAAGGCGACGGGTGCGACAGCACCTGTCTGGTGACCGGCTGCGGAAGCGTGGTCGTGACTGCGCCCGAGCAATGCGACGACGGCAACCTCGACGATACCGACGCGTGCGTGGCCTGCTCGAACGCAACGTGCGGCGACGGCGCCGTCCAGGCGGGCGTCGAACAGTGCGACGACGCGAACGACGTGGAAACCGACGGCTGCCCCGGCACCTGCATGATCGCGCGCTGCGGGGACGCGGCCGTGCTGGCCGGCGTCGAGGAGTGCGACGACGGCGACACGTCGGGAAACAACGACGCGTGCCTGAACGAATGCACACCTGCGCAATGCGGCGACGGCTACATCCAGCTTCGCGAGGAAGAATGCGACGACGGCAACAGCGTCGAGGGCGACGGCTGCAGCTCCGCGTGCAGGATGGATCCCGACTGCGGGCTGCTCAATCGTTCCGGCCTTCGGGTGACTTCGTCCGATGCACTCAAACTGCTCCGGCGCGCGGTGGGGCATTCGGTTGCGTGCCCGCTACGCGACTGCGACCTCAACGCCGACGGGAAAGTCGCAGCGATCGACGCGCTGCTGGCCCTTCGTTCGGCCGTGGGTTTGTTCGCCGAGGGCTGCTCGTGGCCCGGGAGCCTCGTCCTGCGCCTCGACAGCGCGGAGAAGCTCGGCATTTTGCGCGTGATCGTTTCGTATGCCGATGCGGCCGGACACATCGTCCCGAAGCCGAACGGAAAGGCCGACTGCACGTTCCTCGTTCCGACGGCGACCGAGGCCATCGACTGGAACGCGGAAGCCGGCACGTTCTGGGTCGGCTTCACGTCGATCCAGGGCTACCAGGGCTCGCTCGACCTGCTGCGCTGCAAGTTCGACCCGGTCTCCGGTCCGTCCCTGCGTGACTTCCACGTCGTCGTCGAGGGAGCATGGACCACCGGCAACGACCCGGTGGCGCCTCTCCCCGCCGTCTCGGTCGTCGCCGAGTAGACGCGACGGCACGCCAAGCCGCCGCTTTCCGTCGGTGTTGGCGCCGTAAATCGGGGACGGATCCCGATTGCTTACGTTCCGCGGGCTAGTCGTGTTCCGTTTCAAGATCGAGGTCGGACTCGCCGCTCGCCGGCTCGCGGCTCCCGTCCCCGATTTACGCGGCTTCCCGTCCGTGTCGGCGCTCCCGGCCACTCCCGGACGGCGACCCTGCTGGATTCGGCGCCGCGGCGCGCCGACAATCCGGCCATGACGATGCACGCCCCCGACCGTCCGCACTGGCACAACCGACTTCGCATCGAGATGCCGGCCCAGCTCGACCTCTACGAAAAGACCAAGACGTACCAGTGGAACGCGACCGAGGAGATCGACTGGTCGCGACCCATCGTGAACTTCAGCGAAGCCTCGTACGCTCCGTTCGCGTCGAGCGTCTCGCGCGAGGACTTCGACCGCATGGCGGCCGAGCGCCGCGCGTTCACGTTCACGCAGCTCTTCTTCGGCGAGCAGGCGGCGCTCGCGCTGTCGGCCCAGCTCGTCAACCAGTGCACGGAGCTGGAGGCGCGCATGTGCCTCGCGGGGCAGATCATCGACGAAGCGCGCCACGTCGAGGTCTTCGGCAAGTACCTCGACAAGCTCGGCGCCGACGCGCCGCTCGACCCGATGCTCGAAGGCATCGTCCACCGCATCCTCGACAGCGACTTCTACGGCGAGAAGATCGTCGGCATGCAGATCTTCCTCGAAGGCATCGCCGTCGGTCTCTTCCAGATCTTCCAGCAGGAGAGCCCGGATCCGCTGCTTCGCGACCTCATCCGGCTGGTGCTGCGCGACGAGTCACGTCATGCGGGCTTCGGCGTGATGTACCTGCACGACAGGTTCGAGCACGCGACGGAGGCGGAGAAGAAGCGCACCGAGGAGTTCGTCGGCGATCTGCTGCGGGGTTTCGGGATGATGCTGGGCGGCGGCGGCATGGAGTCGACGTTCGTCGACATCCGGCACCGGTTGAAGCAGATCGGGCTGAATCCCCGCTGAAGACGGAGGCGCTTCCCTGCACGAGGGAAAGCGAACAGTACCGGCAAGCGGCCCGAGTGAGCGACCCGCTCTAGCCTCGGCCTAGCGAAGTCAGCAGCGACCCGCACACGACCAGCGTCGCCCCCGCGATTCCGACGGTCGAGATCGCCTCCGGCGCAAAGACCGTGGGCGCGAACAGCGACGCCGCGTGGATCGCCGCCAGCGTCCCGAGCGGCACCGACGAAATGATCGCGCTGACGCGCGTCGCTTCCAGGTGGGCGAGCGCCTCCGAAAACGTCGCGTACGACAGCAGCATGTTGACCGTGCAGAAAACGAGCGCACCGAGCTGAACGTCCGTCATCCCGCCCAGCATCGACGGCGACGCGAACGGGGTGAAGATCACGGCCCCCGCGAAGTAGAGGCACAGCATGATCTGCGGCGCCCCGAGCCGGTCGAGAAGCTGCTTCTGCGCGAGCCCGTAGGCCGCCCACGTCACCGCGCTGATCCCGATGAAGCCGATGCCCGCGTAGTAGCGGTCGAGCCCGCCGATCATGTGCGAGATCTGGTCGGACGAGAACAGGCCGAGCCCCGTGACGAGCACCGCGAGCCCGATCCACTGCGCGACGGCGAACTCTTCCTTGAAGACGAAGATGCCGCCGAGCGTGAACAGCATCGGCGCGAGCTGGATGAGAACCTGCGCGGTCCCCGCATTCGTGTAGGCCAGACCCAGCGAATAAAAACCGTAGTTGCCGGCGAGGCCGACGGCCGCGACCGCCAGCAGCATCCAGTGATGGCGCTGGAATCGCGCCACCGACGGCATGCTTCCGCGCGCACGCAGCAGCAGCCCGAGGCAAAGAGAGGCGGCGACGAAGCGGATCCAGGTGAGCGTCATCGCGTCGAGGCCGCCGAGGGCGACCTTGAGGCCGATCGGCAGGATCGACCACATCGCGACGGTCGTGAGCGCGAGTGCGAGGCCGAGGCCCGAGCGGCCGGAGACCTGGTGCAATGTGCGTGCGTCGCTCGCCACCGGACAGTTATGCCGCGAACGCTGCGAAGCACCACCACCCGCGGTGCCGATCTGTATCCGCGGACGCTAGATCGCGGCCAACCCCGCGCCCATGAGGTCTTCGAAGTTGCCGCGGTAGAAGCGCTCCACCGCACTGGCCGGTAGCGCCTGCATCGTCCCTTCGAAACGCCGAACGGGATTGCGGCCGCCCTCGACGTGCGGGTAGTCGCTGGAGAACAGGCAGACCTCTTCGCCCGCCTGCGAGACGATCCAGCCGACGTCCTCGGAAGGATAGGGCGTGACGCGCACCTGCCGGCGCACGATCTCGCTCGGCAGCGCAGACAGGCTCCGCAGCCTCTCTTCCATCTTCGAGAAGGCGTTCACCGCGGAGTCCATCATCCGCATCCAGCCCGGCACCCACGACGCGCCCTGCTCGATCACTCCGAACATGAGGCCCGGATGCCGGTCGAGCACGCCGTCGAAGATCAGCGTCGCCAGCGTCTGCGCGGGCGGCCCCGGGATCGCCATGTAGTCCACCGAGCGGAAATTCTCGTCGCCGCCGTGGAAGTCGGGAATCGGCGGCAGGCCGTTCTCGAAATACTGCGGCGCCAGCAGCTGCCCGCCGCCGCCCACGTGAAAGAGGATGGGGATGCCGGCCTCGGCCGCCTGGTCCCAGACCGGGAACAGGCCGGTATGCGACGGCGAGTGCGCGCGCGGACACGCCGACGGCACGAGCAGTGCCTTCGCGCCGAGCGCGATCGCCTCGGCCGCCGCGCGGCGCGAGCGCTCGAAGTCGTCGAGCGGCACGTAGCAGGTCGCGAGCAGGCGCCGGTCGGCGGCGCAGAAGTCGATCATCGCGCGGTTGTGCGCGCTCGCCACCGAGTAGGCGAGCGAGAGGTCGTCCGCGTGCTCGAGGTCGTTCAGGTACTTGCTGAGAAAGGTGTTGAAGACGAGCTGGCTCGCGAAGCCGAGCAGGTCGAGCGCGCGCGGGCGGTCTTCCTTGAGGAAGGAGCCGGTCGCGCTCCAGTTCTTGCGCTGGAGGATCTGCTCCTCGTCGAGCGCGCGGTAGGCCGGGTCGTGGTGATCGGCGCGGGCTTTCTCGATGAGCGTGTGCTCGCCGGGCCGGACCGCCGACAGGCCGAGCCGCGGCATGCGCGCACGGTCCGAGCTCGTGAGGAACGGATCGAGCCAGTCCGGCGTTTCCATGATGTGCGAGTCGGCGTCGTGAACCGTGCGCTCTTCGATGTAGGCCATGGCGGACCTCCGGGAGCGGGGACGTTACTCGCACCGGCGAGCGAAGGGAACACCCCGCCCGCGGCCTTCCCGCGCTCGGGTCCCCCCTTCGTGTTCCGTCGGCAGCGCGGGCGAAGTAGCCTCCGCGCACCGGCGAGCGGATCGCCGGAATCGGGAGCGAGCAGGCGATGCAGAGACTGTCGGGCGTGGATGCGGCCTTCCTTTACATGGAGACGCCGGCCCAGCACATGCACGCGCTCGGCGTCACCGTCGTGGACCTCTCCACGATCCCCGGCGGCTACGACTTCGAGGCCACTCGCGCCGAGTTCACGCGCCGCCTGCTCACGCTCTCGCAGTTCAGCCGCCGCCTCGTCGAGTTTCCGTTCGGCCTCGATCATCCGGCGTGGATCGAGGCGCGCGTCGAGCTGGCTGCTCACACGGTTCGCGCTTCGCTTCCGGCACCGGGCAACCAGGAACAGTTCGAGGCGTTCGTCGGCGACTACGCCGGCCGTCCGCTGAGGCGCGACCGCCCGCTCTGGGAGTTCTGCCTCCTCGAAGGGCTCGAGGGGGGTCGCCTCGCCATTCTCGCGAAGGTTCATCACTCCATCATCGACGGTGTCTCCGGCGCGCAGATGCTGGAGCAGATCTACGACCTCGAGGCGGTCGAGCCGCCGCGCGGCCTCTTCCCCGAAGCGTACGGCGAGGACGAAGGCGTGCCGTCGCTGTTCGACCTGGCCGCGGCGTCGCTCGCCGCGCGCGTCGGCGATCCGGTCAAGGCCGTCAGCGTCATCACCGACACCCTCGTCTCCGCGGCCGACGCCGTCGTCAAGTTGTCGGCGAAAGAGCACGTGACGATGCCGCTCGCCGCCCCGCTCACGCCGTTCAGTCATTCGCTGACGGCCAGGCGCGCGGTGTCTTTTGCGCGCGCGTCGCTCTCCGACGTCAAGACGATCAAGAATGCGTTCGGCGTGACGGTAAACGACGTCGTGCTCGCGGCCTGCACGCTCGCGTTGCGGCGGCGCCTGCTCGAAGCCGAGGCGCTGCCGAACCGGCCGCTCGTGGCCTCGGTCCCGGTTTCGTCCCGTCAGGCCGGCGAGAATGCGGAGAGCTTCAACCGGGTGTCGGCGATGTTCGTCGGGCTTCCGGTGCACCTGGTGGACCCTCTGGAACAGCTGCGCGAAGTCGCGCGCGAGTCGGCCGCCGCGAAGAAGATGATGGCCGCGATGGGCAAGGATCTTCTCGGCGAGTGGGTCGAGCTGCTGCCGCCGCTTCTGTTCGCGCAGTCGATGCAGCTCTACACGGCGCTGCACATGGCCGAGCGTCACGCGCCGGTGCACAACCTCGTCGTGTCGAACGTGCCGGGGCCGCCTTTCCCGTTCTACGCCGGCGGCGCGCGCGTGCTGGCGGTGTATCCGCTCGGCCCGATCCTCGAAGGCGCGGCGCTCAACGTCAGCGTGTTCAGCTACGAGGACAACCTCGACATCGGCGTCGTCACGTGTCCGGATCTCGCGCAGGGCGTGGGGTCGGTGGCGAGCGCGATCGTGGATGCGGTGTCGGAGCTGCGCGGGCTCGCGGGCCAGGTTCGGACGGAGAGATGATGGGATCGGACGGACATATTTCGGAGGTTTCCGGGGTATTTTTGACGCCGGAACCCGTGTAGGAAGGAGTCATGCACGCCTTCGACGTTGTAGTGGAGCGCGATAGCGAGACCGGCTTTTATGTCGGGTACGTCCCGGGCTGGCCGGGAGCTCATACGCAGGGAGAGACTCCGGAGGAGTTGCACGCCAACCTCCAGGAAGTAATCGAAATGCTTCTTGAAGATGGCGAGCCGCAACTCGAATCGAAGTTCGTTGAAGTACTCAGGGTTAGCGTTGCCTGAGAATGGGGACCGTTCCCGTTCTCAAACCACGCGAAGTCGCCGCGCTTCTCCTCTCGCTGGGATTTCAGGAAGTTCGACAGCGCGGTTCCCATCGCCAGTATCGGCACGCAGACGGTCGTGGGACCACGGTCCCGTTTCATATCGGCCGTGACATATCCCCGACGCTGCTTCGCAAGATCGCTCGTGACATCGGACTGAACGTCGAGGAGTTGCTGGCCGGCCGATAGCGGCTCGCTGGGGCAGGCCGGCGGCCCGTTGACGTAGCATCCAACCCGTCGTACCCGCCCAACTCGTACGATCCACAAACCAGGAGACATCGATGAAGCTCATCCAGGAGTGCACGTTCCGCGCAATGCTGAAGCCGCCCGTTCCGGTCGGGCCCGGACCCATCGGGACGCGTGTCTACTACGAGATCCTGAGCGGTGAGGTCGAGGGCGAGAGGTTGCGCGGAAAGGTTCTCGGCGGCGGCGAGTGGGCGCTCATCGGGCCGGACGGTTACTTGCGCGTGGACGTGCGTGCGCAGGTCGAGACGCATGACGGAGCGTTTCTCTACGTGCAGTATCTCGGCCTGCTCGAGCTCAACGAATCGGCGCAGCAGGCGGTCGCGACGGGTGGGGGGACCAACTACGGCGACCACGGCTTCTACACGAACCCGCGCTTCGAAACCGGAGACCCGCGCTATGCGTGGCTCAACACGACGTTCTTCATCGGCGAGGGGCACCTGCTAGCCGGCAGCGGCGTCGAATACCGCGTCTGGCGCCCGGCGTGAAAAACCCGGGACGGGTACAGGTTTTCGCGCCGCCTCGCGACCGCGGCTGAGTTCGGTCGAAAACCTGTACCCGTCCCGGGTTTTCTCAGCAGCGTTCCAGGACGTAGGCGAAGACGAGGGGGGCGACGATCGTTGCGTCGGACTCGATCACGAAGCGCGGCGTGTCGACGCCGAGCTTCTCCCAGGTGATCTTCTCGTTCGGCACGGCGCCGGAGTACGAACCGTACGAAGTCGTCGAGTCGCTGATCTGACAGAAGTAGCCCCACAGCTTGATGTGCTCCAGCTGGAGGTCCTGCCTCATCATCGGCACCACGCAGAGCGGGAAGTCGCCGGCGATGCCGCCGCCGATCTGGAAGAAGCCGATCGACTTGTCCGTCGTGGTCTTCTGGTACCACTCCGACAGCGACATCATGTACTCGATGCCCGAGCGCACCGTGTGCACGTTCTTCACCGTGCCGCGGATGCAGTGCGACGCGTAGATGTTGCCGAGCGTCGAGTCTTCCCAGCCCGGGACGAAGATGGGCAGCTTCTTCTCGCAGGCCGCGACGAGCCACGAGTCGGCGGGATCGATCTGGAAGTACTTCTCGAGCACGCCGCTGTCGATCAGCTTGTAGAAGAACTCGTGGGGGAAGAACCGCTCGCCCTTCTTGTCGGCGGCCATCCAGACGTCCAGCACTTCGTTCTCGAGGCGTCGGATCGCCTCCTCCTCGGGAATGCAGGTGTCGGTGACGCGGTTCAGGTGCCGCTCGAGCAGGTCGACTTCTTCCTGTGCGCTCAGCTGGCGGTAATGCGGCACGCGCACGTAGTGGTCGTGCGCGACGAGGTTGAAGAGGTCTTCCTCGAGGTTGGCGCCGGTGCAGGTGATGCCGTGGATCTTCCCGCGGCGGATCATTTCGGCGACCGAGATGCCGAGCTCGGCTGTGCTCATCGCGCCAGCCATCGTCAGCAGCATCTGGTTGCCGCCGGCGAGGAAATCGACGTAACCGCGCGCGGCGTCGATGAGAGCGGCCGAGTTGAAGTGACGGTAGTGGTGCTCGAGGAAGTCGGAGATTCCTTTGGGTGCGCTGTACGGCATGATCCGCGGGTTTCTGCGGCGGATCGTGCGGCTTTTCAAATCGTCGTCCCGGGCGTCGGCACACCCCGGTCCGGGTGCCGGCCGGAAGCGCAGGATTGGCTCGGCGTTCAGCGGTGAGCGAGCTGCCAGTCGGCGGATTCGCGGATCGTCGCGCCGACGTCGCGGAACGCTGCGCCGAGCTCGCGGCGCGCCTTCGACGAGTCGAGCGCGATGCGCGCGTGCATCGTGCGCACGGCGAGCGGCGTGACGAGGGGCGCTCCGCCCGTCAGCACTCCCCACGCCAGAGAGCCGTACGCATAGGCGAGCAGCACCGGGAACGGGATGTCGAAGCGCGGTGCGGGTGCGCCGGTGGCGTTCTCGAGGTGCGTCATGATCTCGCGCATCGAGCAGTACGTTCCGCCGACGATGTATCTGGCAATCTCGGGCGCTCCGTTCGTCGCGATCTCCACGCCACCGCCGGATCGCGCCGCGTCGGCGTTGCGCGCCTCGATCGCCCGGACGGCCGCCGCCACCATCGCCGTCGCGACGTCGCGCGCATCCACCACGGAGGTCCCACCGCCGATGTTCGCGGGAATCTTGCCGTCGCGGAACTCGGCGACGAGCTTGCCGGCCGCCGTCGGGGCCGCGTCGTAGGGACCCCAGATCCAGCCGGGAAGAATCTCGACGATGCGGAGGCCGCTCGTCGATCGCCACGCCGCGATCGCCGCGTCGCCTTTGATCTTGCTCCGGAAGTACGGGTTCTCGGTCTGCATCGGCATCGGCGGCGTGTCTTCGTCGCCGGGGCTGCCGTCGCTCTTCTTGCCGATCGTGCCGCCCGAGCTCACGTGCACGAAGCACGCGACTGCGGCCGCGTCGGCTGCGTCGAGCAGCTTCATCGTGCCGCCGATGTTGATCTCCTCGAGCGCCGCGTCGTCCGAGCCCGGCTCGAAGGCCTCGCGGAAGTAGGCCGCCGTGTGGAAGACGACGTCCGAGCCCGCGAGCTGCGCGGCGAACTCGCCCACGCGCAGCATGTCGCCGACGACGACGCGCGCCGACGTCCCGGAAAGAACGCGCGAAGCCTTCTGCGCGTCGCGCGCGAGCGCCACGACTTCGTGCCCCGAAGCTTCGAGCGCACGCACCAGGTTGTTGCCAAGCAGGCCGGTCGCGCCGGTCACAAACGCTCTCACCGTTTTCTCCGTCGAAATCGGGGACGGATCCCGATTTCCGAAAGTCGCGGATAAGTCTGGAACATCACGAAATCGGGATCCGTCCCCGATTTCTCGGCAGCATCACGAAATCGGGATCCGTCCCCGATTTCGGTCAGGCGTGGGCGGTGAGGGCTTTGCGGAGGTTCGCGAGGTAGTCGCGCGCTCCGCCGGCGGTCTCGGCTTCGACGAAGGAGCGAATCAGCGACTGCAGCAGCCACGGCACGGGCGTGTCGGGTGCGAGGCGCTGCTTGATCGTGATGCGCGTGCCCGCGCCTTCGGCGGCGAAGCGGAGCTGGCCGCGCACGTCGGTGTTGTCGCCGGGCGCGGAGATCCCCTCGAACGAGATCTCGTCCCTGCCGTTGCCGCGATAACGCACGGTGTACTGCACCGTCATGCTGACCGGGCCCGTCGAGCGCTCCTTGTAGACGAAACGGTACGTGTCGGGTCCGACACTTTCGCAGCGGTCGATGCCCGGCACGCACGCCGACGAGCCGGTCACGTCCCAGAGGTACGCGTAGACCTTGTCGATGGGGGCGGGGACGCTGATCGATTCTTCGATTTCGGTGGGGAACTTGGCCATGGGCTCCTCGGTCAGACGGTAGGTCGCTGGTCTTCGTCTTCGGCGGCAGCGGGTCCCGCAGTCGCATCGTCGCCGGGCCGTCGAACGGCGACCGCACCGGGTCCCGCAATGGCGGCTGCGCCCCTGCCCGGGAAGGCCGCCGCGTATACGCCGCGCGCGAATCCCTTGCCACGCACGAAGGCCGACACGCGCGCGAACATCGCACGCACGCCCTTCCAGAGCTTGGGCATCATCCAGGCGACGAGGGCGAGCATCGCGAGGAGCAGCACGAGGAACCAGTCCGGGTGCCGGGTCATCATCCAGATGCCGCCGAAGACGGCGGCGTCCTCGGTGAGCGACGCGATGCTGTTGGTGAACGGTTCGGGCGACGCGTTGATGAGCAGGCGCGTCGCGGCCTTCGTCATGTGCATGGATCCGGCGACGACGCCGCCGAGAAGGGCAGCCGCGATCGAGAACGCGGGATCGATGCTGGTGGCGGCCTCGGCGGCCAGGATCGCGCCGGCCGGAATGCGAATGAACGTGTGGACGACGTCCCAGGCGCTGTCGACGCCGGGAATCTTGTCGGCGAAGAACTCGAGCGCGTACATGAACCCGGACACGGCGATCACGACGGGGCTCTGGAGCACTTCGAGTCCGGGCGGGAGCGTCATGTGGCCGGTCGCGCCCATCACGCCGAGTGCGAGCATCGCGGCGTAGAGGTTGATGCCCGAAGCCCACGCCACTCCGAGCGTGAGCGCGAGCGCCTCGGTGACTTTCTCGAGCTCGCCCATCGTGCGGTGGGGCGGCTAGACGCCCATGCGGGCGAGCTGGTCGATGACAGCGCCCATGGCGGACGCGAGGCGCGGGTGGCTGGCCTCGAACCTCTCGACGGCCTCGCCGAGCAGGTCGCCGAGCGTGTGAGGGCCCGAGCGCTCCATCACCACTTCGATGTCGCTGCGGATATCGGTGAGAAGGCGCTCGAGGTCGGTGTCGACCTGGCCCACTTTCGAAAGCTCTTCATGAAGCTCTTCCAGCCTTCGGCGCAGTTCCTGGTCAGACACCTTCGTCTCCTTGGGCCCGTCGGGGATGCTTCCCTGCTGCGCTTCCCGGTACCGTGTGCCGCGGCGCGGGACCGGTACACGGTACAGGAAAACGGTACCGGTTCTCCGGGGCTCTCCGGCCGGGAGT
>CAYYVZ010000094.1:14156-14462 GCA_964475235.1 uncultured Myxococcales bacterium | reverse complement strand
TGCGAGAACGTCACGCAGATGAGGCCGGCCGGATCTGCGGTGAGCGGTTTCGGCACGAGGGCCGTCGCGATCGCCGGATCGGTCTCGTACACGTAGCGAAGCGACCGCACCGTGCTCTCGAGAAACTCGGGGTTCGAGCTGCGCGCCTTCGCCACCTGGTCAGCCGTTTTCACATACCGAAGCTTCGACATTTCCCTTCTCCTCCAGAAATCGGGGACGGATCCCGATTTTTTCAGTTCTCTAGCCGCGGGGCGGCCGCCGATTCCCGTGAGCCGGACATTCGCCGGAGCAAGGGAAAAATCGGGA
>CAYYVZ010000094.1:0-14146 GCA_964475235.1 uncultured Myxococcales bacterium | reverse complement strand
GATTCCCTCTCGCCGCACCCGCGCCGGCCCCCGGTAAACCGCGGGACCGGTCCCCGATTTCCGCGGCTCCTGTCCCCGATTTCTATGCGAACGCGGACACCTGGGGGCCGATGCGCGCGACGAGCGGCGCCAGCGCTTTGGTGTCGAAACCGTAGAAACGCGCGGCGTTGCCGCCGAGCATCTCGGCGACTTCTCCGGCCGGCAGCCCGTCGAACGTCTCGTGTACCTGCGGCCCGGTGATCGGCCACGTGCCTTCGGGGTGCGGATAGTCGCTGCCCCACATGATGTTCGAGATGCCGATGGCGTGCCTCAGCTCGGCCTCGCGCCGCGACATGCACGACGCACCGAGCGCAACCTGCCGATGGAAGTACTCGCTCGGCTTGCTCTTGAGATGACTGCGGTAGTCGCCGAGCTTGGCCGAGAAATGCGTCTCCGAGTAGCGCTGGTCGAGCAGCGCCAGGTACTCCGGCGCCCAGATCGTCGTGCTCTCGGTGATCGCGATGCGAAGACGAGGATGCCGCTCGAGCACGCCGCCCCAGATCAGGAACGTGAGCGGCCGCACGGCCCACCACACGACTTCCGAAACGTAAATGCCCATCGCGCCGGGCCGGTGCACACCGTCGGGCGCGCTGAGCGAGCCGAAGGCATCCTCCATGGGCGCCGGGCCCGAGTGGAAGTGGATGACGACGTCGTTGTCGACACAGGCCGACCAGAGCGGCTCGTACTTGGGATGGTGGTAGGGATCGAGATGGCGCCAGACGCAGGGGAGCAGAACGCCCTTGAGGCCGTTCTTCGCGCACCATTCCACTTCCTTCACCGCCTCGGCCACGTCCCAGAGCGCCGGGACGAGCGCGACACCGACGCGCCGCTCGGGCGCCATCGCCACCAGCTCCGCGAGCCAGCGGTTGTGAGCGCGCGCTCCCGCCCACTGCAGCTCCGGCACGACGCGATCTTCCACGGGAAGCGACAGCCCCGCGCCGAACGGCGGCGTGTTCATCTCGGTGATGCCGTCGGGGAAGATGATCTCGCCCGCGATGCCGTCCGCGTCCATCACTTTCACGCGAGCGTCGTGATCCCAGGCGCCGCTGAGCCCCTCCGACACGTCCGCTCGCCACTTTTCGTTGATGTCGTCGATGAGGAACATCTTCGACATCTTCTTCATCTCCTCGATCTGGATCGGCAGCGCGACGTCGAACATGTCGCGGTACTGCGGATCGAGGTACTCGCGGTACTGGTCGGGCGGAAGGCCCGCGTGACAGTCGGAGGAAATGACCAGAAATCGATCCATGACGTTTGCTCCAGCGCGGTCCGGGTACGGACGGGCGCTACTTCCGAAAACCTGTACCCGTCCCCGTTTTCACGCCGCGGGCTGCGTGTAGAACTGCTTCACCCACTGCCGGAACTCGGCGAGGTAGGTGTCGGCTTCGCAGAGAACGGGGCGCGCGCGGTGGACCTTGTTCGACCAGATGCGCAGGTCCTGCATCACGCCGCTCGTCAGCCCGTTCATGAAGTCCTCGCCGGCGAGATCGACCATGTTGTTGGTGGCGGTCAGCAGCCAGCGCGAGAACGTGCGGTCGTGCGCGATCGGCGTCGTCGAAGAGAACATGAGCAGGCCGGCGTTGGGGATCCCTTCCGTGCTCACCGCCGAAAGACCGATGCCCCACGAATCGCGGATGAGAGTGGTCTCGAAACGTCCGTAGGGCGTGTCGCGGATCTGCTTGCTCGAAATGCGGTAGGCGCGCCCGTCGGCTTCGTAGCTGATCTCCGACGGAAGCGGCTCGAGGTTGCCGTGCACGAACTGGAAGTGGACCGGGTCGTTGTTGTTCTCGTGCATGTCCTGCACGTGCACCGGCACTTCGAGCTCGAACGTGCGCGGCGCCGACCAGTCGGCGTGTCCGATCTCGGGCAGCGTCGGAAAGTCCCACGACGGCGGCGCGCCGTCGACGTGATGCCACACGAAGATCATTCCGTTCTTCTCGCAGACCGGCCACGAGCGGACGGCGGCCTTCGGTGGAATGCGGTCGCAGTAGGGAATCTGAGTACAGTTGCCGCTGTTGCCGTCGAACGTCCAGCCGTGGAACGGACAGCGGATCCCCTCTCCGATCACGCGGCCGCCTTCGCCGAGGTGCGCGCCGAGGTGGGGACAGTACGGGTCGAGCACGTGGGCTTCGCCCGAGCGTCCACGGAAGATCACGAGGTCTTCGCCGAAGTAGTGGATGCTTTTCACCTGGCCGTCGATGAGCTCCTTGCTCCACTCGACCGCGAACCATCCGTTCGGGATCGGCAGAACGGTGTTCTCGCGTTCACGCTTTGCCACTTCGTTTCTCCTTGTTCGTCGGTCGCGCGGCGCGCGCCTTGCCGGTCCCGGCTACCGCGCGCAGCCCATTGGTACGCCCCGGCTCGCCGGCGATCGCACGCAGCTCCTCGCTTCGCGGAGCGAGCGCGTCGGCGAGAAACGCCGCTGCAGCGCGTGCGCGCTTGGCGATCGGATAGCCGTCGAGGTTGGCCCAGTTGAACATCAGCGCGTAGTAGCTGCCGAGGATCGTCTCGGTCAGCGTTTCGGGCGAATGGCGGCGCGTCACCTCTCCGGCCGCGATTCCGTCCTTCACGATTGCCCCGAAGGCAGCGTAGAGCCGGCGCGCGTTGGCCGGTTCGTCGGCCGCGTGCTGCGCCGCATGAATGACTTCGGTGAGCAGCTCGCGGCGCATCGGCCCTGCCGACGACGCCCGATCGGCGACACTGCCGAAGAAGCCGACGAGGCGCGACGCCGTATTCCGCTCCTCGCTATGCGCGCGCGCGATGTCGGCGAGGAGGATCTCGATCGACTCGTCGGCGATCGCGCGGACGAGGTCCTGCTTGGCGGGGAAATGGTTGAAGAACGTCTTGTGCGCGACGTCGGCGCGCTCGCAGATCTCGGCGACGGTGGTGGCCTGCACGCCGCGTTCCTCGAAGAGGCCGCCGGCCGCTTCCAGCATGCGGCGCCGGACCTCGAGCTTGCGGCGCTCGCGGCGGCCGGCCGCGGGCAGGGCCTGGGCCGTGGTCATGGGAGGGCTCCGTCCGTCGTCATGGGAGGGCTCCGTCCGTGGTCATGGGAAGGCTCCGTCCGTGGTCATTGGAAGGCTCCGTCCGTCGCCATGGGCCGGGAACCTACTCCAAGGCTACATCCTGATGCAAGAGTATACTGTCAGTATATCTTCGAGGGCGCGGGGCCCGGGCGGCGGGACCCTGGAAGACCTCCGAAAAAAGCCACGAAACTGCGGCAATTTATGAACAGGAGGCTTCTCCTTCGCGCCCCCGTCGCGCATCCTGTCAGAGGCAGCATCAGGGAATGGTGCCGCGGATCGCTGACCGGGGAGGACCGTCCGACATGTTCCGAAACTCGACTTCGCGCGCAGCGCTGCGCGTGCGCTCAGTCGCAATGACGCTCGTCGCGCTGGTAGCCGCATCTCCGACGGCCGCGTTCGCCGACGATCTCGCCGCACCTGCCGCGCCCACCGCCCCTGCCTCACCCCCAGCACCGGCTCCATCGCCTTCGCCCGGCCTCAAGGTCAACGTCGATCCCCAGACCGGCCGTTTCCTCGAAACGCCTTCGCGCGAACCCGGGACCGGAGCGGCGTCGCAAGCCGAAGCCCTCCCTCCGCTTGCCGAGGAAGCGAACCCGATCCGGGGAGGCGGCGTGCGACTCCAGGTGCCCGACGCGCGCTTCCACTCCGAGCTCAAGGCGAACACGGCACCGAACGGAAGCACGGACGTCTCGTGCGGTGCGCCCGCGAAGTGAACCGACTCTTCCTTACCGCGCTGGTGTCGCTCTCGCTGGCTCTTCCTGCGGCCGCCGGTGCCACCACCATCACCATCGTCAACCTCGACGCCGCCGGCATCGGCCTGAACGACCCCACGCCGGCCGCTCCCGTCGGCGGCAACAGCGGCACCACCAAGGGCGCCCAGGCCCTCCTCGTGTTCCAGCAGGCCGCGCAGCTCTGGGCGAACAAGCTCGTGAGCAACGTCGAGATCAAAGTCGATTCCCGCTTCCAGCCGCTCAGCTGCATGGCGAGCAGCGGCACGCTCGGGTCCGCCGGCCCCAAGAACTTCTGGCGCGACTTCACCGGCGCGCCGCGCGCGGGCACCTGGTATCCGTCGGCGCTCGCCAACTCGCGGTTCGGAAGCGACCTCGACAATGGGTCATCGAGCGACATCACGATGCAGTTCAACGGCGCCATGGGGACGCCGGGCTGCCTCGAGAACCTGTCCTGGTACATGGGCCTCGACACCGCCGCCCCCGGCAACACCATCAGCCTCCTGTCGGTAGCCCTTCACGAAATGGGACACGGCCTCGGCTTTCTCACCCTCGTGGACCTCGCCAGCGGGACCAAGGCGCTCGGCTTCGACGACGCGTACATGGTGCACCTCGAGCGCCACTCGATCGCGCTCAACTACCCGGCGATGACGAACGCCCAGCGGCTCGCGGCCAGCACGAGCGTGACCGACCTGCACTGGACGGGAGCGACGGTGCTGTCGGCCAACGGCTCGCTTTCCGGCGGAGTGACGAGCGGGCACGTTCAGGCATTCGCGCCGAATCCGCAGCAACCGGGCTCGTCCGTCTCGCATTTCAACACCGCGCTCACTCCCAACGAGCTGATGGAGCCCAGCTACGTGCAGGTCAACCTCGACCTCACCCGCACCGTCCTGCTGATGAAGGACATCGGCTGGAACACCTGCGGCAACGGCTCGACCGAATTCGGCGAGCAGTGCGACGACGGCAACCAGTCGAACGCCGACTGCTGCACCTCCGCGTGCGCCTTTGCACCGACGACGACGGTGTGCCGTTCGACGACCGGCGTCTGCGATCCGGAGGAACGCTGCACCGGCGCGTCGGCGACCTGCCCGGGAAATTCGTTCTCGAGCGCTGCCACCCAGTGTCGCAGCGCCGCATCGATCTGCGACCAGGCGGAGACCTGCACCGGAAGCACGGCCGCCTGCCCGGCCAACACGTTCTCTTCGGCCGCAACCGTGTGCCGCGCTTCGCTCGGCACCTGCGACCCCCAGGAAACCTGCACGGGAACTTCGGGCACCTGCCCGGGCGACACGCTCGCCACCACCGGAACCGTTTGCCGCATCTCCGGGGGAGTGTGCGATCCGGCCGAATCGTGCACGGGCGTTTCGGCCACGTGTCCGGCCAACGGATTCACTTCGCCGGCCACCGTCTGTCGTCCGGCGTCCACCGTCTGCGACGTAGCCGAGTCGTGCACCGGTTCGACGGCCCTGTGCCCCGGCGACGTCTTCGCATCGACGGCAACGGTCTGCCGCGCGCTTGCGGGAGGATGCGATGCCGTGGAGCGTTGTACCGGCGTGTCGGCGACGTGTCCGTCCGACCTGATCTCGAACGTCGGCACGTCGTGCCGCAGCACGAACGGCCCCTGCGATTTCCCGGAAGTATGCGACGGCGTCACGACCGCGTGCCCGGTCGATGAGTTCCGGACGGCTGGCTTCCCGTGTCGCGCGTCGGCCGGCAGCTGCGACGTCGCCGAAGAATGTTCGGGCACGTTGCCAGGCTGTCCGACCGACGCCTTCGTGACGGGCGGGACCACCTGTCGCACCGCGACGAGCCTTTGCGACGTCGCCGAGAGCTGCACCGGCACGACCGGGGCCTGTCCGGCCGACCAGTTCGCGTCCTCGACAACCTTGTGCCGCACGAGCGTCGGAGGCTGCGACGTGGCGGAGTCGTGCCCGGGTGTCTCGGCCGCGTGCCCCGCGGACGGTTTCGCATCGACGTCCACCGTGTGCCGGTCTGCGACCACGGTTTGCGACGTCGCAGAGACGTGCCCCGGCTCGTCCGGCGTCTGCCCCGGCGATGCGTTCGCTTCGACAGCCACGCTGTGCCGCACGGGCACCGGCGACTGCGACACCGCGGAAAGCTGCACCGGAACGAGCGCCACGTGCCCGGCCAACGGCTTCGCGGCCACGACGCAGGTGTGCAGATTCGCCGTGAGCGGCGTCTGCGACGTTGCCGAGACGTGCACCGGCTCGACGCCGTCGTGTCCGGCGGACGGATTCGCGCCGTCGTCGACGCTCTGCCGCGGCACGACCGGAACCTGCGACCCGGGCGAGTCGTGCACCGGAACGAGCGCCACCTGCCCCTCCAATTCCTTCGCATCGTCGGCGACGGTGTGCCGCACCTCCGTCGGCACCTGCGACACGGGGGAGAGATGCACGGGCTCGACGGCCGGCTGTCCGGCCGACACGTTCGCCTCGTCGTCCACCGTCTGTCGCACCTCGCTCGGCGTATGCGATCCGGCGGAGACGTGCACCGGAACGACGAACGCGTGTCCGGCTGACGGCTTCGCAGCTTCCACCGTCGTGTGCCGGACCTCGAGCGGAACCTGCGACGTGGCCGAGAGCTGTACCGGATCGTCGGCAGCGTGTCCGGGAAACGGCTTCGCATCGTCGGCGACGCCGTGTCGATCGTCGGGCGGAGTCTGCGACGTCGCCGAGAGCTGCACCGGCCTGTCGGCAACGTGTCCGGGAAACAGCTTCGCGCCGACTTCGACGGCTTGCCGCCCGTCGTCCGGCACCTGCGACGTCGCCGAGAACTGTACCGGTCTGGCAGCGGCGTGTCCGGGAGACGGATTCGCGCCGTCGGCGACGCTTTGTCGTTCCTCGACAGGAACCTGCGATCCGTCCGAAAGCTGCACGGGCTCGACGGCAACGTGTCCGGCGGATGCGTTCGCTTCGTCCTCGACGGTCTGTCGTTCGGCGCTCGGCGTCTGCGATACGGTCGAGCGCTGCACCGGCTCGACGCCGGCGTGTCCGGCCGATGCGCTCGCATCCACATCTACGGTCTGCCGCACGTCGGTCGGCCTGTGCGACGTCACCGAGACCTGTTCCGGCACGGCGCCGGCGTGTCCAGGAGACGGGTTCGCGTCGAGCGCCACGCCGTGCCGCTCGTCGGTCGGCGTCTGCGACGTCACCGAGACCTGTTCCGGCACGGCGGCGGCGTGCCCGGGGAACGCGTTCGCTCCCACGGCCACTCTCTGTCGCTCGGTGCTCGGAGTCTGCGACGTTCCCGAAAACTGTTCCGGCACGTCGGCGACCTGCCCGGCGAATGCGCTCGCTTCGACTGCACTTGTCTGCCGAAGCACTGCCGGAGTCTGCGACGTCGCAGAGACCTGCTCGGGATCGGCGGCGGCTTGCCCGGCGGACACTTTCGCGTCGACGGCCACCGCGTGCCGCTCGTCGCTCGGCATTTGCGATCCGGCCGAGAGTTGCACCGGCTCGTCGGCAGCGTGTCCGGCCGACGCGCTCGCGACGTCCGCAACAGCCTGCCGCGCGTCCATCGGAGTCTGCGATGTCGCCGAGAGCTGCACGGGAGCCGGAGCGACGTGCCCTGCCAACGGGTTCGCGTCCACGGACACCGACTGCCGCGCGTCGGCCGGCGAGTGTGACACCGCCGAGGCATGCAGCGGCCTCGCGGCGACGTGCCCCGCCAACGCCTTCCGGGATTCCGGAACGCCGTGCACGACGGACAACGAAGTCTGCACGACGGACGAGTGCGACGGAGCCTCTGCGCTCTGCCAGCACGCGAGCAACACGCTGACCTGCGACAACGACCTCTTCTGCGACGGTAGCGACACCTGTGCGGGCGGCAGCTGCTCGGTTCACACGGGCGATCCGTGCGCGGGGCCCGACGACGATTCGGACTGCGCCGAATCCTGCAACGAGGGCGGCGACACCTGTACTTCCCCCGACCCGAACGGCAGCGCGTGCGACGATGGCGACGAGTGCACGGTCGCGGACGAGTGCTCCGGAGTCGTCTGTGCCGGCCAGCCGTCGACGGGCTGCACGACGACCACGACGACTCTTCCCGAGCCGACGACCACGACGCTGTCCGTCGAGACGACGACGACGCTCGCCGAGGACACCACGACGACCACCACGGCGCCCGGGGATACAACGACCACGACGCTTCCCGAGGATCTGCTCTGCGGCGATGCGAATCAGGACGGCAACATCAGGACAGCCGACGCATTGATCGCGCTGAGGGCCGCCGTGGGCTCGGCCACGTGCGAGCTGGGGATCTGCGACATCAACGGCAGCGGCAGCCTCACCTCCGGCGATGCGCTGGCGATTCTCCGGCTGGCCGTCGGGCAGCCTGTGGACACGAACTGCCCCGCAGCGATGGGCTCGCCGGCATCGACGGTTCCTGCGACTTCGACGACACTCGCCGAGTCGGAGATCGAACCGTAGCGAACCCGCTTACGGCGGAAACCCGAAAGACAGCTTCACCGCCGCGTACTCGGGATGGACGCTTCCGTCGCGGCGGCGGATCACGAGCGCTGGTTCGCACCAGGTCCGGTCGCGGATGGGTTCCGGAAGATCGGTCGCGCGCATCATCGCGAACAGGCCGAGAAGCGGCCTCTCCTCTTCCTTCAGCACCACCGGACGCCGACGCACGATCGCAAGTCCTGCCGCCCGTGCCGCCTCGCGAACTCTTTCGTGCTGCGCTTCGGGCGCGACCGGAAACACGCACGCGAACGTTCCGCCCGGCTCGAGATGACGCGCAGCGACGGCGCAGTAGTCCGCGATGTCGCCGAGAAGCTCGAAACGGCAACCGGCCTTCTGCGGATGCTCGGCTTCGATGCCGCTGCCGGAGGGGAAATACGGCGGGCTGCCGAGGACGAGGTCGAAGTGCTCCTCGCTGCCTATGACTCCGTCGGCGCGGAAGTCGCCGCTGCGAATCTCGTACCGAGTCGTGAGGCCGTTCCACTCGGCCGACTTGCGCGCGAGGCGAACGCTCTCGGCCTGCGCTTCGACGGTGACGAAGCGCGCGCCGGGCAGCCGCCACGCCGCGATCATGCCCACCGACCCGATGCCGCTGCCGAGATCGAGCACGGTGCGCGCGCTCGCGCACCAGCTGGTGCCGTACCAGGCCGTGAGCACGTCGTCCGTCGAGAAGCGGTGGCCGTCGGCCGACTGGAAGATCCGGAAATGCCCGCTGATCGCGTCGAGCGTTTCGCCGGGCCCGAGCTCCGGGCCGCCGCCGACGGCGCCGGGCGGAACCGGACCGGGCTTCGTCCAGCCGCGGAACGTTGCGGCATGCTTCACGCTGTCCTCCCTGCTGGAGCGTTGCGGGAAAACCCGGCGGAGCGGAAATCGGGATCCGTCCCCGATTTTGCGAGGATGGAGTCGGCGCAGCGTTCGCCGTCCATGGCGGCGGAGACGATGCCGCCGGCGGCGCCGGCGCCTTCGCCGCACGGGTACAGGCCTTCCATGCCGACGGCTTCGGCCGTGGTGCGGTCGCGCGGGATGCGAACCGGCGCCGACGTGCGCGTCTCGACTCCGACCAGCACGGCGTCGTTCGTGAAGTAGCCGCGCATCTTCTCGCCGAATGCGCGCAGGCCGCCGCGAAGCGCTGCCGCGACGTGAGCCGGCAGCACTTCGTCGAGCGAGACCGACCGAAGCCCCGGCCCGTACGAGCACGACGGCAGCGACGCGCTCACGCGCGCCTCGACGAAGTCCACGAGCCGCTGCGCCGGCGCTACCGCCGCCCCGCCTCCCGCCTCCGCCGCCCGCCTTTCCACCGACGCCTGCAACTCCAGGCCTGCCAGCACATCGGTCCCGCCAAACGCCGCGATGTCCTCGAGCGTGGCTTCGACGACCATTCCCGAGTTGGCCCAGCGCGAATTGCGCTTCGACGGCGACCAGCCGTTCACCACGACGGCATCGCTGCCCGTGGTTGCCGGGCAGATCACGCCGCCCGGACACATGCAGAACGAGTAGACGCCGCGGCCGCCGATGCGCTGAAGCAGCGAGTACGAGGCCGGCGGCAGGCCGGGAGGGCGCGTCGGGCAGCGGTACTGGATGCTGTCGATGAGGGCCTGGGGATGCTCGACGCGCACGCCGTACGCGAAGGCCTTCTGCTCGAGGGCGAGCCCCTCGCGGAACAGCATTGTGTAGACGTCGCGGGCCGAGTGACCGGTCGCCAGGATGACCGCATCGCCTTCGACCGACTCGCCGCCCGTGCCGCCCGTGCCGCCCGCCACGCGAACGCCGCGAACGCGCGGACCGTCGCGGAGCAGCCCGTCCACGCGAACACCGAAGCGCACCTCACCGCCGCACGAGACGATGGTCTCGCGCATCGCCTGGACGACCCGCGGCAGCACGTTGGTGCCGACGTGGGGATGAGCGTCCACGAGGATGTCCGGCGACGCGCCGTGCGCCGCGAGGATCGACAGGATGCGCCCGACCTCGCCGCGCTTGGTCGCGCGAGTGTAGAGCTTGCCGTCCGAGAACGTCCCGGCGCCGCCTTCGCCGAAGCAGTAGTTGCTCTCGGGATCGACCACGCCGTCGCGGCTCAGCCGGGCGACGTCGAAGCGCCGCGCGCGGACCTCCTTGCCGCGCTCCAGGACGACGGGCCTCCGTCCTCCTTCGATGAGCCGGATCGCGGCGAAGAGACCGGCCGGCCCCGCACCGACCACGACGACCGGCCGCGCGCCGCGCACGTCTCGGAGCGCGAGGCGGAAGCCCGGATCCGGCTCGGGATCCTCGTCGATCCACACTCGCACGCGCAGCTGGAAGACGGCCGGCCTCGGGCGGGCGTCGAGCGAGCGCCGCAGGACCGCCGCGTGGCGGATGCTGCCCAAAGAAACTCCGGCCGCCCGCGCCGCCTCGGCGACGAGTGCGCCCGGCTCGTCGAGGCGAGCCGGTGCGAGGCGAAGTTCGATGTCCCGGATCATGCGAGGAAGCGCGACTACTAGCGCGGCGGCGCCGAGAACGCTCGTCCGCGCCGGCCGGGAGGCCTCGGAGGCACTTGCTCCGCCGCCGCTCCTGCCGACGTGCCCGCCGAGCGCCGAGCGCTCGCCGGCTTTTTGCGGCCGCATCGCTCGACACGACGACGACATCGCTTAAAAGTGCGCGCATGAAAGACGATGCCACCCGGCGCTGGTCCACACAGGACGCCGCCGAGCTCTACGAGGTCAAGGGTTGGGGGAAGGGCTACTTCTCCGTCAGCTCCGAAGGCCACCTCCTCTGCCATCCCGAGAAGGACCCGGCGCGTTCGGTGGACCTCAAGAAGCTCGTGGACTCGATGCAGTTGCGCGGCCTCGACCTGCCGCTGCTCGTGCGCTTCAACGGCATCCTCAAGGACCGCGTGCGCGAGATGCACGACGTGTTCGCCAAGGCGATCGCCGAGCACAAGTACAACGGACGCTACGCCTGCGTGTACCCGATCAAGGTCAACCAGCAGCGCCACGTGGTCGAGCAGATCGTGCACCACGGCAAGCAGTACGGCTTCGGGCTCGAAGCCGGCAGCAAGCCCGAGCTGCTCGCCGTCGTCGCGATGACGGAGGCCAACTCCCCGATCATCTGCAACGGCTTCAAGGACGCCGAGTTCATCGAGATGGCGATGCTCGCGCACAAGATCGGGCGCAACGTCATCCCCGTCGTCGAGAAGTACACGGAGCTCGATCTCATCCTCAAGCACGCGAAGAAGGTCGGCGTGAAGCCGCAGATCGGCATGCGCGTGAAGCTCGCCGCGCGCGGCTCGGGCCGCTGGCAGTCGTCGGGCGGCCACCGCTCGAAGTTCGGCCTGACGGTGAGCGAGATCCTGCAGGGCCTCGAGGAGCTGAAGAAGCAGGGCATGGCCGACTGCTTCAAGCTCCTGCACTTCCACCTCGGCAGCCAGATCACCAACATCCGCCACGTGAAGACGGCGCTGAACGAAGCGGCGCGCATCTACATCGAGCTTCACCAGCGCGGCGCGGGCCTCGAGTTCATGAACGTCGGCGGCGGCCTCGGCGTGGACTACGACGGATCGCAGACGAACTTCGAGTCGAGCATGAACTACACGCTCGAGGAGTACGCGAACGACGTCGTCTACCACATCCAGAGCGTTTGCGAGGAAGCGGGCGTGCCGCATCCGAACATCATCTCGGAGAGCGGTCGCGCGCTGACGGCGTACCACTCGGCGCTGATTTTCGGCTGTCTCGGCGTGGCGGGCCAGGGCGGCAGCGAGCAGGTGCCCGCGACGCTGCCGGAAGACATCGAGCAGCCGCTGCACGACATCCTGCAGACCTACCACGGCATGACGCCGCGCAACGTGCTCGAGAGCTACCACGACGCGCAGCAGGCGCTCGAAGTCGGCATGAACCAGTTCGCGACCGGCTACCTGCCGCTCGACCAGCGCTGCCAGCTCGAGAACATGTTTTTTGCCACGCTTCGCAAGATCAAGAAGATCTCCGAGCAGCTCGACTACGTGCCCGAAGAGCTCGAAGGCCTCGACCTCATGCTGAGCGACACGTACTTCTGCAATTTCTCGCTGTTCCAGTCGATGCCGGACAGCTGGGCGATCAAGCAGCTCTTCCCGGTGATGCCGATCCATCGCCTCGAGGAGCAGCCCACGCAGCACGCGGTGATCGGCGACGTCACGTGCGACTCGGACGGCAAGATCGACCACTTCATCGACCGCCGCGACGTGCGCCGCACGCTGCGCTTCCACACCTTCGACGGCTCGCCCTACTACCTGGGGACTTTCCTCGTCGGCGCCTACCAGGAGATCCTCGGCGACCTGCACAACCTGTTCGGCGACACCAACACGGTGCACGTGGACCTGACCGACGAAGGCCAGGTCATCATCGGCAGCGTCATCAAGGGCGACACGGTGAGCGAGGTTCTGAACTACGTGCAGTTCCCGAAGGAGCAGCTCGTCCACAACCTGCAGATGGCGGTGGACCGCGCGGTGCGCGCGGGACGGCTCGACCACCTGGAAGCCGGCCGGTTCCTCAAGTTCTATGAGGACGGGCTGAACGGGTACACGTACCTCGAGGAAGTGGACGGGCACTGATCCCGGGGCGTACCCGTTGTTCGAGGTCGCGCCGTGTGATGGGTTCCGGCGCCATGCTCGAACCGATGCGAAGCCGATACGTCCGCCCTCCCCTCGTCCGCCGCCTCAATGCGATGTCGCGGGCAAGCGGCGACGCCCGCGCCGTCGTACCGCTCGACTCGAACGCGCTGCTCGACGCGGCGGTCGCGACAACCGGCCTCGACGATTTCGGTGACTTCGGCGACGGCGACTGGCGCGGGCGCTTTGACGCACTCGTCGCTGCCATCAACCGGAGTGACCTTCACGTCGTCGGGCGCTTGATGACTCGTCAGGAGCTGCTGCGCTGCCTGCGTACAAGGCTGCTCATGGCCGAGCGCTGGCGGGCCGAGCCGGCGATCGCCGGCGAAGTCATCCGCGCGCCGCTCATCGTCACCGGTCCCGCGCGTTCCGGCACGACGATCACGTTCGAGTTGCTCGCGCTCGGCCCCGAGCTTCGCAGCCCCCGCGCCGCCGACGTCCTCCATCCCGTGCTGCCCGCAGGCGCGACCGACGACGACCGCCTCGCGATGAGCGAATGCGAGCAGGAGATGTGGGCCGACGTGCAGCCCGAGTTTGCCGCGATCCACGAGCTTCGCTCCGACCTTCCCGTCGAGTGCGTGACGATCAATGCGCCGTCGTTCGCGGGCTCGCACTGGCCGATGATCCTGCAGCAGATGGGCGAGTGGCAACCCGACGGCGTGGCCGACTTCGCGTGGCACACGGCGATCCTGAAAACGCTGCAGTTCGGCCGCCCGAAGAAACGCTGGCTGCTCAAGACGCCCGGCTACCTGCTGATGCTGGACCTGCTCGCGGCAACCTATCCCGATGCGGAGATCGTCCTCACGCACCGGGATCCGGTGAAAACGATGCCGTCCACGGTGAGCACGACCGCGATGATCCAGTGGCTTCGCACGGAGAACGTCGAGCTCGAGATGCTGTCGGCGATGATCGGCATGGTGTTCTCGAACGCGCTGCTCGAAGTGGCGCGGCGCCGGCGGGAAGGCGAGATGCCGCTGCCGAGCGGCGACGTGCGGTTCACGGACCTGCTGCGCAATCACTCGGGCTCCGTGCGCCGGGCCTACGAGCAGCTCGGCCGCACGATGTCGAAGGAGCACGAAGCCGCGATCGAGGAATACGTCCGCAACAAGCCGCAGGGCAAGTTCGGCAAGCACGAGTACACCGCCGCCGACTGGGGCTTCGATCCCGCCGCGCTACGCGCCGAGCTCGCCGACTACATCACCACCTTCGCCGTCGCGCCGGAATGAAATCGGGGACGGATCCCGATTGCGTGGA
>CAYYVZ010000093.1:0-14641 GCA_964475235.1 uncultured Myxococcales bacterium | reverse complement strand
TTCGTGTAGCCCGCTCGCGCATCGGCACCGGTCGTCTCGAACGTCTCGCGGAGCTGGGCGATCGACATCGCGGCGGGAGGCTCGTGTTTTGGCGTGGTTGAAGGGTTTTCAGTAGCGGGCATACGATCGCGTCGCTTCGTTCGCGAAGAGCGCATCAGGATCCGCTGGCGTGTGACAGCGATGCCCGTTGCAAGAGCCTTTACCCAGCGAAGCACGGCGTTTGGGCATTGTGAGCCGAGGTACGGGTTGTCGCCAATCTGCGCGCGTGAGGCTACTCGATGTCTACGGCATCACCGAGACCGAGTTCTTCTAATATTTGGCGCAGCTCAGCGGCGAGCATGCTCGCCGTGTCGGCTGGTGCCCTCACGTCGAGCTCGACGCGAATCCTAACGTCGCCAGCCGAACGCAGCTTTGGAAGTACCTTTGTGCCGAAACGGTTCCAAAGTTCCGGCGGAATAGTCCCGGTCAAACGGACAGCGTTGGAGGACGGCGGGGGTGCGAGCGTGGGGCGATCGCCGCGACCCGGGGTCTGCGGCGGAGGGGCAGGTGCGTTTGGGAGACTCGGTGCCGGTGCCAGTTCCTGCTGCGGTGCTGGTTTACCGGCCTTGAGAGCTTTCGCGATGTCCTTGCGGACAAGGAATACATCGGCATCGAACGAGACCTCATCCGGCGGCAGGATCTCGCCGAACCAGATCCGCTCATAGGAGCCATCGCTCTTCGTTCCGGATACGAGTCCGAACTCACCACGACCGACGAACTCAGTGAGTTTGCTTCGCAGCGTTGAGTCCGGATCGATGAGTCGCGTAAGCGAGCCATTGAGGAAACTTTGACGCACACTGGCCAGGGGCCAGACGCCATCTGCCTTCAAGGCCGGCGGCCAGTTCCGCTCGATATACCCCGCACCAACCGACTCGTTGAGCAGTGCCTCCGACTTCAGCGCTGCGAGCACCCGGCCGCACAGTGTTTCGCCGCTAGACGAATGTCCTGCACCTAGGTCGATCACCTTGAGTCCATCGGACTCCTGGCTGTCGGCGACGATTGCGAACCGAAAGTCGCCCCACACTTCGTCTTTCGCGGCCTCGTCCGCGTCCTTCACTTTCGCTTGTAGATCTGTACGGTCGTTGCGATCGAACTCTCCGCCCAGAGTGCCTTCCGCCACCTCCCGAGCGACGCGCTTCCATGCGAGAGCCAACTCGACCTTCTCGCGCAGGTCCCGACCTGGCTTCTTGAGGCACCACACCAGCGCTCCGGGGTAGAGCCGAGGCGATTTACCTCGGGCCTTCGTCCACTCCGCGATCTGCGCTCGTAGTGCGCCGCTTGCGCTCCACTCCAACTCAGGGTCCACGACCACTAGCGTGAGCCTGGGAGTGTCGGGAATATCCGCACCGTCCCGTGGAAACGGAACGACCGGAATGCTCGTCCCGCGTCGGAACTCGTCCTCGACGAGCCTGCGGATCGCCGGTCGGACCTCGGTTTCGTCGTCGAGCGAGGCTCGGCGGTCGCTCACGACCTTTCTCATCGTGGGCTGATAGCCGATGCGGAAGCCATCGGTGCCCGCCTTGCGCACGAAGTAGGAGCGGTCCGCGAGCGCGAAAGCTGCGTTGTCGATCGAAGTCGTATCGATCTCTGGCTCGCCAAGCGCGAACCGGAGTTCTGGCAAGTGAGCAACCTTGTCCGTCTGGCCTCCGGTGGACTCGAATAGGATCGCCGTGCTGACGCGCCGATGGATGTCGCGCAGTGGCCCTCTGGTATCGGCGTCGAGCGCGCGACTGTGCGCCTGCTGGCCGGCAATGTCTGTGTCGATTGCGGCCACGAGTCGCGACTCGCCAAGCTGACCAAGTACGACGCTACTAAAACCTGGTTCGCTGAGTGGTGCCGAACCGAGTGTGATCAGGGGCTCCGTGCGAGCCTTGCGGAAGGCGTCCTGCGCAGCGAGAGAAATCCACTGCGCGAGCATCGCGAGCGTGCCACGCGTCTGCTGATACTGCGGCAGCGATTGCCACTTCCGTTGGAAGACCGACAGCGTCGCTGGATGGAAGGGGTAGCAGCTTTCGAAACGTCGCTGTAAGTAGTCGCGCGCCTTAGCCTCGGTGGCGGCCGAATCCACCGCTGTCCACTCCGGAGGAAGCTGTGCTCGGCGTTCAAAGCACCAGTCTCCGAACGACTTGGCGACGCTGCGCCGGATCTTTTCGCTGCCAAGGTCTTGAAAGAGGCGCCGGCGAACAACCTCGCTGATCTCAGTTTCGTCGTTGGCGATGAGATCCTTGGCGACGCGCCGGACGACTTTGGCGATCTTGTCCTGCCACTCCTGGTCCCATTCGGTCATCTCGACCTGGCTCCGCGGCAGCGAAATGACACATGCCCCGTGCGTGGTGCCGGTCGTCGCCACGGTCAAGTTCTGAATGAAAGCGTGGAACGACTCCGCGCCTCCTCGGTGGCGGTTTAGGTAGTTCAGCACCTCGTCGAATAGAAGGAGCACCGGCGCACCCGCCGCTTGGAACACTCGTGTGATCGCCTCCGTGCCGGGCGGAGTGGTCAACGCCGCTGGGCCTAGCGCCTCGACACCCTTGTCTTCAGCGAGTTGTCGCGCAATGTCGATCCATGGCGTCTCACGCCCAGGCTGCGGGTCCCACGCGTTGCCGACGAACACGGCGACCTTGGCCTTCGGCACGGACGAGATGCCCGCCTCGCGCACCAAATTCGCTACCCCATTCATGCCAGCCACTGCGTCGCCGTTCTTCGTCAAATGGTAGAGCGTCGTGAGCGTGTGCGTCTTGCCGCCGCCGAACTGCGTTATCATCGTCAGGACTGGCGCGGTGTTGTCGGTGCGTCCGGAGAGCCGAC
Organism: uncultured Myxococcales bacterium; assembly: GCA_964475235.1. Taxonomy (GTDB): domain Bacteria; phylum Desulfobacterota; class Binatia; order UBA1149; family CAITLU01; genus DATNBU01. The sequence goes on along the minus strand of CAYYVZ010000093.1, from coordinate 11,797 downwards.
GAAGCACCATTCCGGCATGCTCAGATAGCGCCCGAGTGAAGCATGTGCGCGCGAAGAACTGGTCGGGTCTCCGATAGTCCTCCGGCGCCGTGCCGGCGACTACCTGCTCAAGCGCGATGGCGAACTCGTCGGGATTGAACGAGCGTCCCTCTCGAACCTCTTTGCGCGGGATGGCGACCTTGTACCAGGGATCCATTTGTTTCCTCCGTTTCTCTATCGCGGGACCGCCAGCAACATGGCCTCGACGAGGCGCTTCTCCTCGCAGCCGATTGGGTAGAGCGCCGAAAACGCGTTCGCTAGGCGCAGAAAATCAGGGCTGCGATCCTGCTCGGCCTTGAGCAGCGCGCGAAGCGCGTTGGTGCGGCCGCTTGCTTGCAGCAGCATCGCGGCGTGCAGGCGGTCGAGAGTCGTGGCTTCGCGTGTTGTGGCGATGCGCTCGTCGGACAAGTCGATGGCGGCGCGCTTGCCGCGACCCCGTGCGCGGACGTTCGGTGCTGCCTCCAACTCGGGGAAGAGTAACCCCTGTAGTGGATTGTTGCCGAGTGCGGGGGTTTGCTCGAGCCGGGCAGCGACAGCGCCAGCCCCGTCTTCGCCGAAGAGCTGCTTCGCACGCTCGGCGACGGGGAGAAGGCGCACAACGCCCTTCTTGGTCTCAATCACGCGGCCTTCCCATTTAGGCAGTTCGATGCCGAGTGGCTGGGCGAAACGACGCACCACGTCGAAGACGAGCGTGAAACCCTCGGTTCTGCCGCGCGAGTTGCCTTGCTCGTCGTCGTCGGTCTCGTCGTCTTCCTCTTGGCCGCTCGATGCTTCGCTGGCATCGCTGTCGGTCGCTTGGAGCGTCCAGAGGAAGAGCGCCGTAAGCCGCGCGTCCTCCTCCACGGCTCCCACCGCGCCGTTACGAGCCTTCGCCTCGGCGGTTCCCAGCACCTGCTCAAGCGCGGCCCTGCCGACGACCTCCCACACTTTGGCCAGATACTCGTCGAGCTTGACCTCGCGCCCATCGGCGGTTTCCACTCTCGTGTAGCGGCTGAAGATCTCGAGCGCTGGACCGATGCATGCGAAGACGAGGTCCGCCCCCCTCACTCCTTCGTGCTGCAACCGTTGGATCCAATCCGCGACGCGCGTCGGCAACTCGCGAAGCACGGCTGCCCAGTCGCCTATGCCCGCTTCGTCAGATCGCGGGCGACAGATCAGATGGACTGACGTCGCGAGAGCAGCGGACTCGCGAGCGCGGAGTCGGGAGCCCATCTCGGTCGCGATCGGCCACGAGCCGGTAATCGTCCAACCTCCTCGGATCATTCCGGAAAGAAGAGCTTCCCACCCTTCCGTAGTCTTGTGTGCGAAGACGACGCACCCGACGCCGTCCCCGTGGAGCACGCGTCGTCCTTCGGCGAAAGCAGCGGCCATGGTTTCTTCGAACCACGCTCTGTCTTTGGCTCGTCCGTTGTCACGCTTGGTCTCATCCTGAACGGCTTCTTGGACCTTCGGCGTGAGCGGATTGGAAGTAAGGAATGGATCGCGCAATTGGTCGTCACGCAGGGCTCGCCTTAGCCAGACGAAGAAAAAATCTGAGAGATCTGCGTACGGAATTGCGTCGTAGTATGGTGGGTCGGTAAACCACAGTTGCGCGGAGTCGTCCGGCAGAGAATGAGAGGTTGCGCTCGCTACCTGAACTTGACCCGTTCTCCTCTCGCGAGACGACCAAAGCGCGATCGCTTCTACTGTTCTACTCGTGTCCCTCACGCGATCTTCCCAACTCCCGGTTGATCCCGAAATGGCAACCGCCTCCCCGAAATCCCAGGACATAGGGAGAGCCGGACGAGCAAAAACGTTCTCGACCTTTTCTTGGTCCGGCTGAGGTCGCCATCTTGCGAGTACGGCGTTGCGATCGACCACACCGTCGAGCACCAGCGCCAGAAGATCCCGAATCTCGGAACGTTCGGTTGCGGCAATGAGTCGGCAGAACGTCGCCAATGTGACCTTCTGCCTGGCCGTGAATAGGTCGCCCCACTGCAGCATGCCGTAGCGTTGCACGCTAAACGCGCGGCCAGCACCCGAGCCGCCGCCGGCAGGTGTCGGCTCATCCGGCACCGGGCAGAGTCTCTGCTTGCCGCCGCGTTCCCACTCCTGCACCAACTTCGCGAAGGCCACCTGTGCCTTGCGAACTGCTTCGTAGTCGAGTTCCGTCGCCAACCGATAGTGCCGGCCGGTCTCACCTGGTCTCAGCGTTACTACGGCGAGCAGCAGCGCCCCGCTAGTGCGTTGTCCTTTCTCGTCGAAGACGACGTCCCCACCGCCGCGTTGCGCCGCGAGCTGCGCCCGCACGCGCTCCGGCGGCAGGACGATGCCACAGCAAACACACGTCGCTTTCGCGCGCGTCACCGTGCCGCCGTGCACCTCCTTCTCTGCCTTCGGTTCGAACACCTCGAGTGAGAGACGCGGGGTCTCACCTTTCGGGCGCTTGACGTGGTACCGCAGCGCGCGCTTACGGCTTGGTTTCTTGCAGAGCCAGAACGAGCGCACGAGCGGAATATCCGCACCGCAGTTCGGCGACTCGCAGCGAACCGTGCGCGCCCAAAGGTATGCGATCGCCGTCGCACCGTCCGGATCCTTAGCATAGAGCTCAGCCAACTCGTTCTCTGCTTGGAGCTTGATTTCAGCGCCCGCGCGACGGAGCGCCTCGGAAAGCTCCGTCCCGTGTCGCGGAATGTCCTGGAGCATGACCCTGAGGATCAAGCAGGCGACCGGGTTGAGATCGCTCGCGAACGTCTCGCAGCCAAGCCGTAGTCCCTCTAGCGGGATTGACCCGCCGCCCGCGAATGGATCTACGATGAGAGGTGGATCTTCCGGATGGGCAGCTTTCACGAGATCGCGAGCAACCCGCAGGTAGGTCCGGTTCGCAGACAAATCCCAGTTGGCAAAGGACCCGATGAACCAGAGCAGCGCTCTCCGGAGTTCCTCGTCGTTCTTAGGCGGTTGGCGCACCTCCCTGAGTATGTCTCGCGCCGCGTTCTTGAAGGCGACAGGACACTCTACGTCGCATGGGTCGGGCAGCAGGAGAGAAAGTAGTACAGCTCGGCTCGAAGCGAGCGGCCGCCGTGCCCACCACAGATGGAGCGTGCTCGGGTGCCCGTGCCGAATCGACTTTTCGCGCGCCGCATGCGCCGAAACCACGGCGATTGGAAAGTCCACCTCGGCGAGTCTTTTGCAGTCTTTGGGGATCACCGCGCTCCTCCTCCGGCCCGGCTCACGCCTTTCCACCCCAGCGCGTTTGGACGTACTGGACCACTTCGTTCACCGGAAGCGCGCGAGTCGCGTTTCCGACTCGCAGATAAAAGGCAGATCCTTGTCCCTCGGCGACGTATACGGGATGGTCGCTTGGTTCGACGGTCACTTGGCAGAGGTCGTTGCCGTCGAGTTCGTGGAAGGTGACGGTCAGAAACACGGAGACGGAGTCTCCAAAGTCGCGTGACATCAGCTGTCGCAAATGAAGCTCGAATCCGTCCCGGTCCTTCTTGGGCAGTGATCCATAGTCGTCGGCAAGACCCGGGACGTCGCCCGAGTCCGCCACGCCCACCAAGAGTATCCCTCCCTTCTTTGCGTTGAGAAGTCCGGCGAGCGTCTTTAGGACCACGCGTTCTAGTTCCTTATTGACCCGTCCTTCCTTTCGGTCCCAGCGCAGACTCGACTTGAACTCCAAGGCATCACTCTCGCCCTTGGCGATCCACCCGCGGACGACAGCTTCGTCCGCCTCGGGAGTGTCGGTCGCCGGTATCCAACTCGCCAGATAGTCGTTCATGGCGTGTGCCAGAAGCTGTCGACGGGCCGCGAGGAAGTCGAGATAGCGATCGGCATTCCAGAGTGCGCGGTCCATTGGTATGGACTGCGCTCGCAGTGCGCCGGGCTGGCTCGATTCGACCTCGGGTAGGTAATCGACCGGTGGCGTGCTGTAGATCTTCCGGTTCGCTTTCTGCGTGAGATAGGCGCGATTGGCGAGTTCGTTGATGACTCTACGATCCTCGTCCGACTTGAAACCTCCGCCCTTCAGCACGGTTTTCGGGAAAACATGATGAGATTCGAGCCCGTTCGACCGCCCCACGGCCTTGTCGTAGAGCCGGATGCCGGAGAACCAATCTCGAGCCTCTCGCGAACGAGCGAGCACATAGCTGAACTTCGCGTATGCTGTCTGCGCGCTGGCTCCAACAAGGTCTGAAGCCTCGAGTGTGAGCCGTCCTCGCTCTCGGAGGATCCCGGCTTCTAGCTCATGCGTTGGATCACGATCACGCCCGCTGACTAGTGCGACATCCTGTTGGAGCTTCGTCTCCGTGGCGCCAGAGTAGCGGCTCCAGAGCCCAGCCAGGTGCATCCAGCGGACGAAGCGCCGCTTGATTGCATCGCTGGGGAAGACGCTATCCCGAAGAGCAAGGTAGACGATCATGGGGACGAGAACATAGTCACTAGGAAGAGTATCGAGATCATCGATGAAGGCCTCGTGACGAAGCACGTTCACAAGGTGCTCGAATGCACTTTCAACTTGCTTCCAGGACTTCTGGAGCGCCTCGGCACCTACACGATAGAACGCACCCTCTAAAAGGACCGAGCCCGCCGCCACCGCGGCGATGCAGCGAACCAGAAAGTTCATGTCAACGCGGAACCCATGCTCGGCCATCGCGCGGGCAAACCGGCGAAGTTCCTCACGCGCCTCTGGCCAGATGCTGCAGATGTGGGCCAGCGCTAGATCAGCCTTCGTGAGAGGCGTGCCCGCCTTGTTCACGCGGTTGAAGATCTCCACAACTTCGTCGACGGTAAACTCGTCCCCGGATAGCTGGTCGACGGTATAGGTGTATTCGCGAATCTGATTGAGCTTGCTGAGACGTTTCAGATTTTTCCGATAGGTATCGCCGGTCTCTTCTGGCAGATCGTCGAGGCCCTCAAGAATTGAGTCGAGTCCTTTTCGAAAAAAATCATGGACAGCCACCCATGCTGGGTTCTGCTCCATGATCGTCTTTTGCCAGAATCGGAACTCTTCGGTCTGTACATTGAAATAAATGTTCGGAAAGAGCGCCTCTCCTTCGTAGAACGGGGGCGCCTTACCCTCGAAGATCACATAGAGGCTCGTGAGTCGCTGTTGTCCGTCAAGCAGCAACAACGAGTGGCCGTCGCTGGTTACCTCACCGCCTCGAACTGGCGAAGGTTTATACGTCTTCCATAGCAATAGGTGTCCCGTCGGGTGCTTGCGGTAAAGCGACTGCATCAGGCCGCGGACTTGATCGGAGTTCCAGACGTAGCCGCGCTGAAACTCAGGGAGCAGGATTTCGTTGCGGCGAATCTGGCTCATGAGCTCGGTGAGCGTTCGGACTTCGTGCATCAGCTATCCTCGTAACGCGGCGGATCCTCGCGCACTTCCATCGGCTTCTTCATAGCGTCGACAGAAAGGTAGTAGTGCGCGACCTTGGTTACTTCGTGCCAATCGAGACGTGCCGGGTCAGGAATCGGCTCCTGCAGGTAAGGTGCCGTATCGCAGCTGGTGACGACATAAAGCCAGAAGCAGTCCCGTCGATCCTCGGCGACGCGGCGCTCGTTGGGTGTTAGCAGCACGGTTCCGGTCGTTGCGCCGAGCCCCTTTACCTCGATTAACCGCAGCTCGCCCGACGCAAGGTCGAGGCTAGTGATGTCATACCCGAGGTTCTTCTCCGAGACGTCGTAGACTTGCCGCCCTTGTGCCTCCTCGTGCTCCATGACGACACGCATCGCGATAGCCTCGGTCTCAAAGTTGGGTTTGAGCCTCCGCACTTCGGGCGCCTCTCGCTCGGGATGAGGCAGTACGAGAACGCTCGCAAGCCGCTCAACCGCCTGAAGTGAGAGCGCCTTCTCGCGTTCGAGATCGGTGCGCCGTCGCTCTCGTCTGATGAGCAGCTCAGAGTGGCGTGCTTCGGCTATCGCGAGACGGCCTTCGGCGCCGGGGAGTTTTTGCTCGACATCTGATGCGGCTTTGCCGATCTCTTCATCGGTCCGCTGTAGCAACTCGGTTAGCGACAGTTCGACATGCGATGCGATGCGGTCAACCTCACTGAGCCGGTCGGTGCGGGCCTCCTCAAGGAACGGCGCGAACGCGTTCTCGTGAAGCCAAGCCGTGGCCTCGGGAACGCGTGCGACTGGTGGCAATTCGACAGGTGCCGCAGCGGGCGAGAAGTTCCCAAGCAATCCTTGCTCCTGGAGTCGCGGCTCGCCGAGTCCGTCTAGCTCGGCGGCAAAAATTCGCTCGTGCACAACGTGGCCAAGCCCGTCGACGATACGTGCGCGGTAGAAGTCGATTCGGACGGGAGCTTCATGCTGAAGCGAATGGAAGGCCGCCCCCTTACTGAGGTCCTCCGTCGCGCGGGCGTGCGTGTGACGCCGCATCGCCTCGAAGAGCGGGTGGCCGGGCGTCACCCACTCCAACTTCTCCGCCTCCGCCGCCTCGCGATCGGTGGAGCACCGCGGGTAACGATCGGCGAGGGCGGGCATCTTCCAGTCTGGCTCTTTCTCATAGCGGCGTAATGCCGTGGGTGTGCGGGCCGGCTCGAAAGCATGGGCAACGCTTGGCACTGGCTTGAGGGTCCACGGCACGAACTCCGCCGCGTCACGTAGAAATCGCGCAATAGTCTCTGGTACCACGCGCCGCTCCTGGGCACGCGCACGGCGCTCGATGAGCATTTCGAGATTGAGCTTCTTGCTCGCCAGGCCCTCCAGCGCGTTCTGGCAGATAGCGCGGAATTGCTGTTCATCCACGTTACGCAAAAGTCGGTCCTCGAGATCGGCATCGCCGAGCCGGCCTGAGTAGTAGTCGCGTAGTACGCGCTCGACATGGGCAGCGGGCAGTACTTCTCCGACCACATTAAAGACGGCATCGTCGTCGAGCGCGTGGCGGATTTCTTGGAGCCTCTCGAGAAGACGCTGAAGGACTTTGCCTTCGATGGTATTGGTCGCCACGAAGTTGAAAATCAGGCAGTCTTTCCGCTGGCCGTAGCGGTGGATGCGGCCCATGCGTTGTTCGAGCCGGTTTGGGTTCCAGGGGATGTCGTAGTTGAAAAGGACGTTGCAGACTTGGAGGTTGATGCCTTCGCCTGCCGCCTCGGTAGCGACCAGCACCTGAATGCCGCCCTCTCGGAACTGCTGTTCTGCGTAGAGCCTAGTGCCGGGCTCATCGCGCGAGCCCGGCTTCATGCCGCCGTGGATAAACCCGACGCTGAATCCCCAGAGTTTGAGGCGATCGACTAAGTAGTCGAGCGTGTCTTTGAATTCGGTGAAAAGGAGCAGCCGCTGCTCGGAATGGTCGAAGAACCCCTTTTCCTGAAGAAGCGCCTTCAGCCGCGAGAGCTTCGCTTCCCCACCGGAATTCTCAACTGACTGTGCCTGGATCGCAAGACGGCGCAATTCCTGCACTTCGTGCCGCACCTGATCCGCGCTACCCGCGAGCGTGATCGCTTCCAGCATCTGCTCGAGTCGCTCGCGCTCACCCTCTTCCATCTCCTCAAGCTCTTCTGGATCGGGCAGGTCCGGAGGCGCGTGCCGTACGAGATCCTGTGCGCGCTTTAAACCCTCTTCGAGCCGGCGCGCGCGATTTTCCAAGGAACGGCGCATCGCGAAAGTGCTCGATGCAAGTCGTCGCTGATAGAGCGACATGAGGAATCCAACGGCGCGAGCCCGCGGATCCTCGCTTTCGGCTGCGGCGCGTGCGCATTCCCGCTTCACGAAGCGGGTTACGTCGCGGTAGAGCTCGAACTCGGCGCCGTCGATCTGGAAGTCGACTGTGTGCGGAATGCGCTTTGTGAAAATCGGCTCCGCAACCCAAGACCCATCCGGGCGCCGCTCCGGAAAGTACACCATAGCCTCCTTCGTACGGCGCAGGTAAAAGGGTGCACGACGGCGGTTCATAGCCTCGCGGATCGATTTCACGTCCGCGTAGGCGTCCTCATCGAGAAGCTGCAGAAACAGACTGAAATTCTGCGGATCACCTTTGTGCGGAGTCGCAGTGAGCAGCAGGATATGGTCGGAGCTGTCGCGTAATAGCTCTCCGAGCTTGTAGCGTAGGCTCTTGTGCGATTCGTCCGAGGCTGACATGCGATGCGCCTCGTCGACGATCACCAGATCCCAGTGTACTTGCCTTAACCCGGGTAGGATTTCGCTGCGTTTGGCAAGGTCGAGTGAGGTGATGACTCGGGTTCGCTCCATCCACTGGTTGACGCCGAACTGTTCGCGAAGGTCTTGCCCTTTCATCACCAGAAACTTCGAGTCGAATTTCTCCTTGAGCTCGCGCTGCCATTGAAACGCCAAGTTGGCAGGACAGACGATGAGGATGCGTTCCGCCAGCCCGCGAAGCTCCAACTCACGGATGAGCAGCCCGGACATGATGGTCTTGCCCGCACCGGCGTCGTCGGCGAGTAGGAAGCGCACGCGTGCGAGCTTCAGCAGGTAGTCGTAGACCGCCTCGAGCTGGTGGGGCAGGGGATCGACGCGGGAAATCGAAAGTCCGAAATATGGATCGAACTCGTACGCGATGCCGAGGGCGTACGCCTGGAGTCCGAGCCGGACGAGCCGTCCGTCGCCCGTGAAAGTGGACTGGCTGTCTATGGCTGTGAGCTGGGCCAGTTCGGCCGCGCTCAGGGTGACCTTGCGGAATCGCTCGGTCTGAGTGCCGACAAGGCCGACGATCCAGTTCGACGCGCCGCCGTCGAATACAGTCTCGACGCGCATCGGCTCGCTGAACAGAGAGCCGAGTAGAATTTGCCCCGGCACGGGACGGCTGGGACTAGGCACGTCCGGTCCCGCCTGGGATAATGCCCCGGCGACCGCACGTGCCGGCGGCGTCTGAAAATCGCTCAAGCATGCAGAGGTTAGGCGGGCGTCCCGCTGCGGCGCACCCTATTGGGCTCTTCCCGCTACGTCCAAGGAAATCCTTTAGCGACGCACAGTTGGCGGCAGGTCGTCTGATCTTTCAGCGGTCGCGGATCTCGGCTACCCAAGGGGCGACTCGTGCCATAGACAAGGGCCTGCGAGCTGACATGCCCGGAAGCCGGGCGCTGGCTCTTCGTCCGGTTCTCATCGGCCAGGCGGGAAAAAATACTTTCAATTTCGCCGCCGCGTGCACGAGGCTTACCCCTTCGGTCTAGGCATCGCCGCGCCCAGAGATCTACTACCCCCTCCGGGAGAGAGGCCATGAGACAGCTTTGGACGGTCTCGGTAGCTAGGAGGCTTCCGATCGCTATGGTCCAGCCAGCCTAGCGACAGGCCGTGCGCCGCAATACCGTCCGCGAGTTTGGGCAGCGGGGAGAGCGAACTTGAAGCTGAGGTGCGCCCGTTCACGGATTCTCGGTCTCCCAAGCAATGTGGAGCATCGTGCGCCTGACTCCACCTCCTCCCCGACCTCTCATCGATCGGTCTGATGGGTTCTCGAATCGTCACGCTCCGACCGGCGGGTGAGGTATGTTGGTTCCGAGCCAGTCCCACCCAACTCAGGAAGGAAGATATCGAAGCTATCGCCGCAGCTGTGCCGTGCGATGCCGCCGCGACTTTCACGTGGGCTTCGCACCTCTCGGTCGTTCTGGACCGTTGCCGCGAGAATCTCGCCATTCAGGAAATTGTTGGTCCCGCTATCCGAGACGAACTTGCGATCGCACGAGGCAACAGAAGCGAGAGTAACGCCTTGATACAGGCGGCATCTCACCTACTCGCCGCCGAAAGACTTCTGACTGGAATGAGTCGCGACCCATCGGAGCGGTTCTTCCAGGCAGCGGGGAGTCGGGGCGAGTTGAGGGCGCGTGAAGACGTCAGACTCTACGCACGGGCGGCTACGGCCGCAGCGGAAACCGCGCAAGACAAACCGCCGAAGCAATCCCGTCCCAAGAAGCTCGCCGAACGAATCGCAGTTGAGGAACTCGCCGCACTCTGGTTGGCAATGACTGGGACCCAAGCGCCCCGCGGGAAACGTAAAGGTGGCGAGACGGGTCCATTCTTTCGCTTCGCGAAGGCGGTGCTTGGCTTGTGCGGTGTGAGCTGCACCGAACGCGACGTAGCCCGGCTGCTTGGTGGCCGATAGGCTGCGTCGCGACCCCTCCCGCAGCACCGAGATTTATCTGAGTTCCGGGAGGTTCCCGGGCTGCCCGCTCTCGCGCAGAGTCTCTCCCGCGATCTGCTTACCTATGCGATCGCGACCAGGGAGCGATGAACGACACTACAACTCTACCGCCCGAGGTCAGGGGATCAGGGCACCTACTCGACACGACGGAAGCGGCTGCATTTCTGGGTCTCCGACCGGCGTCGCTCACCAACATGAGATGGCGTGGAACAGGGCCACGCTTCGTCCGGGCTGGGGTTCGAGTTCGATACAGACGACGAGATCTGGAGTCGTGGCTCGAAGCGCGCTCGCACTTCTCGACGGCTGAGTATCGAAGCAACGGGCGAGACTGCGGAGAGGATCGATGATGCGGCACGCGATACTGAGGCTAGCCGAGGTGAAGGGTAGAACAGGTCTTTCCCGAAGCACGATCTATCTACGAGTCGCTGAGGGTAGCTTCCCGAAGCCCGTGAGTCTCGGAGCGCGCGCTGTTGGCTGGCTGGAGAACGAGATCCAGGAATGGATTCAGCAACGGATCGAGGCGAGTCGCTCGAGCGCTCTGAGACCGGCCGGCCATGAGTGAAGTGGAAGTTCTGCAGCCATGCCGGGAATCGACAGCACGGGCTGAGATGCGATCTCCTGCGGCACTCGTTCCCGAAACTCGGATTTTCGTCGGTATCGACGAAAGCGCTGAATTCCTCAGCGAATCGCTTTCAGCGATCGATACGGGGAGCTATGGCCAGCCAAGCGGGAATCTCATGGGACCGTTTGGATGCGTGGCAAGCGAGGAGGCAACAACCCGCAGCGTCACGTCGAATCCGTCAGCGGCGCCGATTGAAACTGAGGCATGGCAGCCGGCCCGGCCCATCGTCCGGGCGATGAAGCCGGTTCCACGGTTCAATCCGGAGATTCTTCTGCCGGACGCTCTTCGCCATTGGATCGTCGACGAAGCTGCCCGAATGCCGTGTCCCGTCGACTTTGTTGCCGCTGCCGCGATGGTGGCACTCGGCGCAATCGTCGGCGCGCGCTGTGCGATCAAGCCCAAATCGAGAGACCCTTGGCTCGTCGTTCCGAATCTCTGGGGTGGAATTGTCGGGGATCCTTCAGCGAAGAAATCGCCGGCTTGGGCGGCGGCGTTGGCGCCCATGGAGCGCCTCATAGTCGCGTCGCGCCAGATTCACGAGCAGGAAATGTTGGAGCACGAGGCCCAGAGGGTCGTCTTTGATGCCCGGAAAAACGCAATAGAGGGCCGAATCAAAGAGTCTGTGAGAAAGCCGTCGAGAGGAGAGCCGGAAGAGATCGCCAGAGAGCTCGCCGCGCACTCACGGCAGGCACCAACGACGCCCGTCCTGCGACGCTTCAAGACTAATGACACCACCGTTGAGAAGCTTGGCGAATTGCTTCGCGACAACCCGAACGGTCTCTTGGTCATGAGGGACGAGTTGGCAGGCCTGCTCGCCAGCTGGGAGCGCGATGGGCGTGAGGGGGATCGCGCGTTCTTTCTCGAAGCTTGGAATGGAAACCAGAGCTTTGATACCGACCGCATCGGCCGCGGGCATATCAGCGTACCAAACCTGTGCGTCTCGATCTTCGGCGGTATCCAACCCGACAAGTTGATCGCGTACTTGGAACAGGCCGCGCACGCTCTGGCCAACGACGGGATGCTGCAACGATTCCAGCTTCTCGTCTTTCCCGATC
>CAYYVZ010000092.1:0-14756 GCA_964475235.1 uncultured Myxococcales bacterium | reverse complement strand
CTCCGACTTCTACAGAGGTGTCGGTGTCTGTGCCCGCGTATTCGAACGGCTCTCGCCAGGAGGATACACGGTGCGTATTACTAGCGGCCTCGACGGCGTCGACGCATACGTCCTGCAATTCTTCACCGAATCCTGCTCGGTGTGCGGGAACGGAACCGTCGAGGCCGAGAAGTGCGACGACGGCAATACTGTCCAGGGAGACGGCTGTGATGCAGAGTGCAGGCGCGGACGCATTCTGGAGCCCTGTTCATCGTACCAATCCGATGGTTTCGGGAAGCATGATCTCGACGAGTTCTCGTTCACGCTCGAGTCCGAGGAGGCGGTCCGCCTCGTTGCCAGAACCATCGATGGCGGTTGCCCGCCCGACCTGGAACTTGACGTCAGCGGCGTAGCAACTGGACGCTGCGAAGGCCTGCTCCGTACGCTCTTGCCAGGCGAGCACACACTCGAGCTCCGTGGATTCAACTGGACGAGCGTCGGCCCTTACGTCTTGGAGTTCTCCACCGAATCGTGCTCGGTCTGCGGGAACGGAATTTCAGAAGTCGAGGAGTGCGATGGAAGCGACCTCGCATTCTGCACTTCGGGTCCATGTACAGGTTCGTGCACGTGCCCTTTCCTTCCCAGATGCGGCGACACTGTCGTTCAACCCGGAGCCGGCGAAACTTGCGACGACGGCAACCAGGCGGCGGGCGACGGCTGCGACGAGGAGTGTCGACGAGAGATCCGCGAGATGGAGTATTGCGGCATATACCTGTCGTCGGGGTTCTCGGCGTGGCCGAATTCGAATCAGTTCCGGTTCAGCCTCGATTCCCCGGATACCGTTCGCCTGGAAACCTCGGACGGTCAGGGGGGCTGCCCAGGAGGAATGCAACTGGTCGTATACGACTCCTCTTCTGGCTACTCGGTTGCACAAGACCGGACCGTGGTGAACGGGGAGCCTTGTGGCCGGGTTGTCGCCGATCTACCGGCAGGGGACTTTCTCGTCGTGATTTCGGGCTATCCGGTCGAAGCGATCGGTCCCTATGTTCTCGAGTACTTCACCGGATCCTGTTCCACGTGCGGAAACGCCATCGTCGAGGGCGAGGACTGCGACGATGGGAACGTGCAGAGCGGCGATGGCTGCAGTGAGGACTGCTGGTTGGAAACGCGTCCTCTCCCGGGCTGCGGTCTGTACGAAATGCCGGGGTTTGAAGGAGATCTCTACGTTTGGGACGATTTCGCATTCTCACTCGAGTCGGAAGATGCGATTACGTTCCGTCTATCTGACGGCATGGGTGGTTGTTCGTTCGACGGCGAGGATGGGGCGACGCTGCGGGTGTACGCTGACGGCGCAAGCCAACCGTGGGACCATCCGGTTGCCTGGGAATCCGGAGACTGCCCGACGACAGAGGCCGTGCTCCCAGCGGGCGAGTACATCGTAAGGGCTGGTAACCAGTTCGACGAGGGGCTCGGGCCGTACGTCCTGGAGTACTTTACCGGCGCGTGTTCCACCTGCGGGAATGGAGTTGTCGAGGGCGAGCCATGCGACGACGGGAACATGATCGACGGTGACGGCTGCGACACGACCTGCCAGCTTGATGCCAAGCGATTGCAGCCCTGTGAGTTGCAGCAATTGTGGGCACCGGAGGGACCGTATTCGTTTGAAGAGTTCGCCTTCACGCTCGAATCGGAAGCCACCGTGCGCCTCGAGACTTCGGAACAGCACGGGGACTGCCCGTGGCACAGCTCGATTCGCATATTCGACTGGTCGGGGAGCGAGATCGCGTACAGCCGGGATGACGGTCTGGCGTCGTGCTCCCGTCTGGTAGTCCCGCTGCTTCCCGGGGACTATACGGTCGGGGTCGAACGCGGGTACAAACCAGCCAGCGTGACGGTAGCTCTCGGGTACTTCACCGACGCTTGCTCGTCGTGTGGAAACGGAGTCGTCGAGTTGGAAGAATGCGATGATGGCAATGTCATCGACGGCGACGGCTGCGATGCGACATGCAATCGCGAGATGCGCCGCCTGGAGACGTGCGGCTCGTATGAGTCCTACGGATTCGGTGGCGGGCCGGGGCAGAACTACGATGAGTTCCTGTTCACGGTCGCGTCCGAAACCGCGGTGCGACTAGAGACGCGAGAAGGCGACGACGTCTGCGTCGACCCGACGTACATCACGGTCTATGACGGTTCACACAACGTCGTTGCAGCCGATAGCTCGAGTGGCGTCGGGGCCTGCTCACGCATCGTTGCGCAGTTCCCGCCCGGAGACTACGCCGCGTTGGTGCACTTCTCGGGAGGTGTTGGACCCTACGCCCTCGAGTACTCGACCGGGAGTTGCTCGACGTGCGGCAACGGGATCGTCGAAGGCGAAGAATGCGACGACGGCAATCTTGTGAACGACGATGGCTGCGACGCGGCCTGCCATCGGGAGCTCCACCTGCAGAGTTGCGGTCTCTATCCGTCGCCTGGATTTGCGAGTGAAGATTCTGACGCGTTTTCGTTCACTCTTGATTCGGCGGATACGGTTCGCATCGAGACGACCGGCGATGGGGGGCGTTGTTCTCCCGGTAACTTCGCGTACCTGCAGCTGTACGACTCCTCGAGCAACCTGATCGCAGCGAACGCCGGCGGAGGCGTGGGATACTGTTCGCGCGTGACCGCGGCGTTGCCTGCCGGCGATTACAAGCTTCGGGTTAGTGCCGCAGACGCGGACGACGCCGTCGCTGCCTATGCGCTCGAGTATTACACCGGCTCGTGTTCCGTCTGCGGAAACGGCGTCGTCGAGGCGGAGGAGTGTGACGACGGAAACGTTGCGAACGGGGACAGTTGTGATGCAGGTTGTCACTACAACTACGACCTGGACACCTGCGGATCGTACGTTGCTCCGCGAAGCGCCGAGGGCGACATCCACGAGTTCCATTTCAGTCTTGAAACGGAAAGTGCGGTTCGACTCGAAACGTCCGATGGGAACGGAGGATGTCCCGGTGGGACCCGGGTCATGGTGTCCAATTCTTCCGGCGATGTGGTCGCAGACCGCTGGGGAGGCGGTGTCGGATTCTGCTCCCGCGTGGTCCAGTCGTTCCCGCCGGGAGAGTATACCGTCGAGGTTACGGCCTGGTTCTCTGCCGAAGCGAACTACGCGCTGGAGTTCTATACCGGGGATTGCACGACCTGCGGAAACGGGACTGTGGAGATAGAGGACTGTGACGACGGCAATCTGCTCGATGGCGACTGGTGCGATTCCGATTGCGGAATCAGGGAACCATTGGACGCGTGTGGAAGCTACACCAGTTCCGGATTCGCACATGAGGAATTCGACGAGTTTCGGCTCGTGCTCTCTTCACATCGGCTCGTGCATCTGGAGACGTCCGGGGTTCTCGGTACGTGCCCCGGCGATACCTTGCTGGATATCTATGACGATGACGGCGTGCTCGTCCATATGAACGACCAGGGCGGCGATGGCGCATGCTCCGCCCTGACAGTCGGTCTCGACGCCGGCAGCTACCGCGTCATCGTTCGGGGTTACGATGGGATCGCGCTTGGCCCGTACGTGCTCGTGTACGAGAGCGAAGCATGCTCCGACTGCGGTGACGGCATGATTGAGCTCGGTGAGACCTGCGACGATGGCGACGAAGTCTTCCTGGACGGAGAGGATTGTACGGCCGGTTGCGACAGGACCCCTTGCGGTCAGCCGGTGAATTCCGACGCTCAAGCGCCGAAATCTTCGGACGCGCTTTTTGCTCTTCGCAGTTCGGTTGGAGCGAGGACGTGCGAGCTTCGCGTCTGCGACGTGAACGGCAGCGGCGCGGTGACGGCGGGTGACGCACTCCTCATCCTCCGAGTTGCGGTAGGGACCGGCGAGTTCACGAATTGCGTGGAATAGAGGGAACGTCGCCGACTTCACTCCGGTCGGCGAGAGCAGTTCCGCCATGGCCGAGTGCGGCGGCCGGTGCATCCATGACGCACGGGAGTCCAGTAAACGAAGTATTGGTCGTTGTTCGTGCAGCTACCGTTGACGCTTCAGGGCGGAATGCTGGATCGGGATGCTCAGCGGGCAACGAAGGATTCTACGCCCGCGGGGCACGCCAGCGCGACGCTCGTGCCCACTGCGGCGCGGAGCACCGTGAGCGCGTCGAGTCCGGTGGTCCGGCCGTCGCCATTGACGTCGCAGACGCGAGCGTCGCACTCGTTGATCCCGACGGCGGCTCGGAGCGTGAACTTGGCGTCGGTGGTGGTCGGTCTGGATATCTTGAAGTTCACGGGCTGGCCGCAGGGCGATCGCACGCAACCGGCTCGGCAGAAGTCACCCCATTTGTCGGATTCCTGGCCCCGATCGCAGTCTTCGCCAAGCTCGACGACCGAGTTTCCACAGATCGAGCAGGCGTCGGTAGCGTATTGCAGACGATAGGGACCGATCGCCACGCCTTCGAAGCCGCGCACGATGACGAGATACTCTCCGGCGTCGAGGTGCGTGGTCAGCGCGGAGCACGGACCCAGGCCGGATTGATCGTCGCTCGCCACCAGATCGCCGGCACTCGAGCGCACTTCGAGTACCGTGTCTCCTGGACACCCCGCAGTGCTTGCCGTCTCCAGGTGGACGAGGTGCCGTTCTTCGAGGTTCAGACGAAAATCGTTCTCGTCGTCGTCAGAAAAGCCCGGCGCTGAATAGTCACCGCACGCAGCAATCGGGACACGTGCCTGGCAGTCCGTGTCGCAGCCGTCGCCGGAGATGCTATTGGCGTCGTCGCATTCCTCGCCGACTTCCGCCTCGCCATTTCCGCACGTCGAGCATCGGTCTGTCACGAACTGAAGCACATACGGGCCAACGCCTGCAAAGGACCACGAGTTCACGCGCACCACGTAGATCCCCGCCGATAGAACCAACTCGACGCGGGAGCAGTCGCCGACACCGCCGTAATCGTCCGCGGCCACATACTGCCCGTCGTCCCGGCGAACCGTCAGGTACGTGTCACCCGGGCACCCGTCGCTGCCGTCGCCTGTTTCCAACTGAACCAGCGTGTCTTCGTCCAGGACAAGCGACCACTCCTGCTCGTCTCCGACTCCAATCGCCGCCGAAGGATAGAAGCCGCATGCCTCGAGCATCCGCTGCTCGAGACGGCAACCATCGTCGCAACCATCGCCGATGAGGAGATTGCCGTCGTCGCACTCCTCTGCCTCCACGAGGCCATTGCCGCAGACCGAGCAGGCGCTCGTGTGGAAATCGAGGACGAACGCGCCGAACAGGGCGACGGCCTGGATGCGAATGCGATACGTCCCCGTAGGAAGTGCAAGTAGCAGCCGGCTGCACAACCCGAACCCCGAATTGTCGTCGCCCGCGATCCGGAGTCCGTTGTCGGTGTAGAGATCCACTTGCGAGGAAAAGCCGGCGCAACCGCCGGCACCGTCCGACAGCTCGATACGGACGATGCTCTCCGCGTCCAGCGAGAACGAAAACACCGCCGCCGAGTCGTGCTCGATCTCGGGAAGATCGAACGAACCGCATCCGGGCAGATCGGGACCGTCGATCGGCGGCGGTTCGTGGTCGCACTGCGCATCGCAACCGTCACCGGGCATCTCGTTTCCGTCGTCGCACTGCTCTGCCTCCCTCGTTCCGTTGCCGCAATCCGAACACTCGGAATTGAAGTAGTCCAACACGTAACTGCTGGTCGTCGCACCTGTCGTATAGAGGAATATGGTGTAGCTGCCCGCCGGCAGCGTCGCGAGGACTTCCGCACATGCGTCAGCCGTCGGATCCTGACCGAACGCGATGGTCCCGACGCCTTCTGCCTGGACTTCCACCGCGGGAAAGCCGTCGCAACCATCGCTGTCTCTCATGCGCAGCCGGACCTCCTGCGGGGCGGCAAGGTTCAGGGAGAGCTTGGTGATCCTTTCCAGAAGAAGCCCCGGCGGCTGGTAGGACCCACACGAGAGAATCTCGGTGGTCTCGCGACGGCAATGCTCATCGCACCCGTCTCCACTTTGCAGATTGCCGTCGTCGCAGTCCTCACCGAGACTGAAATCGACGATCGAATCGCCACATAGCGGCAAAAACGGACACGTGCACGACGACGTACAGGGTCCGGCCCGGCAAAGGCCCAGATCCAGTCCGTCGCAAGCTTCCACCTCGAGGCTGCCGTTTCCGCAGATCGAACAGGACCCGGTGTAGAACTCGAGGCGGTAGGGCCTGACGTAGAAGGTGTCGGTCGAATGGACCTCGACCGTATAGGTTCCGGGTTGGAGCGAATAGACGATTCTGGAGCAGCCTTCGACTCCGTCTCCGTCGTAGACGACCCGGTCTCCGGATTCCGAGTAGACGGAGAGCGATCCATCGCCGGGACATTTGCCTTCGGCGTCTGCGGTCTGCAGCCGAATCGTGTCCGCCGAAGGAAGGGTAAAGCGAAAAAGGTCAGGCTCGCGTGAATAGCCGGAGGAGCGATAGGAACCGCACCCGGCGATCGCGTGCACGTCGCGACGGCAGGTTCCGTCGCAGCCGTCGGCGGCGTTGAGATTGCCGTCGTCGCAGTCTTCGGCTTCGATGAGATCGTTCCCGCAGGTCGAGCAGGCGCCGGTGTAAAACTGCATCACGTACGGGTCGATGTCATTGCGAAAAAACGACAGGATGCGAACGCGGTATTCGCCGGCGGGAAGCTCGGCAAGGATCCGGTCGCACATGAACTCGGACCCGTCGCTGTACGCGACCAGGTTGCCTGCAGCATCGAGAACGCTGATCTGCAAGTCGCTATGGCACGCGCCGTTGGTCAGGAAAGGCTGCAGCCGCACAACCGACGTCTCGGGAAGAGCGAACGTGAACCTCTGGACGGCGTCTCCGGCGAATCCTGGTACGTTGAAATCGCCGCAGTCGGTGAAGCCAGTCACCGTTGCCATCGCCTGGGGATCGGTCGGTGCCGCAGTCGACGCGCCGGATGATGCGAACACGAGGCAGCAAGCCACTATGATCTTCGCGAAGTCTTCCGGCACTATTCGTCCTGCCCTGGATGGGAGGGGGATGAGTTGTCTGGCGGACCGGCCATCTCGACGCAAGCGTTCGCCCCCGCATCGACATAGCGCCTGCCCGGCGGATAGAAGTCGCCCATGATCCGCGCCACTGCGCTCGCCCTGACGGCGGCAACGGGATTCACCGCCCTCGTCTACGAGGTCGCGTGGCACAAGTACCTGGCGATCCTGCTCGGCGCCCATAGCGAAGCTACCGCAGCGATCCTGGCGATTTTCCTCGGTGGACTGTCCCTCGGCTATGCGGTCTTCGGCAGGCTCAGCCGGACGGCCGCAGCGGCAACCGACGCCGCGCAGTCGCGCCGCCGCATCCTCGTGACGTACGGCCTGCTCGAGGGCGCGATCGGCGCCTACGCCTTCGCGTTCCCGCTGTCGTTCCGCGCAGCGCGGTACGTGTCGCTCCACCTGCCGCATGGTCATGAGGCCGTCGCGTTCGCGGGCGACGTCGCGCTCTCGGCGCTGCTCATCGGTCCGCCGGCGGTGATGATGGGCGCGACCATCCCGATGCTCACGCAGGGGCTCGCGAGCGGGCTCGGCGACGCGAGCCGTTTCCATGCCCTCGTCTATGGCGTCAACACGGCCGGCGCGTGCGCCGGCGCACTCGCTGCGGCCTTCGTACTGATCCCGTGGCTGGGTCTTCAGGGAAGTGTGCTGGCGATGGGCGCGGTCAACGTGATGGCCGGCCTCGCCTTCATTTGGCTCGGCCTCCGAAGCACCGGAGCCCCGGCCCCCGTGGCGCCGGCCGAGGCGAAAGACGGCGTGGTCTCGCAACCGGCCGACCTCAAGGTCTTCGTCGCCGTCGCGCTGATCGGCGGGTTCTGTTCGATGGGCCTCCAGGCCATCGCCAACCGCATCGGCGCGCTGGGGCTCGGAGGATCCGAATTCACCTTCGCCATGGTGGTGGCGACCTTCGTGCTCAGCATCTCGCTGGGCAGCTTCGCCGTCGCAGCGTTGCCGACGATCCGCAGCGGCTATCTCGTCGCGTCGCAGTGGCTGATGGTCGGGTGGCTGCTGCTGCTCTACCCCGCGGTCGCGGATGCCGGCTACTGGGCGTACCGGCTGCGTTCCATCTTCGCGAGCCTGCCCGACGCCTTCTACCCCTACCACTTCGCGATCGCGGCATCGCTGTTCGTCGTACTCGCATTCCCGCTCACGATGTCCGGCGCGATGCTGCCGCTGCTCTTTCACCACCTTCGCGACCGGTACGGCCTCCTCGGCGACACCGCCGGCCGCCTGTACGCGTGGAACACCGTCGGTTCCCTCCTCGGCGCTCTCGTCGCCGGCTACGTGGCCCTGTTCTGGCTGGACCTCGACACCCTCTATCGCGTGCTGGTCGCCCTGCTCGCCGTCGGCGCGACGCTGCTCGCGATCCGTGTCGTGCCGCGACTGCGACTGGTTGCGGGCGCGGCACTGGTAGTGACGTTCGCGATGCTCGTCACTTCTTCGCCGTGGTCGCGCGTGCGCCTGTCTGCCGGCCTGCTGCAGTCCCGCGGACAGGGCGAGCCGACCGCCGCAGGCGCGCTCCGCATCCTCGAATCGCTGGAGAATCCGGACACCGGCCCGCGCCTGCTCTACTACAAGGACGATCCGACGGTCTCGGTCGTCGTCGCCGCCACCGACCCGCAAGGCGGAACGTCCTCGCTCACCATCAAGGTGAACGCGAAGTCCGACGGCAACGTCCCCGGAGACAACGTGACGATGAGCATGCTCGGCCTGGTGCCGGCCATGCTCGTGGACGGAGCCGAGCGCGCCTTCGTCGTCGGTTTCGGTACCGGCGTGACGGTCGGAGAGCTCGCCACGCAACCCGGCATGGACGAGGTCGTCGTCGCAGAAATTTCGCCGGGAGTCGTCGAGGCGGCCCCGCTGTTTCGCGAGCACAACCAGGACGCCGACCGCCGGAGCAACGTGCGACTCGTGCGCTCCGACGCCTACCGCGCGCTGCTGCGCAGCGAGGGACTCTACGACATCATCGTCTCGGAGCCGAGCAACCCGTGGATGGCCGGCATCGAGATGCTGATGAGCCAGGAGTTTCTCGAAGCCGCGCGCGGACGCCTCTCGCCGCGCGGCGTGTACGCGCAGTGGTTCCACACGTACGCGATGGACAAGAAGACCATGTCGCTGGTGCTCGAGACGTACCGGCGCGTGTTCGACCGCGTCGCCGTCTGGTACACGCTCGGCACCGACCTGATCCTGATCGGATTCGGATCGGAGGCCGAGATTCCTGCGATCGACGCACTGGCCACGCGCTTCTCGCGCGAGCCGCAGCGCGACCGCTTCGCGAGAATCGGCATCGACTCGCTGCCGGAGCTGCTCGCGCACGAGCTGTTGCCCGTCGGAACGGTGAATGCCGCCCGGTTCGGGGACGAGGTGCACACGCTCACGCATCCGCGCCTGAGCCACGCGGCCGCCCAGGCCTACTTCCTCGGCAAGACGGCGCAGCTTCCCGCCATCCATCACCGCGAAGCCGCGGCGGCCGGCGCAGCCGGTTCCCTGCTTGCGCGCTACTTCGCAGACGCGCCCGACGGACGCTCGGCTGAAGTGCGGCGAGCGGTCGCCGACGAGACCTGCACGTATCTGGAGGACCTCTGCCTCGCGCTGCTCGCCAAGTGGCGTCACGACGACCCCGACTCTCCCGAGCTCGCGCGCGCAATTGGCGAGATCGGCCGCTCGCGCGGCGTCGCGATCGACCCCCAGTACCTCGCCTCGATGTCGCTGCTCTTCTCCCCGGACGGCACGTCCACCCTTCCGGCGCGCTACGACATCGCCAACGGCGTGCGTACGATGTTCGGCATGCACTACCACCACGCGGTGCCCTTCAGCTCGCGTGCGCTGCAGGTTCCGTGGGAGCGATGCAGCGCAGACCCGCGCTGCGCCGCTTCCCTCGAGTCGGTGCGCCTGCTCGGCAGCGCTCCGTAGCAGGCGACGGCGAAAATCCCCTGCCCGTGCCTGAGGGCCCGTGCGCACCGGACACACGGCATAGTCGGTGCCCTTCGAATCCAGGACGATCTCCCCGCCGGGAGCCGACGAGAAGGTCGTCGGCTGGCCGATTGCGCAGATCGCACGGCCACCGTGCGTACCCGCTCCACGCGCGGCGCAGAAAGCCGCGCGTCCGGGGGGCGCCGCGGCTTGCAGTGGAAATCGCCGGAAAGTTGCATGCGGTTCCAACCACAGGGGCAGTTCCTCGCGACCGCCGGCGTGATATCCAGAAAGACCGCGTCCGCGTGTTGCGGAAAGGATGGAGGACGAGATGCAAGTTTCCCGGGGGAGAGGAATCGCGGCTGCGCGATGGATCGTGGCCGTCCTGGTGTGCACGGTCGCCGACCGCGCGTGGGCCGCGACTGCAACCGTCGCGAGCGACGTCTGCGCACCGGTGGACGACCCCTGCAACGTGACTCAGAAGTACGACGTCACGCCCGGAGCCATCCTCGACTTCGGCACGCGCTCGGTGGCGGTCTCGGGAAGCGGGCAGTTCAACTTCGGCGCGGCCAACGGCACGATCCTTTGCGGCAACTTCTCGGCCGGCACGTCGGGAGCCGTCATCGACGCGAACGACTCGCTGCCGTCCGGCGACACCGCCAGCGGAACCGTCACCGTTGAAGCGCGAAGGCTCTGCACCGGCGGCGCAGCCGAGCTTCCGTGCACCGAGCCGGCCGATTGCCAGCTCGGCACTTGCGGCGTCCGGCGCTGCGAGGGCGATCCCTCGCAGGTCTGCACCGGCGATGCGGGCTGCGACATCGGACCCTGCCGCGTCCTGAGCAAGCGCTGCATGGGAACCGAGAGCCTGGTGCGATGCGACACCAACGCGGACTGCGAGCTCGGATCCTGCCTGATGCAGCAGACGTGTTCCGGCCTCGTCTACGATCCCCACGCATGCGCGACGAACGCGGACTGCAACCTCGGCACCTGCACCAAGGGCTCGGCATCGATCGACCTGGGAGGCGCGGTGGCCGGCAACTCCGACGAGCCCGCGGTGCTGATCCTGCGCGCGGCCGACTCGGTGTCGGTGACCGAGTCCATCGACGCATCGAGCACGGAGGGAGGGAACGACGGCGGCGAAATCGTCCTCACTGCCGTCAACGGCAGCGTATCCGTCTCGTCCGGGCTCAAGGCGACCGGCGGCTCCGCGGCCACGGGCGGCACCATCGCGCTCACGGCGGGTACCGACGTCGTCGTGGCCGAGGAGCTCGACGTCAGCGGCGGCGACTTCGACGGCGGCACCGTGGACTTCTCGGCCGGGCGCGACGTGATGATCATGAGCAGCATCTTCGCCGATTCGACGATCGGCGCCGGCTTCGGAGGCGAGCTGATCGCGACCGCCGGCCGTGACGTCGTGGTGACGGGCGAGTCGGGCGAAACGCTGCTCGAAAGCAACGGGCACTCCGACGCGCAGGGGAACTCGGGAGACGGCGGCAGGTTCACGCTCGATGCAGGCCGCCATCTCAGCCTCGATGCGAACACGAAGATCCTTTCGCGCGGCGCGGCGGCGAACGGCAACGGAGGCCAGGTTTCGCTGGGATCGGGCGGCAGCATGCAGATCGCGGGCGACGTCACGGCGACGGCCGACGGCGACAACGGCGCAGGCGGAATCCTGAACCTGACGTTCGCGGGACCGCTCACCGTAGCGGAAACCTCGACGCTCGACCTGAGCGGCAGCGCAAAAGGCGGTGGCGTACTCGACGCAGCCGGCAGCGGCGACACGCTGTTTGCAGGAACGGCCGACCTGAGCGCTTCGCAGGGCGGCGAAGGCGGCGGCGTCCTGTTCGACATCCTCGCGAACGTGAGCATCTCCGGCTCGATGACGGTGGCGGGCAGCAGCGGCGGCGGGCTCGACCTCGAGGCGTGCCGGATCAGCCTCGAGGCCGCGGCCACACTCGACAACCAGGTCGCGACCGGTACCAACCGGCTGACCTCGCGAGAAAGCATGAAGCTGCTGGCGGGAAGCACACTCACGGCAGACGCCGGCGGCTCGAACACGCTCGTCCATCGCAGCCCCGACAAGCCGCCTCTCCTTCTGGGAACCGTGACGCCGGCCGCGACGCTCGAGCTCGACGAGACGCTCGAAGGCTGTCCGGTCTGCGGCAACGCGGAGGTGGACGAGACCGAGACCTGCGACGACGGTAACACGCAGGGCGACGACGGCTGCAGCGCGGACTGCCAGAACGAGAACTGCATCGACCAGACCCCGGGATATCCCGGCGTTCCTCTTTGCGACGACGGCGATCCGTGCACCGAGGACATCTGCAACACGGAGCAGGCCGGAGGCACCTGCGAGCATCCGGCGCAGCCGTGTGCGATCTGCGGCAACGGTCAGCTCGAAGAGGGCGAGGCCTGCGACGACGGGAATGCGACGTTCACGAACGGCGAGTACTGCGCCGCCGGCTGCGTGCTCGTTCCGTGCGGCCGGCCGACGAACCAGACCGGGCCGAGGCCGAAGACGAGCGACGCGCTCTACACGCTGAGGACGGCCGTGGGGCAGGTCCCCTGCAGCCCCCGCGTCTGCGACGTGGACAACAATGCGACGATCAGTGCCCCGGACGCGTTGCGCGTGTTGCGCGCGGCCGTCGGGCTTCCGGTGGATCTGAGCTGCCCGACGTCCTGACGTCCGGCCGGATGCGGAAGAGTCCTTCCTGCTACGCAGCCGTCACGCGAGCAGCACACTCGCGCGCCACGGCACGCAGCATGACGATCCGGATGAGCCCGCTGAACGGACGGATGAAGAGCCAGTACGCGGCGAATTTGCGGCGACTGGCCGGATCCCCGCACACCACCCGCGTCTCCGTCTCGAGCAGAGTCCGCCCCGGGGAGACCTCGCTCACCGTGAAGTTCCAGACGCCGCGTGCCGTTCCCGGCGCCACGGCCGCGTCGAAGTCCTCGCGCCGGAACGGCAACAGGTTATCGACCGGGCGCCAGAACCTCCCGCTGACACCGAGCACGACCTCTCGCCCCTTGTCCTCCGCAAGCAGTCCGAAACCGACGCGAAGCAGCCCTTCGAGACGAAGGGCT
Source organism: uncultured Myxococcales bacterium (assembly GCA_964475235.1). GTDB lineage: Bacteria > Desulfobacterota > Binatia > UBA1149 > CAITLU01 > DATNBU01. Next base: position 1,760 of record CAYYVZ010000092.1, on the reverse strand, counting down.
GTCGGCGCTTCGCCTGAGGCGGGGCCGGCGCCGAACAGCACCTTGGGCAGCGACCGCAGCGAGACCAGCGCACGCACGATCCACTGCGACGCGATGTCCGTCGTCCAGACGGCGTCGTAGACGACGTCCGGCGCCGCATCGATCTCGATCCGATGAATCTCGGTGAAGTCGAACTCGCGCGCGAACCGGTCGATCAGCACGTTCGACGTCCCCTCGCCCCGGCTCAGCCAGGCGGCATCGCCGCGCGGATCTCGTGAAGCACCTTGCGCGGCTTTTCCATCTGCACGAAGTGTCCGGTACCGCGCAGCAGTCTCAGAGTGGAGCCGGCGACGTCGCGGTGCAGGTGCTCCGCCGTCTCGCGCCGGAATGCGTCGTCGGCCTGCGCGACGATGCGCACCGGCTGGCGAATGCTCGTGTAGCGCGGGCTCTGCGCAGCAAGAAAGGCGGCCGAGCCGGCGGTCTCCTCGGCGATCGAAACCGTCATCTTCGGGCTCGACCAGATGGCCACGCGCCGGTCGATGAACTCCTGCGACGGCTTTCGCACGAGGAAGGTGTCCACGATGCCCTGCGCGATGCGCGGGCCTGCCATCCTCGCGCCGAGCAGCCGCGCGAATCCGGTGCCGACCCCCGGCATCGTCAGCATGCGCAGGATCGGGGTCACCTGTCGCGACGGTGTGTAGGTCGCACTGTCGAGGACCACGTAGCCATGCACGCGATCCGGGGAGTGCAGCGCCATCGCGAGCGCCGTCGAGCCGCCGTAGGAATGGCCGGCGACCGTCACGTTGTCGAGCTTCATCGCGTCGATCACGCCGAGAGCAATCTCGGCATTGTGCTCGAGCGAGTATTCGCCCGAGGCACCGCTAAAACCGTTGTTCGGACGATCGAAGGAAGTCACGCGCGCATGACGCTTGAGTGCACGGCGAATCGGGGTCCAGTCCTCGAGCGATCCCGGCGAGCCGTGGATGAGCAGGACGTCCGGGCCTGCGCCTTCCTGCAGCACGCGGATCGGGATGCCGCCGACGACGATGTGAGAGCCGGGAAGGCCGTCGGGAATACTGGTGTCGGCCTCGTAGGTTACACCGGCGAGCGCAAGCACGACGAGGAGCGCTGCGACCAGCGCCAGCAGCATCGTGAAGATTCGCCGCATGACGAGCGGCTATATCGTTTCAACGGGTAGCCGCGCAAACACACCACTAAGCCGGCAGCACCTTCAAGCCGCGCTCGTATGCGTCCGTGAACCGCTCGAGCCCGTGACTGCCGCCGTTGACGAGCTTTCGGGCCTGTTTGAGGTTGTTCGCTGCGAGAGCGCTTCGAATCGAAGGCGCTTTGTCGGCGAGGAACTGGGCCAGAATCAGGCCGGCGGTTTCGGAATCGTTCGCCTGGTCCGGGCTCGCCACGAGATCGACGCCGATCTTGCGTCCGACCTTCGTGTAGTTGTCCCGGCCGGTGAGCTGGACGAAGCCACGCCCCTTGAACCTCGGCCCGTCCCCGTGTTGCGTATTCCCGAGGTCCGCGCCCTTGCTGGTGCCCGCGTCGTACAGATCGAAAGGCACCTTCCTGGTGTTGTACTTGCTTCGCCCTTCCGAGATCGGAACGAACCCTTCCGTTTCCGCGCGAATCGTTGCCAGCGCCATGAGCACCATCGGCCTGTCGGTCAGCCCGCGTGCGCGCAGTCCGGCCAGGACGAACGGCAGGTGCTTCTCGATCGGCGCGCGCGGGGTGGCCGGAAACATCGCCGCGACCGCCGCGGTGGAGACGAA
>CAYYVZ010000091.1:0-14881 GCA_964475235.1 uncultured Myxococcales bacterium | reverse complement strand
TGAGGACTCACTACGTCGACGACAATCCGGTCAATCGGCAACTGCTCGACCAGATGCTGGGAAGCTGGAAGATGGAGGCCGTCGGCACGGACAGCGGACCGGCCAGCATCAAGGTACTCAAGGACGCGGCCAGGGCCGGCCGGCCTTTCCCGATCGCGATTCTCGACTATCAGATGCCCTCGATGGACGGGCTCCAGCTGGCGCGCGCCATCAAGTCGGATCCCGACCTTTCGCAGACCCGGCTCATCCTGCTGTCGTCGGTCAATCGGGAGCTACTGACGGAGAGCGACACAGCCGCGATCGGCATCTCTGCGACGCTCTGCAAGCCGGTGCGCCAGTCGCTGCTTCTCGACACTATCGCAACGCTGACTTCCTCCGCAAGGTTCCCCAGGGCCATGCAAGCCGAGCGACCGCCTTCGTTCGTCAATCGAGAAGCGGCGCCACGCAGGGACTTCCGAATCCTCGTTGCCGAGGACAACGTGGTCAACCAGCGCGTCGCCCTGCTGCAGCTGAAGCGGCTGGGCTACCAGGCCGAAGCGGTGGCCAACGGCCTCGAGGCGCTGAACGCTCTCGTTAGCGGCCGCTACCAGCTCGTGCTGATGGATTGCAACATGCCGGAGATGGACGGCTACCAGGCGACGATGGCAATCCGGGCTCGCGAATCGGGTCAGGGTCACACGCCGATCGTGGCACTGACGGCCAACGCGCTGAGCGGCGATCGCGAAATCTGCCTTGCCGCAGGCATGGACGACTACCTGTCCAAGCCCATCCGCGCGGAGGATCTCATGAGGGTTCTCCTCGAATGGGACCCTCCGCTCAACGCAGCCGCTCTACAGGAACTGCGCGAAATCGTCGGCACCGACGCGGGAGCGCTCAAAGGAATCTTCCACGAATTTCTCGCCGATCTTCCGACGCTCGAGCGGAGGATCCGCGACGCGCTCGTGCGCGGCAGCAAGGAAGAACTGCGCGAGGCGGCCCATTCGCTGAAGGGGGCGAGCGCTGCGCTAGGCGCGGTTAGGCTCGCAGATCTTTGCGCCCAGCTGGAGGAACGCAGTCGCAGCGGCGTGTCCGGGCACGAGGAATCTCTCGCGGCCGTGCTCGAGGAAGAGGTTCGCATGTGCGAGGCCGCCGTCCGCGCGCTGGTGATGGCCCCGGCGGCGTGAGGCTTGCGGGTATCGGCATCATAGGGGCATGGCGTCTGCACCTGCCCCCGAGACGATGGCGGCCCCCCACACGGTAACCCGCGAAACAAAAGGTGGTGCCCGCGCATCCCGTCGGCAATTCTCGAGTTGGAAGAACGACAACCACCAACGAGAGGAGGCGCCGATGGAACGCTATATCGGACTGGACGTCCACGCCGCAAGCTGCACGTTGGCGATCGTGTCCGGGGCGGGGAAGCTTACGCCGGCCTTCTTGAGGGACGCGAACAGCATCTCGCGCGCGACCTGCTCCATCGACACCGGACCCGACGCGAAATCGACGCGCACGGTCGAACCCGAACCGACCTGCACCGCGCCGTTCTTTGGCGATGGCCGGGATGCTCCGGTTGCTGTCGCGGACCAACCGCACCGCCTCGGTCTTGAACTCAGGCGTAAAACTCCGTCGCCTCATGGGACACTCCGATAGCACTTCCGTGCCTGCTGGGGTGTCCACGGAGGCGAGGCAGGTTCACATCGCGCCCGCGTCGTCCTACTGGACGCGGCTGAGCGTTCCTATCGCGCCGCGGAACGAGCCGCCGGCCAGCTCGAGCTGCTCTTGCAGCGCGCCGAACGCGGCCTGCCCGGCGGGCGTCAGGTCCGCCGGAGCGAGAGGTTTGCCGCTTACGGAGTTCAGCACCGGCCCCAGCAGCGTCGCGAAACCCTCCTTGCCGTACATCCCGACGAACTCCTCAGGAGCGACATGGAACAGTGCGGCGATCATCTCCGGAGTCGAGGTGAGATCGACCGCCATTCGCGTGGCCAGGATGCTGTCGCTCGCCGCTGCGGCGCGGACCTGCTCCGCGAACCGGTAGACGTTCTTGCCCGGGTTGACGTTGGCTATTCCTTCGAACCTCTCGCGCATGGGTCCGGGATCGAGGAATGGCTTGAGATTGATGAACGCCTCCGCAGCCAATCTCGAGATCAGGTTGCACTGCTCCTCTGCGAAGGCGCAATCGGCCGGCACGGGCTGGCCGTATGTCCAATCTCCGGCTGCGGATGCTTTCTGGAGGCACTGGACCTTGGCCGATTTGCACTTGTTCCACTCGCAGCCGGCCACGTAGTACTCGGGATCCCCCTCGACCTCCCGAAACCAGTCGGCACAGAGAGCCGGATCCGACTCCCCGTCCCCGCCGCATTCCGCGGAGTCTCCGCAAACGAAGTCGAGGCATCCGTGCGGGTCATCGGGGATGTCGCCCGCTCCCTGGTATTTCTCGTGGCAGAACTCCTGGATGCAGTCGATCCTGGAGATCGACGCGAACTCGACCGGGTCGAGCCAGCCGCACTGGTCGAGTTTCTCGACGCTGTCGGCGCGCGTTTTCTCGCTGTCGCAGTAGTTACGGGCGTCCTCCTCCGAAGCCGGCAGGCACGACCTGGTCTCCTGCACCTGAAGGTCTCGCGCGGTCGCAACAGCCTCCTCCGTGGTGCTCGCTTCGAGAGCGGTGTTGTAGTCCTGGCAGGCCTGAAGATTGACGGCGTTGACCGTGGCGTTGTCCGAGTTCACTGTCTCGTTGCACGCAACCTGATCGCAGATGCTCGACGAGTTGAGCCACTGGTGGTCGGTAAGGTCGCAGAACTGGCAGTTCCACTCCCCCGCGGCCTGACGCTTGGCAACCTCGTCGGCCAGCGCGGCCTGCCACCCGGGCCACGCGCTCCTGTGGAAGCGCTGCGCCGTGCTGGCAGTCTCGGCCTCCGCCTCCTTGTTCTCCGCCGAACTGAACAGCGGGATCCAGGAGCAGGTTTCGTCGTTCCGCGAGACTACCACCTGACGTACGATCTTTCCGTCGAGCTGCGTGGTCTGAAATGCTGTCATGGCGTCGTGATAGAAATCGATCTCGAGCGTGTTGGCGTTGTATTCCGCGTACGCGTCGTCACACGACGGAGTCGGAGGGTTGCAATCGGAGTCGAAGACTCTGTGACTGACGTCCTGGTGGACGATCTCGTGTACGATGGAGGCGCCGCGCAAGAACGCAGACGTGTTGTAGCCACCTGCCAGCTGAAGAGAATTCCACACATCGCCACTCTCGATATGGACGGCCGCGGCTTCGGGTATGTCGCAGCCGGGTTCCCACTCGTCCTCGCCATAGAGGGAGACGAAATCCCACCAGTGGCCTGCCGCGGGAAAGTCATCGGGGAGCTTGCGTGTCCAGCGTTCCAGGCCGAACCCGGGATTCCGGGTGTATTGTTGCGTGAGCCAGACCACCTGTGCGGCATCGACCAGGCGCGGCATCATGCGGTCCAGGTTGAAGCGGTCGCTCCAACCCCAACCGTCATCCCAGTCGTCGCTTTCCGCCTTCAGGCCGTAGAACAGGTCGTCGAAAGCCTGCGGGCTCTCCTTCCACATGAGAAGGTACGTTTGGTCGTTGGTGTTCGCATCCGCGTTGGCGGGAGGAATCGTGCACGAAGGGTCCGACGTCTCGATTGCGTAAAGCGGGCTTGCCGTGAGGACCAGGCAGAGGACCGCAAGAATCAGGAGTGGGCGAAAAAACTTCATCGTAAGGCCTCGTCGGGGTCGCCCGCTCACTGGACGTAGAGCAGGTACTGGCTTTCCGGTGCCATCAGGGCGCGCATCGCCTGCCGGATCTCGCGCCGGTTCCGGCTCATCGCGTACAGGCGTGCGACCGCGATGGCCTGTACTTCGAGATGGGGGCTCGCGACGCTATCGAGGAGTCTCTCTCGCGCTTCTTCGCTGCCGCGCTCCGCGTGGTACAGAAGCTGCGCCAGGGCCAGCTGTCGTACTACGGCGTCGGCTGGCGTCCGTTGGTGGAAATCTTCGTTGCGCTCTGGCTCAAAGAGCAGTCCTTCGAGGTGGTCGAGGATCTCCGGCGCGTCCCCCACGACCTCCAGCACCTTCGTCATCTGGAGCAGGGCGATCTTGTCGTCCCGGCTCGAGGCGCGCAGCGCTGTGAGTACTTCTGCCCGCGCCGCCCCGATGTCGGCTTCGAGCACGGCCAGCGCTGCATCCCGCGCGTCGATGTCGGCGCGGACGGCTTCCGGTGTGCGCGGGGCCCGCTTGACCAGATCAACGAGGGTCTTCAGCGCGGCAGGAACCGCGCCCGCGTGGAGCAGGAAGGGTAGGGCCGGACCAGGCTCCGGTTGCGGGACGAGCGCCGTCGGTAGGCAGATATCCCGAAGACCTCCGAGCCGCAGCGACTCGCTACCGAAACGATTGGCGGTAGCTGCAAACTGTACGGGCAGGCGGTCATTCGCCTGACTGGCTCGATAGCATGCCAGATACCCTCCGTGAGCTTGCTGGGGCGATTCGATCTCCGGCACGCACAATGTCCTGGGCCGAGTGACCAGAACGTCGCGCGATCCGCCGCGGTCGTCTGCCACGGAAACGGAATGTTTCGGCGCCTCGCCCTTCGAAGCCACGCGGTAACAGCTGTATCGGCGATCACTCTTCGCAGGGGGCGCGTCGTCAGCTCCGATCGCCACACCCGATCCCGTCAGGACCTCACGAACGCGGCCTATCGTGAGTTCCGCACGACCGAGCGTGTTTTCGATTTCGACCACCTGTGTGCGGAAGGGCCGTGTCGCACGGTCGGATCTTGCGCGGTAGACCTCCCAGGATGCATCGACGGGTGCCGCGGCGCCGTCGAGGCTTGCTGGAATACAAAGCAGGCCGGGCTTGACGAGATCGATCAAAGGGACGCTCGCCGCTTCGCTGGAGAACTCGTCAGCCATCGTCTCCCCCTTGCGCGGCTCGAAGGATTCCACCGCGTTCGGTGCAGGGTTGGCGGCGTAGCAAGCAAGACTTGCGGTCCCGAGAGCACAGAGTCCGTCTGTCGGAATGCCGACACAGGCCCCGCGCCGGCACGCGTCTTGTACGGTGCACTTCCGCCCGTCGTCGCAGGGGCCGTCCGGAGACTGTGCCCTGCACAAGTTCGAGCAGCAGTCGTTCTCGCTCAGGTTGCCGTCGTCGCACTGCTCGTCGGCTTCCACCGTGCCGTTGCCGCACTGCGACGTCTGCGCATGCGCCTCGGACGGTCCCACGACGCACGCGATCAAGGCCGCACCCGCCAAGGCTCGTGAGGTGGCGGTCACCAGGGACAAGAGGCAGAGGCGAGGGCTCATGGCGATTCCTTCCGCTCGTCGCTGGTCACCATCTGGCCTGCCGCAGAGGCAGTGGACTTCCGATCGTGCCGCGGAGCTGCTGCGAAATACCCGAGGAGAGCCTCCCGAGTCTGGAAGGAACTCGGAAACTTTGTGGAAATCGGTGGCGGGTGATTGTCCGCTTGCCGCGGCCGCTTCCGGGCTCGCCGCCAGGAACATCCTCTTGGGACGGCGCCGCGTAGCGGCGCGCGAAAGCCTCGACTGGCGAGGTCCCGCGGGCTAGGGCACGCGGGTCCGGATGAAGGCCCCGATGTTCGCGACCGCGTCGGCGGCTTCCGGCATCTCGTCGCCGAACATCGGCCAGACGTGGATCAGCCCTTCGCCGCGCTCGAGCAGCACCGGAACTCCGGCCGCCCTCGCGCGAGAGGCGACGCGGTTGGAGTCGTCGAGAAGCACCTCGCGGGTGCCGACGAGGATGTAGAGCGGAGGCAGGCCGCGGAAGTCGGCGTGGATGGGCGACGCGAGCGCGTCGCTCACCTTCGCGCCGGCGTAGAGACGTCCCATCTCCTGGAGGCCCGGAAGCTGGACCATCGGATCGTCGATGGACGCATCCGTGTGCGACGCGCCGGTGCCTTCGAGATCGGCCCACGGCGACAGGCAGACGCCCGCCGCGGGCAGCGCGTCGCCCGCGTCGCGAAGAGACAGCAGCGTGGCGAGCGTGAGTCCGCCGCCGGCCGAATCGCCGGCGATCACGATGCGCGACGGCGAGATGCCCGACGCGACGAGGCCGCGGTAGGCGGCCAGCGCGTCTTCGATCGCAGCGGGATAGGGGTGTTCGGGAGCGAGGCGGTATTCGAGGGCGAAGCAGCGCGCCTGCGCGTCGCGCGCGATGCGGGCGACCATGCTGCGGTGCGTGTTCACGGAGCCGATCACGTAGCCGCCGCCGTGAAGATAGAGCACGACACGCGACGGGTCGCTCGCTGCCGACTCGATCCACTCGCCGTGCACCGAGCCGATCGTGGCGGGGGTCGAGCGCGTCCCGTCGGGCGCGGGGAATGCCGCGACCATGGCCTCGAAGAAGGAGCGCAGCTCCGGCGGCGACGGCATCTCGGCCGGGAAGGGCTGGCTCTTCAGCATCGTCACGATGGCTTCGTGCTGGGGACTGGGCATGGCGATCGTCTCCTCGAGGCGCGTTCGCGCGTCGCCTCCATAGTAGAGACCGGCCCCGCGCTGAAGCGGAGCCGGCGCCGGCCGCCGTCTCGTCGCCCTCTCAGTAGTAGAGGTCGATGACTTCCTACAGCGTGGGCTCCCGGTAGTCCTTCGACTGGCGGATGCGGTCGAGGAAGGCGCGTGCCTCGGGCGTACCGAGATCGCCGATGGACTTGAGCGCCATCGCCTTCACCACGTGGGTGTTCTCGGCGTAGATCTTCTCGAGCAGCGAGAGCTCGCCGGTGGCCCGCAGAATCCCGAGCGACGAGACGGCCGACGCGCGCATCAGCGTCTCCTTGCGTTCGGTGAGCGCCACGAGAGGCGCGACGGCGGCGGGGTTGTTGGTGTAGCCGAGTTCGAGGACGCGGATAGGAAGAACAAGCGCGCACTCCTGAGTACTGCGCTCCCTGTTCTCCTGCTGTTTTTGAGTCTGCCTTTGTACGTTATGTAAACCGGCTTGGGTTCCGTGGTCCCGCAGGCCCCGACCGTGCCGCGCTGCCCGGAATGGCCCTCACCGACGCTGGAGGATCGCGCTCCTTGTTTATGCCCGGCTTGGTGGGCACAGAAAGGCGCCGTAGATCTTTGGGATTCTGTCCGAGTGGACTTGGTGAGCAACGTCACGCCGGGCATCTCGTCCGCGGCCGCGGGCGACGCGACTTGCGACCTCGACACGAGAGTCCCAACCAGCGGGGGCACGGACGAGTTCGCCGACGTGTACGTCCTGAGCGTCCCGCGCAGCGGCCAATACGCGCCGCTGGGTTTTTGCCCGCGACACAGAGCGTACGCGGGTCCGTGCCGGATCTTCGAAGGAGTTCCGGATCTTTTTCTGGCTGGTGCGGGGGCCGAAGCGAGTTCCCGCCGCTACCTTCGCCGGCTGCGAGGCCGGCCGTACGAAAGGAGAGAGTACGGATGATGCGATCGAAACTGGTCGAGGCCGCAGGAATCCTGGGGATGACTGCCGCACTTCTTTGCGCGGGCAATGACGAGGCCTTGGCCGGCAAAAGCCACCTCGGCCAGAAGCCGGAACGCCACGTGACGCTCAAGTGGACCTATCTTCCAGGCGCAACCGGCTGCACGACAGATTACGGCTTCGTCGAGTTGAGTGCCGACGGCAGCCAGAGCGCTTCGGAGTACGTCCTCCCGGAGGGGTACGCCTTGGTCGCGACGGACGTGGACTGGCTCGTCAACGGGCCGTTTTTTTCGAACTGGCTCGCGCAGATCGAACTTTCCTACTCGGGCGTTTCTTTCCCCCGGGCGTTCTCTCGGGGAGAGTTCACCAACGCGGAAATGATCGCTACAGAGCTCTGGCAGGGCTCCGCGTCCATGACGACCGGTTTCGAGTGGAAGGGGGCGACCAAGCTCTGTGCCAGCACGGCCCAGGTCAGGTCCAGCGGGTTCGTCGCCAACCTCAGCGTTCGCTCGTTAACGGTCCGAGGCTACCTGATCAAGTCGAGATGATCGTGGCTGAGAGCGGTTCGTGGTGCGGCTCCACTCGCGAGGAGCGCCTTCGACGGCCATGAGGCGCTCCTCGCGAGTGGGGCCGCCGCCGCCATCGGTGGTCATACTCCTTCCGACGGCAATGGTGGTGGAGAGAAGAAGGTCTTCATCGTCGCGTGCCGGGGACTCGGCTTGTATCGGGACCGATCGAGCAGTAACCACGATCGCGTTCTTCACGTTCTAATCGCCGCCGTCTGGCGGCAGCGGGGTCCCCCTCCAATGTTGAACCTTCTTCGCGCGAGCCGCAGCTCGCTGGCGGTGTCCTTTGCTTTGTTCTTCGCTCTGTCCGCCTCCGCCCATGCGGCTGCCCTCTACGTAGCCAACGACGGAACCGACGGAGGCTCATGTGGTGCCAAAACGGCCCCGTGCCGCTCGATCACCCAGGGCATCGCCAACTCCGCCGCCGGCGGCGACATCGTTGTCGGCCCGGGACTCTACGGTGATCTCGACTACGACGGCGTGCTCGGCGAGACGGGCGAGGAACCGATCGGCCCGTGCCTCGCGGGCACCTGTCTCGTCAACGTGAACAAGCAGGTGTCCATTACCTCGTCCGATGGCGCTTTCGCCACGGTCATCAGTCCGGGTCAGGGTTCGGTCGATGTGATCGTTGCCCTCGACGCGAACGGAATCGTCTTCGGCGACAAGAACAAGGGATTCACCATCAAGCCCGTGGGACCCGTGAATTACGGGATCGTGACCTACCTGGCCGCCGACGTGGTGATCGAGGGCAACGTGGTGGACGCCTCCAACGCTTTCTTCGGCATGCGCATCAATAGCACCGGAACCCAGGTTCTCGGAAATCGAGTCCTCGGCAGCGCCACGGGGTACGGCATCTATCTACAGACCACTGACGTCGTGCTCGCAGGAAACGTGATCACCGGGGCAAACCTCGGAATCGCCCTCGAAGGTTCGGGACACCTGATCACCGGCAACGTCGCGAGCGGAGGGATCGTCGGCCTCCTGCTCAGCGGCACCGGGACGATCGTGAGCAGGTGTTCCTTCCTCGGCAACGCAACGGCGGGGATCCTTGTGGGCGGAGTCATGACGACCGCGACCGTCACGGAGTCCAACATCGTGGGCAACGCCGAGGCGATCGCGAACTGCGGCTTCGATGCCAACGGTTCGGCGGTGACGGTCAAGGACAGTTATTGGGGAAGCGCGGCCGGACCTGGCGCGAATCCCGCCGATGCGACGTGCAACGACGTAGTCGGAAGTGCTGTGCCGTTCGCGACCAAGGCGGTCAAGGTCAAGGTGAGAGGCATTCGCTGAGGCCTCACGTCCCGGTCGCTGTCACGCCTCGCCTAGGATTTCACCGAGATCTCCGTGCCCTCGTTCAGCGCGAGCAGGGAGGTCTCGAAGCCGCTTTCTGCTCCGCGCAGCCAGGCGAGATAGTCGCGGTGATCGGCCCAGAAGGCCCCCACGTTGTCGGACACCAGCATGGCGCCCTTGCGCATGCGCGGCGCGACCAGCTTGGCCACCGGAAGCATCGCGGGCGGGAAGCCGTCGTTCAGGAAGAAGTCGATCGGTCCTTCGAGGTCGCGCAGGGTTTGCGTGGCGTCGCCCTCGCGGATCTCGACGAGATCGTCGAGCCCGGCGGCGCGCAGGTTTTCGCGGGCCCGCGCCGCCTTGGCCGGAACCATTTCGGTTCCGATCACGCGCCCTCCACCGTTTGCGCGCACGGCCATGGCGAGCCAGATCGTCGAGATGCCGAAGGAGGTGCCGAACTCGACGACGGTGCGGGCCGCAATGGCCCGGGCGAGCAGGTAACAGAAGGCGCCCTGGCCGCGATCGATGCAGATGGCCGTGTCGGCCAGGCGCGGACCGAAACGCTCCCAGGAAATGCCGCGGCCCGAGAGGAGGCGTGGCAACTGGTCGAGGCCGCGCAGCATCAGCCACCGCTCGCTGCGGTCGGCGTCGCGATGGAGTTGGGCGAGCACGCCGCGCACGCGCGGGTCGGGAAGGACGGAAAAGGGATCGACGTTTGCAGACATGCTGGCCTCCGGACCTCGTTGTCCGGGAGCAAGAATACGAGTAAGGGCTCCTCCGTGGCTACTCGCATTCCCCGGCGGCGCGGCCCCGATGTCGAACCACGCAAAACACCCCGCCAGGAGCGCTCCGCACAGACCAACGCCGTCATCCTCGAAGCCGCTACTCGCGTTCTCGAGCGCGACGGCGCAGCCGCGTTCAACACCAACCGCGTGGCCGAGAGGGCCGGCCTCAGCGTCGGTTCCCTCTACCAGTACTATCCGAACAAGGCCGCCCTGCTCTTCGCGCTGCAGGAGAAAGAGATCGCGACCACGACCGCGATGCTGGAGGCCATCCTCGGCGACGACACCTTGCCTGCGCGCCGGCGCGTCACCGAAGCGGTGCGCAGGTTCTTCGAGTCCGAGGCCGCCGAAGCGCGCCTGCGGCAGTCGCTCGAGGTCGCCGAGGTCCGGCTTCGTGACTCGCCCCAGCGCTCCGCCGCGCGTTCGCGCATCTTCGAAGTCGTGCTGCGCTTCCTGCAGACCATGTCCGGACGCGACGACCGGGACCTCGCCTTCGAAGCCACCGTCATCGTGACGGTGGTCTCGAGCGTGGCCGAATCGGTGACGACGATCTCTGTCGAGCCGGACGTGGTGCGGCGCTGGGCCGACACCGTCGCTTCGATGCTCGCGAGAGAGTTCGGCATCGAGGACGAAGGCGGGGCATAGGGGATTCAAGCGGCATGGAACGGCCGTTGTCGGGACACGGCGCGGCCGATGAGCTAACGTCGGGACATGAGCGAACGAGACGAACGACCCTTCGACATCATCGTTTTCGGTGCCACCAGCTTCGTCGGCGAGATTCTTTGCCGATATCTGGTCGGTCGCCACGGCTTTGACGGACCTCTGCGCTGGGCCATCGCCGGCCGCAGCGGCTCCAAGCTCGACGCGGTGGCCGACACCACCGGCGCCAGGGTGAAGAAGATCGTCGCGGACGCGGCCGACGACGCCGCGATGCTCGAGCTCACGGGCTCGACGCGAGTCGTCGTCTCGACGGTCGGGCCCTACGCTCTTTACGGTTCGCCGCTGGTTGCCGCGGCCGTGCGCACCGGCACCGATTACTGCGACCTGACCGGCGAGCCGCAGTGGATGCAGCGCATGATCGATGCCCATCAGGCAGCCGCCGAAGCGAGCGGTGCGCGCATCGTCCATACCTGCGGATTCGATTCGATCCCTTCCGACCTCGGCGTCTGGTTCACCCAGCAGCAGGCCCGCGAGCGCCTCGGTGCGACGTGCTCCCGAATCGCCATGCGCGTGAAGGCGATGAAGGGTGGGGCGAGCGGCGGCACGGTCGCCAGCCTGATGAACGTGATCGAAGAGTCGTCGAAAGACCCGGGCCTTCGCAAGGTGCTCACGAATCCCTACGCACTGGCGCCGGCCGGAATGCGCAGCGGCCCGCGACAGGCGAACGTTTCTCTACCCGAACAGGACGCGGCCTCGGGCAACTGGATCGCGCCGTTCATCATGGCGTCGATCAACACGCGCGTGGTCTTCCGAAGCCACGCGCTGCTCGGCCAGCCGTGGGGGAGCGATTTTCGCTACGACGAGGCGATGATGATGGGCAGCGGCGTTGGCGGAGCGCTGAGGGCCGCGGCTCTTGCCGGGGGCCTCGGCGGCTTCATGGCACTGGCTTCGGTGGGTCCCCTGCGCGGTCTGCTCAGGACGTACGTTCTGCCCAAACCCGGAGAAGGTCCCACTCCCGCCGAGCAGGAGGCGGGCCACTTCGACATCCGCATGTACGGCACCACGGCGGATGGTCGTTTCATCACGACGAAGATCACCGGCGATCGCGATCCGGGTTACGGCTCCACGGCCAAGATGCTCGGCGAGGCGGCAGTCTGCCTTCTCGAACAGGATCGCCAGAAAGTGGGCGGCGGGTTCTGGACGCCTTCCACTTCCATGGGGCAGGCGCTGCTCGATCGGCTTACGGCGCACGCGGGGCTCACGTTCGAAGTGCTCGGAACGTGACGACAGCTCGCGGTGGCTGCAGCTACCGCTGTACCTCGGCCTGATCGTTGCTCAGGGCCTTTATGTGGTGCTGTTCGTAAAGGAACTCTGGCACTACGAGACCTTCGTTTCCCGTCTCCGGCTCGAAGGTCACCCCCACCAGCCGGAATGGCTCAGCCACGTCAACGCCACTGTCCTGAAGGTGAAGCTTGCGACGGCGATCATCGGCATCTCTTCGATTCACCTGCTCAAGACCTTCATCGAGGCGGGCACGCTCGGCGGCCTGCCGTTCTGCGGCACTGGAGAAGCCGAGGCGCTGGCCCAGCAACTGGCGGCGGCCGGCAGCAACACGGAGAGCTGCAGCAAGGTGACGGAGACCGGTGTGATGTGGCAGACCGCCATCCACAGCGTCTTCATCCTGTCGGCGTTGGGCATCGCGGCCATCGACCGGGTCCTGCAGCCGGCATTCGCGACTCACGGCGCGCCGAAGCGCGGACGGCTTCCCCGCAGCGTTCGACGGAAGTGTCGCTTCGGATCGCGCAGCGGAGAGGCGTCGCCTGCGCAGGCTAGAGGAAGTACGCGAACGCGAAAATCCCGAGCATCGTGAACACGAGCGCGAGCTTGGCCAGCGTGCCGAACACGAGGCCGAGCCAGGTGGCGACGCCCGCGCGCGCCGCCTGCCGGGCGCCGCCGTGCGAGATCATCTCGCCGACCACCGCTCCGACGAACGGGCCGAGGATGAGGCCCGGGATCCCCAGGAACGCTCCTGCCAGTGTTCCGAGCATCGCGCCGGCGATCGCGAGCCGCGTCGCGCCGACACGCTTGGCGCCGAGCGCGGTGGCTGCAAAATCGATCGCGAACGACGCGGCCGTGAGCAGGCCGAGCACGACGAGCGTCGCCCATGAGACGCGCTCGAAATCGTCGGCCCATGCACCAACGACCAGTCCGGCGAACACGAGCGTAACGCCGGGCAACGCGGGCAGCACGGATCCTGCGAGTCCCACGAGCACGAGCACGAACGCGGCAATCCAAAGCCAGACATCGGGCGACGTCGCCCATTCCGCTACTGCTGACACCAGGTCATCCTGCATGACGCGAAGTTCGCATGCCATCCGTCTGCAGGAGTGGTTGCGCACGACGCTGAACGTTCAATTCGCCTGTGCGCTGCGTGCGCAAGGGAAATCCCGAAGCGTCACGCGATCCGGTTCACAACGCGGCATCCCGGAGACGGACCAGCTCCCAGGCTGGGGGAAGTACGGCGGGCTCGAGACTTCCTGGATCAAGCGGCTTCGTGACCTGGAAGCCGAAAACAAACGACGGCCGAGGGACGATTGACCCGTTCCGAGCCCTTCGCGATGGGTGACGCCGCCAAGGCTGTCGTGCGTTTCCACGAGCTCTGCGCCGCGCGCGAGTTCGGGAATCTTTAGGGAGTTCTCGCGACTCGCTGCCAGGCAGCCAGTGTGCGGCGCTTGTAACCCCGGATGCGTGTTCCGGAACCTCAGCGAATTCCCTGCACCACGGAACAGGGAGTTCCTCGGCCGGGTCAGGGAACGCGCGGCAGAGTAGGGCGGGCGCGACCCGCAGCTCCGGCCGCCGACCGCTTACCCGCAGGCCGGACAGTTCAGTGTCACGTTCTGACCTACTGCTTTCCTGAGGATCTGCTGGGCGTCTCCGGCCAGGACGGTGCCCGACGAGTTCGCGTCGCAAAGACAGTCCAGGCACTGGGCCGAACCGACCGCGGTTTTCAGAGCGGTGAGCGCATCGCCGGCAAGTACGCTTCCGTCGCTGTTGGCATCGCCGCAAATCGGGCTCTCCGGGATCGCGACGCGACAGGCCGAGAACTCCGACGTGTTGGCCGTCTCCGGGTCGGTGATCGTGGCCGACACGACGGCACCGACGGGCAGGTCCACAGGAACGAGCGCACCGAATTCCTCGCTCGAAGGAATGAACACGTCGATCGCGCCGAGGAACCGCGCACCCTCGCCGTGCCCCGACGCGTCGCATACCTCGTCGGCGAACAGGCGCAGCACGTACTGGCTGTTCAGGCGGTTCGCGGGAACGTCGAGCGTGCCTTCCACCGTGAGCAGGCCGTCCGAGACCTTCACGGAAGTCAGCACGGGGAAGTTCTGCAGGCCGTTGGCGCCCGAGTCCGCGTCGTCGACGTCGTTCGGCGTTACGCCGTCCAGACCGCCGTTGGACAGGTCGATGCCGACGTCGCCGTTGCCCCAGATGCGGTTGCCGAGAATCTCGATGCCCGTCGAGTCGGAGGCGACGGCGATGCCGGGGCCGGTGTTCGCGGCGACTTCGTTCTCGAAATCCGGGTGGTCGCCGCCGACGACGGCGTCGGTGCCTTGGGCGCCGATGCCGAAGTCCTGCTCGCCGATGCCGCCACCGACCAGGTTGCCGGCGACGTTGGCCCCGTTGCCGTCGAGCAGGATGCCGCCGAGCGGGTTGTCGGCCACCACGTTGCGCTGTCCGACGTTCGGGCCGCCAATCTTCAGGCCGAGGCTTCCGGCGTCGTGGATGCCGAGCGTCGTGTTGCCGTTGCCGGCTTCGCCGCCCGGTAGCGTACCGACGAAGCAGCCCTCGATGGAAATTCCGAAGCCCATGTCGAACTTGACGCCCTGCTCGGGGCCGCGCACGAACGCCAGGCCGCGCAAAATCGCCGCGGTCTGGCTCGTGACGAGCACGGGCCCCGACGCGAGCGCCGAGCCGTCCAGGATGATGCCGGGAGTCGCGTTGCTTCCTTGCCGCCAGGTGTTGATCTCGGCTCCGGCCTGGGAGTAGCCGTCCACCAGCGCAGGGTCGTCCACGATCTGCAGCGACTGCTGCAGCTCGATCGTGTGAGGGCCGTCGCCCGGGATCTCGAACACGATGGTGTCCGGATCGGGATCCGCGCTGGCCGAAGCGAGCGCCGCGCGAAGCGATCCCGGCCCGCTGTCATTGGCGTTG
>CAYYVZ010000090.1:0-14930 GCA_964475235.1 uncultured Myxococcales bacterium | reverse complement strand
CCCAGTTTCGCAGTCGCAGCTGTTTGAGGCCCTGGAACAGACCGCAATCGAGCAGCACGCGCCGGCCCTCGTGCTCGAGGAGGTATTTCGAGCCGGTGACGGTGCCGGTCCCTCCGAGGAATTGAAGTCGCATGATTTCTCGCTTTCTGCTTTCCACCCGAAACGCCGCGGCCGGGTCAGAAAACAAGCAGGGGGCGTGCCAGTGCGGAGAGTTCTTCGCCGGCGCGCGTTTGTCGTCGCCCCAAGGTGCTCCAGCCCAAAGTCTTGTCAGTATTGCGAATCTGCCAGAAAAAAGATTCCTGCGCCTGGGAAACTTCGGCGGCTTCCCACGATCCTGCGGCGGCCTCGTTCCTTCACGCGACCGACCTTGTGTTCGCAGCCGAAACGGCGGCCGGGCTGCGTACTCCAAGGGTTCCGCGCCCGAGCACGCCGGGCTGCACGCCATCGCATTGCCGGAGCAGAAGAGAAATCCGGCCACGATCGACCGAGGGGCACGCTCCTTGCTCCTCTCGACCATGGAAGCAGGACGCCTCGATATGCACGACCGCGACGCGATTGTCATTGGCTCGGGATCAGGAGGTCTGACGGCCGCGCTCGCGATGGCACGAGCCGGCAAGCGTGTAGTCGTCTTCGAGCAGCATTCGCTGCCGGGAGGCTACAGTCAGTCGTTCCGCCAGAAGGGCTTCCAGTTCAGTCCCGGCATTCACTACATCGGCGGTCTGGAGCCGGGCGGAACCCTGCGCGGGATCTACGAAGGCCTCGGCGTGGCGAACGACCTGGTCTTTCTCGAGCTGGATCCCGACGGTTACGACCGCGTCGTGATCGGCGACGAGCGTTTCGACATTCCGAAAGGCTTCGACCGCTTCGCGGCACGGCTCGTCGAACGGTTCCCCTCCGAGCGGGCAGGGATCGAGCGCTACTTCACCATCATCGGCGAAATGGGCGACGAGCTCGGCGCCATGGGGAAGTCGCGCGGATGGTTGCGCGCGATTTCGCGCATGCCGACGACGCTCGCGCACGGGCTGCTGCCTCTCGGTCACTTCCTCGATACGTGCACGAAGGATCCCCTGCTGCGCGGCATCCTGTCGATCCAGGCGGGAGACCACGGGCTCGCGCCTTCCCGCGCCCCCACCGTGCTGCACGCCGGCCTCCAGAGTTACTACGCGAACGGCGGCTGCTATCCGCGCGGCGGAGCCCATTCGATCCCCGACGCCTTCGTCAGGCAGATCCGGGCCCATGGCGGCGACGTCGTGCTCGACTCGAGGGTCGAGCGCATCCTCGTCGAGAATCGCCATGCCATCGGCGTGCGGTTGGCGGACGGCAGCGAAGTGCGCGCACCGATCGTCGTCGCCAACAGCGATCCCGGCATGACGTGGGGCAAGCTCGTCGATCCCGAGCACCTGAGCGCGCGACTGCGCAGACGGATGCGTCGCCTGCGCTTCTCGGTGGCGACCCTCAGTCTCTACTTCGCGGTGGACATGGACCTGAGGGCGGCGGGGCTCGATTCAGGCAACGTCTGGTACAGCCGCACGACCGATATCGACGAGGCCTACCGCTATGCCGAGCTCACCGGGCTGACGGGCCACGAGGAGATCCCGGGGATGTTCCTCAACGTCACGACGCTCAAGGATCCGTCGTTGCGCAAGGACGGTCTTCACACGGTCGAAGCGATCGCACTGGCTTCCTGCGATGCGTTCTCGCGCTGGAGCGACACCCGCCCCGGCGAGCGCCCGCTCGACTACCAGTATCTCAAGGAAGAGCTCACGCGGCGGATGTTCGAGACGGCAAGTCGCATCGTGCCCGGCATCGGCGACCGCACGGTTTTCCACTCGCTGTCCACGCCGCTATCGAACATGCACTTCACGGGGGCCACGCGCGGCGCGATCTACGGCGTCGAGCACACGCTGCGCAACCTCGGCCCGCTGAGCTTTCCCGTGCGCACCGAGATCGAGGGCCTGTTCCAGTGCGGGGCGAGCACGCTCGCTCCCGGCATCCAGGGTGTCACGACGTCGGGCCTCGCGGCGGCCGCTGCGGCGCTGGAATGTCGAACGGAGGAGCTGCTCACCGCCCGCGGGCAGAGCCTCACCATTCTGCCGTCGGAGGATCCGGCCTCGTGGCCGGCCGGGCTGCGACCCGTTCGCGTGCCGCGGCCTGCCTCCGTCGCCAAGCTCGCGAAGATCGCGTAGCCCCCGAAGAGCGCGCAGCCGAAGGAGAAACGGATGAAACACTTCAGGAAGATTCTCGCCACCACCGACCTTTCGCCGGAGTCGCTCTCGACGGTGCGCTATGCGGTCCATCTGGCAAAGGCGCAAAACGCCTCCCTCGTCGTGCTGTACGTGCCCGCCCTGCCTCTGGCGATTTACCCGGACGCCCTCGTCTCGATCGACCTGGCGGCGATCGCCGACGAGATCGATCGGGCCGCGCGCAAGCAGCTCGAACGCTGGGTGAAGCCCCATGCGCGGCATCTGCCGATCAAGGCACTCGTGCGACGGGGCGTCGTCGTCCACGAAACGATCTCGGCGGTGGCCAAGGAGGTGGGCGCCAACCTCATCGTCATGGCGACGCACGGTCGCAAGGGCCTCGGACACGCCATCCTCGGCAGCGTGACCGAGCGTGTGCTGCGCGATGCTCCCTGCCCCGTGCTCGTCGTGAAACCGATCGCCGGCCGGGCCGGAAAGAAAGCGGCTTCGCGCCCGAAGCGCGGATCCTGACCGGTCCGCGGCAGGCTTCCATGAAGGCTGCCCACGTCCTGGCATTCCCGGACAGCCGCGCGCTTGCCGCGAGCACGGCCCGTCTCGTCGGCGCTCCGCTGTCGGTCGCGGAGGTTCACGAGTTTCCCGACGGCGAAACGCGGGTGCGCCTGCCGGCTCGGCTGCCGGAGGTCGTCGTGTTGCTGCGCAGCCTCGACCGGCCGAACGGGAAGCTGGTCGAGCTGATGCTCGCGGCACGGACCGCACGGGAGCTCGGTGTCCGGCATCTCGTGCTGGTCGCCCCCTACCTCTGCTACATGCGCCAGGATGTCGCGTTCATAGCCGGCGAAGCCGTCAGCCAGCGCATCGTCGGTCGCTTCCTGGCCGATCTGTTCGACGGCGTCGTCGCCGTGGACCCGCATCTTCATCGCGTGCGCGAGCTGCGGGAAGCCGTGCCCGCCCACGACTGCGTCGCCGTGTCGTCGGCGCCCGCGATCGGACGATTTTTGCGCACTCAGCTCAACGACGCGATGGTCGTGGGTCCGGACGACGAATCCGCGCAGTGGGCGGAAAGCGTCGCCCGGCACGCCGGCTGGAGCTGCGTCGTCGCGCGAAAGATCCGAAGCGGAGACCGGCGCGTGGAAGTGTTGCTGCCGGACGAGGCCTTTGCGGGCCGCACCGTGGTGCTCGTCGACGACATGATCAGCACGGGTCGCACGATCGCCGAATGCGCGCGGGCCCTGCTCGGGCGCGGAGCCCGTTCGGTTTCCTGCGCGGTGACGCATGCGCTGTGCGGGGAGGAGACGATTCGAATGCTTCACGGCTGTGGAGTGGAGAACGTGTGGTGCAGCGACAGCATCGCGAGTGCCCGCGGAACGATCGGGATTGCACCGCTGCTCGCGGCAGCGATCGAGGAGCTTCCCCATGCCTGATACGCCGACCACCGCGCTCGTTCTCTCCGGCGGGGGCGCTCGCGGCGCCTACCAGGCCGGCGTTCTCGCCGGTCTGGCCGAGCACGGGTTTCTCGCGACGAATGCGCCGCACTTCGACATCCTCGTGGGGTCGAGCGCCGGCTCGATCAACGCCACGACGCTGGCCAGCCGCACCGACGACATGCCGTCCGGCATCGTACGGCTCGAGGAAGTGTGGCGCAGCCTGCGCGCCGAGCACGTCTATCGCACCGACATCGCGTCCCTCGGGCGAACCGGCGTGCGCTGGGCGATGGACCTGACCTTCGGCGGGGCGACGGGGCACGTCGGCGGCAAGTCGCTGCTCGACACCGCGCCGCTCGCGGACCTGCTTCGCGAGCACATCCGGTTCGAGCGCATCCAGACCAACATCGACGAGGGCCGGCTGCGTGCTCTGGCCGTGATCGCCACCGACCTGCACACTTCGAACGGTGTCGTATTCCTGCAGGCGGCGGCCGGGTATTCCGGCTGGTCGCGTCGCCGCTGGCGGGTCGTCCACGCCGACATTCGCGCCGAACACGTGATGGCGTCGAGCGCGATCCCGATCTTTTTTCCTCCTGTCGGTATCGACGGCCGCTGGTACGGCGACGGCTCGATCCGCAATACCGCACCCCTCGCGCCCGCCATTCATCTGGGCGCGGAGCGCATCGTCGCGATCGGCGTCAGCGGTCCGCCGCCGCCCGGCGCGGAGAAGAGCCGGTACCGCGAGCCGCCGACCATCGCGCAGGTCGCAGGCGTGTTGCTGGACGCCGTGATGCTCGACGCACTCGAGGTGGACATCGAGCACAGCGAGCGGATCAACACGAGCGTCGTCGAGTGTCCCACCGGCAACCCGGCACAACCGTTCCGTCTCGTCGAGATCCTATGGCTGCGGCCGTCGGAGAGAATACGCGAGCTGGCCGTCGGAGTGCTGGGGCGCGTCCCGCCGGCCGTGCGCTACCTGATGCGCGGCCTCGGCCCGGACGAGTCGATCACCGAGCTTGCCAGCTACCTTCTGTTCGAGCCGGAGTTCTGCAGCGGCCTCATCGAGCTCGGACGCGCCGACGTGAAGGCCGAGCGGGACAGGATCGCAGCGTTCTTCGGTTCGAGGCCGGACTACCGGAATGCGTCCGGCACGCCCGGCGAGCCCGGCCGATACCGCTCATGACAGTCGCGGCACGCTGTGCCGAGCTGCGTGCGGGCACTCTCCACTGCGTCGGCGTCGTTGCGCGCCGCTGCGTCGCGAAGCTCGCCGGCGGCGGTGGCGAGCGAGCGGGCCAGCACCTGGAACCGGCCGCGATCGGGCAGCTCGAGGCCGCTCGGCGGATGGCCGGAAAGCTCGATCGCCGACGCTTCGAGCGCTTCCGCCGCGTCGGTCATCTCGGGGAACACGCCTTCCCAGCGCCCGTACGTATCGACGTCGGTCGCGACGTCCCGGCGGACAGACGCATCGAAGGTCTTCATGACTTCGCGAAGGCGGTCGGACTGCATCGAGTGCTTCGCGGCCTTTCCGCCGGAAGAGGTCGAAGCAGTCGAACATGCCGCGGCCAGTGCGGCGCAGAGAAGGAGGACTCCGATTGCTGCCGGGTGGTTTGCTCCGATTCGGATCGCGTGACGTTGCATCGTGGGGCCTCGCTTTGCCGTGGCGTTTTTGCGACGAGACTCAGGATGGCGGGAGCGGGGTCCGGGTTCGAGCGGGCGGGCCTGCGTACTTTGCGGCCGGGAAGTGCGAGGCGACTGACCTGCGCCTTCCTGGCCGTCGCGCTCTGGTCGTGCTCGGCCGGCGCGGGTCTGGGGCCTGGCCGAACGCCGCCCGGCGTGATCCCGGTGCTCAGCCTCGCGGGTCGCCAGGGCTCGGACTGCGCGGTGCCGCTCGATATGCGGCGCTGGGGATACCGATTCGAAATGGCGCAACCGGTTCGGCTGGAGATCGATCCGGCGCGGATCGCACGCGCCGAAGCGGTCGGCGGGGTGGGGCGACCGATCGTCTTCTACTTCGCCTGCCGCCGTTTCGTGACCGAGCTGGTCGAGCTGCTCGAAAAAGACGAGGCCGGGCAGGACAGAAACGCTCCCCGCGCCGAGCAGATGCTGGCCGTCTTTCTCGCCGGTGCGCCCGCGCGCGGCGCGCTCTGGTCGCTGGCCATGGCGATGCGCGTGAGTCCCGACGAGCCGTTCGTGTACGGAAAGGCCCTGCCGCTGGCCGACGACGAGTCGATTTCCGTGCGCTTCGATCCGACGCAGTCGGATGCGCGGTTGATGCTGGACTACCGGCACGGGCTCTGAAGAGGGACGACGGAACGCGGTACGCGAGCTCCGAGCTCGGGCAGGGCACGATCGTTCGTCTGCCGATTCCCAGTCCCGGGAACCGGAATCGTCAGATTCGGGAGATCGTGGAGTCCTTCGTCTGCATTCCCACAGAGGCTGCAGCGACTTCTTCAGCAAATTCAGCGTTGAGAGCTCGTCTCTGCCGCTACCGTCCGACTGGCACTACGCTTGCTCGGTATGTGTCAGCACGCCAAACCAACTCCGCCTGTCGAACAAAAGGCCACAGCGGAAGGAGGTGCAGTATGAGAAGTCACAGCAGCGACATGTTTCATGACAAGACTGCGCACGATCTCGAAAGGCGGTTCATGCTCGTGGTGGGGTTCGCGTTCGTCATCGGCCTTCTCCACTGGATCCTGAATCACGCAGTCTGAACCAACCGTCGCGCAACCGGCAGCCCCGGCAGCCTCGAGAAAGGGGCCGGGGAGGCCGAGAAGGAGGAAACGATGGCCACTGGGCGCAGCAAGAAGCGGAAAGCGAAGAAGCCGGCCACCATGGCGGCACGGATGACGAAGGAAGCGAAGGTCGCCTACAGCGAGTTCGCCTCGGGCGTCGCGCACCTGGAGAAGTCGGTCCTCGAGATTCAGAAGAGTCTCGTCAGCGCCGAAAGGAAGATCGAGCGGGACGCGCGCAAGAAGATCCGCGAGCTGCGCAAGGACGCGAGCTCGCAGCTCGGATCGCTGCGATCCACGCAGCGCGAAGCCGCGCGCGTGCTCAAGCGCCTGTCCGCCACCGCGGACGAGTCGTGGCGGGAGATCAAGAAGAGCGGCGACTCGATTCTTTCCGACGCGCGCAAGTCGGCGAACGTCGTGATCAAGCGCGTTCGCAAGGCCATCGGGGCCTGAAAGAGGGCCGGGCGGCGGCGCGAACCGGCCACCGTGCACCCGCGACTAAAGACACTCGATGATCATGATGTAGAAGCTGTTCTTGGTGATTTTCGAGTTCCGGCGAGGCGGGCGAGGGATCTGTCGCTTGGCCTCGTCGATTGCGTGCTTGAGCTTCGACCCGCTGGAGCGGTTCTCGCTCGCACTCAACGGCCAGAGGTTCGGCAGCGAATTCGGTCCACCGATCTGCATCTCGACCACGTGGTCGCCGTCCATGTCCTCTTCCCGTGCGCGGAAGCCGAAATCCTCGAGCGCCCGGTTGATCAAACGGCCGCCCCTGGTTCGCGATGCTTCGTACTGCACTCTCAGGCCAACGTCCACCTGGAACTGCGGCTCAATCCCGATCTTGGTATTCGTCCCCGGTAGCGTGTCTGGACGGGTAGGCAAGTAGGCTTTGATCTGACGGTTGCGATTCTTCCATTCGGCCCGCTCGTCCGACGTCAACACCCCATCGATCTGAGCGAAGTTCCGGCTACGCAACCACTTCTGTTCAATCGGCTTCGCGCATCGCGGTCCGATGAGTATCGTCGGATAAGCGCTTGCCCGCCTCTTTGTGTACTTGAGCTGGAGTGGAGTTGCCGCGGAGCCGACATCGTCGCCGGTGAGGAGTTCCTGGAGAGGCTCGACGGCTTTCTGCATCTCCCTGGCGATGATGCGCTGAGTTTCCGCGTATCTCGCTTTCGGCAGATCTTTGGCAGCCTTGATCCGCGCGACGATTGTACGAAGCGTAGCCATGGCCTCCTTTTTCGACCCTCCTCTGGCTTCCTCTTTCTTCGTGTCCAGGAATTTCTCCAGAGTCATCGGATCGCTGGCGATCATCAGCTGCGCTGCGGCTTCCTCGCCCACGAACGAAAGCATGTGGGCCTCGCCGTCGAGGCTGGTGACGGCTTGGCGCATGGTCCACCAGTTCACGAGGTTGCTCGCTGCCGTAGTCGCGAATCGCGCGACGCGGCGGGCCATCGTGACGATCCACTCCGTTACCCTGTCCAGCGCCCGATCGACCGGTGCCCGCACGCGCCCGACGATACGGGCGACCGATTCGCCGATGTTTCCGAGCCCGACGAGACGCGCGAGGAAGCTGATGACGAGCGTCAGCATTCCGGCCAGGGTCTGTTCCACGCGGTTGGCGGCGGGGGCGATCATTCCGGACGCGATCGCCGCGATTGATTCGAGGAAAGACACCGCGACCTGGCCGATCTGCCGAAGCCGCTCGACGAAGAACGTCACGGTGTTGTACGTGGCGAGGATCGCCTGGATGAATGCTCCCGCGGGATTCAGTGCGCTGACCAGCCGGACGATCGCCTGCTGCACGACCTGGGTCGAGACGAAGCTCATGATCTGCTCGAGGACCATTTCTCTCAGGTTGGACAGTTGTTCGACGATCTTCTCCCAGGCCGCCGCTGGGCCGTCCACGATGAGTGTTCGCACCAGGTCGAATCCGGTTTCGAGCGCGACGACGGCGGTTTCGCCGAGGAGACGTACCAGTCGCTGTCGCAGGTTCTGCCAGGTGAGTCCCAGCACTGACAGGACGAACTTCAGAAGCTCTTTCGGCGCGAACGAAGCCGGAACGTAGATCGCGCTGCCCGAGAGCGCCCCGGTGATCCACTGCAGCACGCTGGCCCTCAGGTGTCGCAGGAAGTTGGCGGCGAACTGCGCGAATCCGGTCGTCGCCGCGCGCACCAGGTTGCCGACGAAACCGACCGGGTTGCGCAGAATCGTCCGGAACGCGCCGGCTGCCCGCTGCAGGTGAGGCATCACGCTCGGGGCGACGACCTCGAAGATGATCTGCAGGAAGCTCCACGTGGCATTGCCGGCCCACGAGACGAAGTCGCCGGCGAACCTTCCGAACAGGCTTCCGACCTTCTCGAAGAGGCCGGTCACCGTCACGAGGTCAGAGACGCCGAGGCTTTCGAGGAGGTCCGTGAATCGGGACGGGATGCTCCGTACCAGCCCCATCAGTGCAGACGACGCGGTCTGGAACCATGCCCACGCGCGCGGCACGGCGTTCGCGCGGCGCAGGTTCTGCCACACCTCGTCCTGTCCGATCAGCTGCATGAAGCCGCCGATCAGCGTGTCCGCCGTGCGCGGCACCGCGTCTCCGGTCACAGGGTCCTGGCCGAGCAATGCCTTGAGAAGGCTGTAGCCGCGTGTGCCCTCGATGAGCCGTGCCAGAGGCCGCAGAACCGCGGCGCGGATGAAGCCGAGGATTCCGCGCGCGAGCGACCCTGCGAACGAAATCATGCGGTCCACTGGATCGCGCAGGAGTCGCTTGGCCCGTTCCCAGACGCCGCCGAGATCGAAGATGTCGCTCCAGCCGAGAGAATCGAGGAAACGATGGACGGCGTCGCGAATCGAGGCCGCACTCAGGCCGAGGCTCCCGAACTGCTGCTCTACCCACGTCCCCACGGACTCGAGGATGCCGTGGTTGTCGAGGGCCCGCGTAATGAGGCTTCCACCCGGCAGGATCTCGACGAGCGCTCGAAGAACATTGGCTGCGTTGCGATCGACGCGCGCCCAAGTCAGCGGATTGGTCCCGAGAATCACCGTGAACAGGCGAAAGCCCGGGATCGCGTTGGCGCGTTCGGCGAAGAACGCGATCGCGTCGTCCATCCCCACTCGCTGGACGCCGCCGGACTGCCGCTCGCGTACGGCGAGGCTCTCGTCTCGCATCTGCTGAGCGGCGCCCTGCTGGATCGTGTGAGTCAGTTCGTGCGCAATCAGCTCGCGTCCCCGTTCCGTACCCGGCTCGAAACGGTTCCTTCCGAAGTGAATCTGGTTGCCGATCGTGAAGGCGTGCGAATGCAACTCGCGGTTTCGTCGGGCTGCCTGTTCGTCGGTGTGGATCCGGATGTCGCCGAAGTCCGCGCCGAACCTGGATTCCATGAACCCGCGCACCGGGGCAGGGAGCGGTGAACCTGACGCAGAACTCGCGGGAGTCGGCGTAGCGGATCGAAGCGCAGAAGTGCCACCTGCGCTGCGCATCGCGCGCGCCGCGTCCGCGAAGCGGGCGACGTGGGGCGAGACGCGAGTGCGAACGTCGGCGGGTTGCGGCTTGATGGCAAGGCCAGCCGGCGCGGTCATGCGCACGATACGGGCTGCGGTGGCATCGGCCTCCCGTTCGGCACGATCGCCGGATGCTGCCGGCGAAGCGCTGCGCAACTGCACGCAAGACCGCGTCACCACGGCCTGGACCGGCACGATTGCCGGCCGCACAGGCTCTGGGGCACGGTTGACGATCTTGCGGGCAGATTCGGCCAAGCTCGTAGCTCTCCCGGGTTGCGTGGTTCGCCGCAGCGGCCGTCCGCTACATCGCGCGACCGTCCTTCAGGAATTCGCGGCGAACGCCTTCTTCGAAATCGTCGGGTGCGATCACTGTGTCTCCGCGGCTGATCGCCATCAGCGACGCGAATCGTACGACGTTCATGATCGTGCCCCCCGTCATCTCGTGGCGATCGGCGACGGCCGCGAGGTCGATGCGTGGATCCAGTCGAACGCGATCGGAGAAAGCTTCGCGCCACAACCGAAGACGCTCGGGCGGTCTCGGTACGGGAAAATGAATAACGGACTGGAAGCGCCTGACGAAGGCGTCGTCGATGTTCGCCTTGAAGTTCGACGCGAGAATGGTGACGCCGTGGAAGCATTCGATGCGTTGCAGGAGGTAGCTGATCTCCTGGTTCGCATAACGATCGTGGGAGTCGCTGACGCGCGTGCGGCGGCCGAAAAGGGCATCAGCCTCATCGAAGAACAGGATCCAGCCCTTGTGCTCGGCGGTGTCGAAGACGCGGGAAAGGTTGCGCTCGGTTTCGCCAATATACTTGGAGACGACGAGGCTCAGGTCGACCTTGTAGACGTCGCGCTCGCAGTGTTTGCCGAGCAGCGAAGCCGCGAGCGTCTTGCCCGTGCCGGGATCGCCGTAGAAGAGACTGGTGTATCCGGGCTGGAGGCGGCTGCGCATGCGCCAGCCGTCGAGGAGCGTCTCGCCATGCCGCACCCATTGGAGGATGCTATCCAGCTGCCGTACCGTCGTCTCTGGCAGCACGAGATCGCTCCACTCGAGCTCGGTCTGGATTCGCCGGGCGGGGAACTCCGTACTGAAAGCCGGACGAACCTCGTCGCCGCTGGTGAACCGCTGCAGGAAGTCGTTCGACAGCACCAACGTGCCCGCAAGTCGTGACTCGCCCTCGGAAACACCCGAGAGGCGCACGACATCGTGACGGATGAGCAGCGCGTCGGGCTCGAAAAGACGCATCGTCGCAAAGCGAGCGCCAAGCTCGTCTCCTGCGAGCAGGAACACTGCGGTTTCGCCCGTCGGTACGAAGCCGCCGCGACTGGCGGTCGTGGATCCGCCGAACTCGGAGAAGCGGCCGTTGGTGGCGTCGTTGCGGGTGAGAAGGACGTCGAGAAGCTGAGGGCGGATGTGCGGAATGAGAGCGAGCAGGAGGACGAGGCGCTCCTCGGCCGACACGTCGTGCTCGCGGCAGAAACGGGCGTACGGTGAGTCGCTGGAATCTAGCGAAGGAGCAGGAAGCGCGAAGTGGACCTTGCGCCGGGCGTCGCTGCCGAAGTATGCCTGCAAGCGCGCATCCAGCACATTTGCGAACCAGTCGAGCTCGCGCTCGAGGTCATGGGCATTGCTGTTCAGTGCGTTTTCCATTCGACAAATACCGGAGCTCGCATCCACGGAAGCTTCACGATCGAGAGTCCCCACGGCAGCCGGGAGAGGAGTACGTCGAACGGCCTGGCCTCGACGTGCAGCTTCCACGACGCACCGAGATCCTCGAGAACGCCGCCACGCTGTAGGAATGAGGTGCGTAAGGACGCGACGGACGAGCTGCCCAGGGCGTTCCAGTGTTCGATCACGGAGATCAGCAGCCGGGCGACCTCCTCGCGGTCGGAGGAGAGAAGCAGCCCTGGTGAAACCGCAAGGGGGGCGCCGATGGGGACGCCCAGAAGGATCCTGGCGAGTCCGAGATCGAGTTCCCGGGCGTCGTCTTCGCCTGTCGCTGCAAAATGAAGCAGGGCGGCCGCGCGCGAGAGCTGCGATGCGGCGATCGTCGTGGCGTCGCGGCCGAGAACTCCGGTTTGCGCGAACAGTCGTGTGAGGAACGGGTGCAGCAGAATAAGTCCGGAGTCGGATACGGCAAGGCCGAGCGGAGCGTCAGCAGTCGAGTCGGCGAGGGTCGGCGAGAACTCTTGAACCGGCACCGCCTGGACCGCCGACGACGAGGGGCTGGACCCTGCTGCGGGCGCATCGTCGGAGTGTTCTCGCGCGTGCCTGCGAGCAGGCTGCGCACGTCGCGGCTCGGTGTTCTCCGGCGGAGCGAACCGGGAGTGCGTCGTCACCGGCGACTCCGGAAGCCGGGAGAGCCAACGTTCCGACACCGTGAAGCCCGATTCCCGCGACACAGCGGCAAGCAGGTTTCGGCCCTCCTGTACGAACTCGGAGCGTGACTCCGGCGGTGTCGCACGCCAGGCGTGAGCGATGGCGAGCACGGCAGAGCACGAGACTACGCGAGCATGGAACGATGGTGCGACTGTTCCGGGCGCGGTCATGTCGAGGAGGGTTTTCGCGACGTCGATGCCGGCGAGACCGAAGTCGACGTTCCGCGCGATCTCGACCCAGCGGTGCTGCGCGAGGAGCGGCAACCAGCGCGTGAAGAACGCGTAAGCCGGCAGAAGTGCGCGCGGCAGCTCGCTCGCGATCAGGGCGATATCGCCTGCAGCGACGGACAGACCGGCGAGCGTTTTTGTCCGGGCCGCTACTCGCAGTCGCCATGGCAGGATCCCGGTCTGCAGGTACTCCAGCATCGCGGCAAGCCCGACCGAGGGTGGCTGCGACTGGAGCGCCGGCACGAGGCCGCGGATTCGATCGCGGGCCATCTGGGAGAGGGCGGGGGCGACATCGTCGAGCGCGTTCACGCGCAGCTCGAAACGCAGCTCAGGAATGTGGATTTCCTCTGCGTCCTTCGAGGCTTCACGAAACCCGCGCTCGAGCTCGGCCAGCCAGTCGGGATAGAGTGAATCGCGAACACGGGATCGCGACGCCAATGCGGCGCGCGCGTCGCCGGTGCAGACCCGGCAGCTCAGACGACGAATGCGATGTGTTTCTTCCATCGGCTATTTGAAGCCCTGCGTTCCGAGCATGGTTGCGAACTTGAGCTTGACGTCGGGTTTGACGGACGGCGCGTTCATCGTCGCCGAGACGCGGGACCCGAGCTGGTCCGCTTTCTTGATGTCCAGAGTGGAGAGAACTCGTGAAGTGGCCGCCGCGGCCACCGCGCTGTCGGACGGCGAAGCGAGGTTGGCGGTGGCTACGTAGGTTGTCACCTCGTTCGACGTCACCATGAGGTCCTGCTGTCGCTTTTCGAACTGCTGTTCGAGATCGATTCTGGAAGGATGTGTGGGATCGAGGCCTTGAATGTCGATCCTTAGCTGATGGACGTTGTTGCGCTCGAACTCCATTTTCTGGAGGCGTGTTGCCAGGCCGGGATCGATGACGCCCGGGCCGGTCGAGCTCGTGCCGTACTTCTCGAGGTCTGGGTACGTCCTCGCCTTGCCCACGATGTCCGAGAAGTCCTGGACGCCCTGGATGAAGTTGCGCTGGATGGCGCTGGTGTCCTTGCGCAACGGCTCGATCTCGTTGCGACGGAACAGGTCCAGCTCGGGCACGATGATCTTCTTGCGAATGAGGTCTTCGATTCGCGGCAGGATCTTGATGGGGGGTCGCACGGAGATTGGCGGCTTGAACTCCGGACGCGGCAGCGCGGGCTCCTCCGGAGCTTCCTCTGCGACCTCAGGCCACCAGTACGGAAGCGCAACGTCCCCGATGACGGTGCCGTCGGCTGAGTAGAGGATCACGAACGTTCCGCCTCGAGTCGCCCCTGCGAGATGCTCGGCAGCCGGATGCTGGCGGATGAAGTTCTCGAACAGCAGCTGGTCGTCGGCCTTTTCGTCTTTCTTCCGGATGACCTTGTCGATCCAGTCGACCCACAGGACGTGGCTGTTCGTAAGCAACGAGTCCACTGGCGTCGCGAACACGGGCTTGGCGACGTCGCCGAGCTGGAACTTGAGGTCGGTCGCATGGGTAACGGCTTCCTTGATGTCGTTCTGCCATGTGGTCATTCGATAGCCTGCGAACCCCTGCGCGAGGCCGTTCTTGGCGCGCAGGGCTGCCGTCTGGGTGCCGGCCTGCTTCTGCGTGGTGATTTCCCGCAGCGTCGGCGTGCCGTCCGGCTTCTGCGCATCGTCGAGATCCTTGCTGGAAACGGCGGTCTCCAGGTCCAGTTTCAGCACCCGCCCGTGCTCGACTACATCGTCAAGTTGCCCGGAGATGTCCTGCCGCACGATGTAGTGAAGTCGGTGGAGGTCGGAGTAGCGAATCGACGGCCTGATCGCGATGCTCGGCCTCTCCTTGCCGACGAGCACTGCGCGGATACAGATGGGGACGTTGTTTGCCGCGATGGTCTGCTGGAGAGCCGACTCGACTTTCCGGACGTCCTGGCCGAGATGCCCCTCGACGCGGAAGAACGTGTACCGTCCGATCTGCGTGGCGAGGGGGTTGGCCGCGCCTCCTTTCCCATCGTAGTCGCGAGCGTTCGCGGAGTAGTTGTAGTCCGCCATCGAACGACGGGTCAGGCGGTGGCTCCAGGCTTCGGGCAGCGGGGAGTTGCCGCGAACGTCATAGTAGCGGGGGATGGCTCGCTCCTCGAGCGGCCGGTCTTCGCCGTGGCTGGGCGTGATGCGTACTTCGGCCGCAGGATCGACGGCCGGGCGGTAGGTCTTGACCAGGGCGTCGAGCTTGCCGAGCAGAAATGCGGATCGTGCGACACGTGCAGCGCTGTCGGCCGACCTCGCGGGGTAGAACCCGGTGCGGTTCACGTCGGGGGCGCCGAGGCTTCCGAGTACGACGTGCTTCGCAAATGCGTCGACCGAAGGACAGAGGAAAGTCGTGTCGTCGAAGAGGCTCTCGCGAAAATCATTGAAAGTCTCTGCCAGATCCTTGAGGAAGCCGTAAAAGCACTCGATGCCGGCGTCGGGCTCGACGGCGTTCAGTCGCGAGATCCAGCGTGAGGTGATGTCGAGTCGCA
>CAYYVZ010000089.1:0-15024 GCA_964475235.1 uncultured Myxococcales bacterium | reverse complement strand
CGCGACATCGCGCGAGAATCCCGAGTATCCGCTCGTGCTGTCGAACGGGCTGCGCACGCGCTGGACCGCCAACACCATCCAGCGCGACCCGGCGTGGCGAAAGGGCAGTGGCCCGCACTGCCCGCTGAGCCTGCATCCGACCGACGCGGCCGCGCTGGGAATCAACGCCGGCGACATGGCGATGCTCACGACCAATCGCGCGTCGGTGGTGCTGCCGGTCGTGATCGACGACAAGCTGCTCGAAGGCCAGGTCGCGATGCCGAACGGCTTCGGCATGATCACCGGCTTCGATGCCGGCGGCGCGCCGATCCGTGACGGCATCAACATGAACGAATTCACCGATGCGGCCGACCGCGACCCGTTCACCGGCATCCCGCACCACCGCTACGTGCGCTGCCGCGTCGAGAGGAGCCCGAGCCGTGAGCTCTGAACCGGTGAGGAGCGAACGGGGCGAGTCCAGTTCCGATCTGTAAGGAGCGCGAAGCGTGACGGATGAAATGGCGCTCTCGAAGCGCGACCGTGCTCGAAACGAAGGATAACCCGATGATCGACCTCTACACCTCGCAGACCCCCAACGGCTGGAAGGCCTCCATCATGCTCGAGGAGACGGGCCTTCCCTACGAGGTGCACCCGATCAGTCTCGGCGCCGGCGACCAGAAGAAGCCCGACTACCTCAGGATCAACCCGAACGGCCGCATTCCGACCATCGTCGATCGCGAGAACGACAACTTCGCCGTCTTCGAGTCGGGTGCGATCCTCGTCTACCTGGCCGAGAAGACCGGCAAGCTCCTGCCGAAGGACGTGAAGGGCCGCTCGACCGTCCTCCAGTGGGTGATGTTCCAGATGGGCGGCATCGGACCGATGCAGGGCCAGGCCAACGTCTTCTTCCGCTACTTCCCCGAGAAGCTTCCGGCCGTGATCTCGCGCTACCACAACGAGACCAAACGCCTCTACGAAGTCCTCGAGTCGCGACTCGAAGGACGCGAGTTCCTCTGCGACGATTACACGATCGCCGACATCGCGTCGTGGCCGTGGGTGCGCATCCACGCATGGGCCGGCATCGAGATCGACGACCTGCCGAACGTGAAGGCGTGGATCGACCGCATCGCCGAACGCCCGGCCGTTCAGCGCGGAATCGCGATCCCGCAGCCGATCGAGCAGATCAAGGAAGCCGACATCGTGAAATCCGGCCAGAGCATTCTCACGCGGTGAAGAAAGCTCTCTTCACACTTCTCGTCCTCGCCGTCCCCTTCGCCCTTCTCGCGAGCACCTTCTCTTCCTCCCCTCTCCCGTCTCCCCTGCCCTTCACCGCACCGCTTCCGCCCGCATCGCCGCCCCCCGACATGGCGATGTTCCAGCTCCCGACCGGCCACACCGAACGCAACGCCGCGTTCGGCTACCGCGGAGGCTCGTTCGGCGAAAGGCGCGACTTCGCGATGACCGCCGTGCTGGTGAAGCACCCGCGCGGAGACGTGCTCATCGACACGGGCTTCGGCAGCAGGATCGATACGCAGGTGCTCGATCTGCCGTGGCTGCTGCGGCGCATGGCGGCGTTCGTTCCGGAAAAGCCCGCCGCCGCTCAGCTCGATGCAGCCGGATACGATCGGAAACGGCTGCGTGCCATCGTCCTTACCCACGCGCACTGGGACCACGTGAGCGGCGCGTCCGACTTCCCCGGCACGCCGATTCTCGTGAACGCCGAGGAGAAAGCCTTCATCCGCGACGGCGGATTCTCGAGCGTGGTGGCGCGCAACCTCGAAGGTGCGAAGTACGAAGAGTACGCGTTCGAGGGCCCGCCCTGGCTCGGATTTCCCGCGAGCCACGACCTCCACGGCGACGGGAGCATCGTGCTCGTGCCGTCGCCGGGCCACACGCCGGGATCCGTGATCGTGTTCGTCACGCTGCCCGGCGCGAAGCGGTATGCGTTCGTCGGAGACCTCGTCTGGCAGCTCGAGGGCATCGCGCTCCGCGAGGAGCGCCCGTGGCTGATGCGCAGGCTCGCCGACAGCGACGAGGTGCTCGTGCGCGGGCAGCTGCTGCACATGGCGGCGATCGCCGCGAAGTACCCGGATCTGACGATCGTACCGGCCCACGACGCGCGGGCGTTCGCCGCCATGCCGCGCCTCGAATGACCGTGCGGCCCAGGCGCCCGGCCGGTCGCGTGGGATGCGCGCTCCGCTCCCTTCCGCTCAGCGATTTACGAACGCCATCATCGCCTCGGGGTAGCGCGTGCCCGCCGCGGCACCCTGCGGCGCGGCGCGATCGATCCGCGCGAGATCCTCGGCGGTGAGCCGCACGTTCGCCGCGCCGGCGTTCTCCTCGAGGTACTTGCGCCGCTTGGTACCGGGGATCGGCACGATATCGTCGCCCTGCGCCATCACCCACGCCAGCGCGAGCTGGGAGGGCGTGCAGCCCTTCTCCTTCGCGATCTCCGTCAGTCGCGCGACGAGGTCGAGGTTCTTCTGGAAGTTGTCGCCCTGGAAGCGAGGCTGGAGGCGGCGGTAATCGTCGGCGGCGAGGTCCTCGAAGCTCTTGATCTGTCCCGTGAGGAAGCCACGCCCGAGCGGGCTGTACGCGATGAAACCGATGCCGAGCTCGCGGCACGTCGCGAGCACGTCGTCCTCGACGTCGCGGCTCCACAGCGAATATTCGCTCTGCACCGACGCGATCGGATGAACCTTCTGCGCGCGGCGCAGCGTCTCGCTGCCCGCTTCCGACAGGCCGAGGAAGCGGGTCTTGCCCGCCTTCACGAGGTCGGCCATCGCGCCCACGCTTTCTTCGATCGGCGTCTGCGGATCGACGCGGTGGAGCTGGTAAAGGTCCACGTGGTCGACGCCGAGGCGCTTCAGACTCGCGTCGCAGGCGTTACGGATGTACTCGGGCGAGCCGTCCACCCCGCGCAGCATCTTGTTCCCGGGATCGCGCACGATGCCGCACTTGGTCGCGAGCACGACCTCGCCGCGGCGGCCCTTGATCGCGCGGCCGACCAGCTCTTCGTTCGTGAACGGCCCGTACATGTCGGCCGTGTCGAGAAAGTTGACGCCGAGCTCGATCGAGCGGTGGATCGTCGCGATCGACTCCGCCTCGTCGCGCGCGCCGTAGAACTCCGACATGCCCATGCAGCCGAGCCCCATCGCCGAGACGTTGAGTCCGTTCCTGCCGAGTATTCTTCGCTGCATCGCTTTCTCCTCAAATCGGGGACGGATCCCTATTCCCCACAGTTCCGAAAACGGGGGCGTTTACCTGGCGAACGGGGATGGCCGGCGAAACGCCCCGTCCACGGTCGTCAGGTAAGCGGCCCCGTTTTCGCGCTACAGAAGAATCGGGATCCGTCCCCGATTTCTGTCCTTCAGCCGCCGCTGAGTGCGCCGACGATCTGCACCACCGCGGTGCCTTCGAGCGAAACGTCGATCGTCGCCGCCACCTCGCCGTCCACGAAGATGCGCACGTGCTGCCGCACTCTCTCCTGTTCGTCGATGATGCGAAAGCGGATACCCGGGAACTGCCGGTCGAGGTCCTCGAGCAGGCCGCGCAGCGTCGTGCCCTCGGCCGCCACCTCGGCGTCGCCGTGGCTGTACGATCGCAGCATCGTCGGCAGCAGAACCTTCATCAGGCCGGCTCGGCTGCGACCACGGAGTAGATCTCGGGAAGGTGGGTCGCGATCGTGCTCCAGGACTCGCCGTCGTCCGTGCTGGCCCACAGCTCGCCGCCCGTCGTGCCGAGGTACACGCCGACCGGATCGTGCGAGTCGATGCAGAACGCCTGGCGCTTGACGGTGAACCAGCCCTGTTCGCGCGGGAAGCCGCGGTCGAGCCGCTGCCACGACGCACCCGCATCCTTCGTACGGTACACCGCCGGCTTTCCGCCTGGGCTCGTGCGCGGCCACACGTCGCTGCCGTCCATCGGGAACACCCACGCCGTGTCGGCGTCGCGAGGATGCGCCGCGATCGAGAAACCGATGTCGCCGACGTCGGCCGGCATGTTCTTCCCGATGCGCTCCCACGTGTCCGACGGGCGGTCGATGCGGTAGATGCCGCAGTGGTTCTGCTGGTAGAGCCGGTCCGGCCGGGTCGCAGGCGCCGCGAGATAGTGCGCGTCCTGTCCGTACTCCGGATACGGATCGGGATTGAAGTTCGCCTCGACGCCCTTGTTGAGCGGCTTCCACGTTGCAGCGCGGTCATTGCTTTCGAAAACGCCGCCCGTCGACGTCGCAATGTAGAGATGGTTCGCGTCGCGCCGGTCGATCACGATCTGGTTGAGCAGCGGCCCATCGGGCGTACCCGAATCGGCGGGCACCCACTTCGGGTACATCGGGTTCTCGTTGAAGCCGGCGACGCTTTCCCACGTGTCGCCACCGTCGTCGCTGCGGAAGAGCCCCGGCGGCGACGAGCCTGCCCACCACACGCCCGGCTCGCTCGCGTGTCCCGGCTCGAGCCAGAACGTGTGGCTCACTGCGCGTCCGTTCTCGCCTTCGGGGACCTTCGGAAACGCGGGCGGGCGCGAGGCTTCCTTCCACGTGCGGCCGAGGTCGACCGACCGGAACACGGTCGGCCCGAGGTGACCGGTTTTCGCCGCCATGAGCAGCGTGCGGCCGTCGCGCGGGTCGAGCACGAGATGATGGACGATCTGTCCGAGGTGATGAGGGCCGTCGACGCGCCAGCTCCGGCGCGCATCGTCCCCATGAAAGATCCACGCGCCCTTGCGCGTGCCGATGAGCAGC
This sequence comes from uncultured Myxococcales bacterium, assembly GCA_964475235.1. GTDB lineage: Bacteria > Desulfobacterota > Binatia > UBA1149 > CAITLU01 > DATNBU01. The sequence goes on along the minus strand of CAYYVZ010000089.1, from coordinate 10,304 downwards.
TTCATCCGGCCTGCCTCCTTGATTGGCGCCCGCAGCGCTGCGGGCCGATGGTCGAGCGCCCGCACCGCTGCGGGGCTTGCCGGGAAGTAGTCGTTCTAGCCGCGCTGCAATCGACAGGAGCCGCGAGCTGTGAGCTCCGAACCGGTGAGGGGCGAACGCGGCGAGTCCAGTTCCTATCAGAAAGAGGCGTGCGGAGCGCGCCGGACCGAATGGGTCTTCCCCGGGGAGGAGGGGTCGGTAGGCAGCCGGGCCCTGCCTACCCGTACGGGGAGTACGGGCAGGCAGGCCCAGAGGCAGTTACGGCAGCGGTATGCCCACGCACTGACAGGCGCCCAGGACGTCCTGGCACAGCGAACCGACCGCGCAGGTTCCGAGACATCCAGGCGACGTCGCCATCGCGCAGGTCGGCAGTCCGAGCGACTGACAGCCGCAAGTTCCGGCCATGTCGATGCAGATCGAGCCGACGTCGCAGAGACCGCCACAGGTGGGCGACAGCGAGCCCGCGCACGGCGGGATCCCTGGGGCGCCGCATTCGCAGGCGCCGCCGACGTTCTGGCAGAGCTCGCCGGTCGGGCAGACGCCGCCGCAGGCCGGAGCCGTGGCACTCGAACATTGAGGCAGCGTGGCGGGCATGCACTCGCAGATGCCGCCCACGTCCGTGCAGAGGTCGGTCAGGTTCGGGCACAGGCCGCCGCACGTCGGCGCCGACGCGCTGACGCATTCGGGCAGCGGGAGCCCCGTGCATTCGCACGCGCCCATGTTGTCCGTGCAGGCCTGCCCGAGCGGACAGACACCGCCGCACACCGGCGCGTCCGACTCAGCGCAGGTTGGCAGAGGCAGCAACGTCGTCGTCGTCGTTCCCCCTACGCCGCCGCAGTTTTCGCCGGCCGGGAACTCGTAGATGAGGTTCGGATCGCTCTTGCAGCGGATGTCCGAGTTGAAGGAGAGCGAGAGCTCGCCCGGGCCCGGCAGGCCGGCTGCAAGGTTGATCGCCACGTTCGACGTCGGCGCGATGCAGAACAACGCTCCGGTCAAAGGCTCGTAGCGGTCGGGATCGCCCTCGATCGTGATCGGATCCGGGAAACAGCGGCGCAGATCGACGATCGAACAGGTTCCGCCCGAGCAATCGCCGTTGCTGCTGCACGGCAGGAAGCCGCGGCCGTCGGGGTGCACGGTGTCGTCGCAATACGTGTCGACGGGACCCGTCGTGCACTGGCCGTTCGCGCTGCACTGGAAGCCGTCGCACTCGTTGAGCTTGACGCCGGCGCCGCCGCCTACGGTGCACGTCCCTGCTCCCGCCGCCGCGCACTCCGCGTCGGACGAGCAACCGAGGTTGCCGTTGCCCGAACAGAGACGGCAGTGACAGTCCGCCCCGTCCGGCGTGTCGCACGGCAGTGTGGCCGGCATGTTCTGTGTACCGGTCGACGAGTTGAGGTTGATGAGCAGGCCGGTGCCGCTGATGTTTGCCGCCGTCGTCGGCAAGCAGTCCCAACTCGTCGCACCGAACGTCGGGTGTACGCCATTGGCGTCGCATGCGCCGCTGCCGACACCGCCACTGCAGGTGCCGCCGCGCACGCCGTCGTTCGGTGTCGGGTCGCCCTCACAGACAGGACACGGAGCCGTGGTGGACAGTCCAAGATGGACGACCGCCGCAAGACGAATCTCGTCGTTCCAGACACCGGTTCGCAGATTCATCGAGCCGCCGTAGTCCTGGCGGATACGGTTGACGACGCAGGCGGGCGTTCCGCCGGAGGACAGGGGAAGAGGCGAGCCGAAGTAGCAGCGGCATGTCGGGTCGAGTGAGCCGCAACTCGCAGCATCGGAGCCGTTGATCGCAGTGCAGGTCTGCGTGGGATCCGAAGTGCAGCGGCAGTTGGACGTAGGCTCGCCTGCTTGCACGTTCAGGGAAATCTCGCAGTTCTCGCAATGATTGTCGCAGACCACGTCCACCGTCTCACCGGTGCTGTCCGGAATGTCGACGTCGTGGGCCGATCCCGACCAGCCGGTACTCAGTGACGTGCCGGAGTTCGGCAGGTATCTCGAATGAATCGTGCGGATAATGGTCGCCGGCGCGCAGGGGCCGTCGCCGTCGGCCACGCACGTGCAGGTGCCGGACTCGTCGATGCAGGTCTGGCCGTCCGGACACGCGCCGTCGCAGGTCGGAGCCGTCGAGTCGCCGCAGGCTTCCTGCGCGAGCGTGGTCGTGGTGGTGGGCTCGGCTGTCGTGGTCGTCGCGCCTTCCATCGTGGTGGTGGTCGTGGTGGTCGAGGTGCCGCCGTCGAGCTGGTAGGGCGCTTCGGCGAGCGCGTTGCCGTGCACGGCCGAGCTCGCGTCCGAGCAGATGATCTGGCCGGCGGCGTCCATGCCGCAGCCCTTCAGCTTCTGGATGACTTCCGGAGAGTAGTTGCAGGCGCGCTGGACGCCGTCGACGAACTTGAGACGGGCACGCACGATGCGGCCGCGCGGATCCATTCCGGCGCAGTCGTAACCGCCATCGCCGCCGTTCATGTCGTTCTCGGTCTGGCACGAGCGGCGCTCGCGAAGGAACGACGCGACGACCTTCGACACGCCTTTGCCGAGCGTGCCCTGGCACTTTCGCAATGGCGCAAGCAGCTCTTCGTCCGGATCGCCTTCGGCGTCGTCGTGGAGCTGGCTCGCATGCGCTTCGGCAAGCGCGGTCAGGCAGAGCGCAACCTCGCCGAAGTTGTCGATGCCGCCGGTCGCTCCGCCGTTGTCGGCGGTTGCTGCCGGGGCCGGGCATCCAACGTAGTCGGCGAGCAGCGCGTTGGCGCCTGCGCACGCCTCGACGATCGCTTCCTGCGTGGACTCGCGGCGGCGCGTGAGGTCGTTCTTGACGTCGGCCTGGGCGGGGTCGTTGCAGTTGACGGCGAGATCGAGCTGACCCGCGCTGCGGCGCTTGTGGCACTTGGCGATGATCTTGTTGACGCTGCTTTCGTAGCTGGCGAGGCTCCTGGCCATCGTGGAGCGGCAGTCGACCTCGCCCGACGTCAGGGCGGATGCAGGGGCGGGAAGCGCGGCTGCAAGACAGACGGCGGCGAGAAGGCTGAAGCGGATACGCATCGGACGGTCCTCCCGTTCCGGCAGCCGGCATTCGTGGCTGCCCGGTTCCAGCGATCCCTTTGGTTGGCCAAACGGGAACGCCCTTGGCCACACCCATACGCTATTTACACGACGGTCAGCAATGGGTTTTTCGGCGGAATTTTCCGTCTGCGGGCGCGGGCACTTATGAGGGAAAGTCGGGTATCCGTGCAAGGGCGAAAAACCCCTTACAAACCTGTAACTTAGCTGCGGAGGGAGGCATCCGGGGCGAGCAAACGGAGAACTCCGCGGCTGGCCTCGTCGAGGGCGATCGGCACTCCGGTGTCGATGGCGGTGAGAACGCCGAAGGCGAGCACGGCGAGGATCTGGCCAAGAACGGCCGGCTCGATGTCCGAGCGGACCGACCCCGCTCCCTGGCCCTTCGAAACCGCGTCGGCGACACGCGTCGAGCTCTCCGCCATGAGGGTCACGAAGCGACGGCGCAGGGCGGGCGAGCGCGCGCAGGCGTCGAGCACACGATGGATGTCCATGGAAAGCGCCGGCAGCCCATCGGATCTCTCGGCCGCGCGCGCGCCCGCCATGGTCATGGCTGCGCCGGCAAAGCGGCGGATCGTCTCCTCGAGGTCGTGGGCCCCGTCGCCGGTCGCGATCAGCGCATCCAGCAGGGAGCCGAACACCTGCTCCATGACGGCTTCGAGGAACTCGTCCCGGTTGCGGAAGTGGACGTAGAAGGCCCCCCGGGTGAACCCGGCGCGGGCACAGATCGAATCCAGGCTCGGAGCGTCGAGGCCGCGCTCGGCGAACTCGGCAAGTCCGGCCGCCACCAGCGCTTCGCGAGTTTCCTGCTTGGTGACGTGGCGGCTTCGCGGACCGGTTTGAGAGGAGGGACTCATGGCTTCTCTTGACATACGGCACCGTATGTAGGAAACGGGCGACATACGAACCCGTATGCGAGGAGGTTCCGATGTCTCAAGCCGCCGCCGAACCCAACCCGGTCTCCGCCTTCGACACCGTCCGCGTCTGGTCGCTCCATCTCCTGTGCTTCGTGTTGCCGGTGACCTGCCTCGTCTTCGGCCTGACCGCCCCGCATGACTGGTGGGAGGCCCTTCCCTTCGCCGGCGTGCTGGCGGGCTCGATCCTGCTCGACATGACCGCAGGCCCCGAACGCCGCCAGCCTCACGCGGCGATGCCCGGCTGGCCATTCGACGGCGTACTCTACGCACTCACCGCGATGCAGCTCGCCAGTGTCGGACTGCTCGTTCATCTCGTCGCCACCCAGGGATTCTGGCGCTTCGATACGCTCGTCGGCTGGCTCCTCGTCGGCGTGAACTCGGGCTACTCGGCCATCGTGGTGGCCCACGAGCTCGTCCACCGCAGCGAACCTCACCGCCAGAATCTCGGCCGTCTGCTGCTCTGGACCGTTCTCTACGACCATTTCGCCATCGAGCACGTACGCGGGCACCACTCCCGCGTCGGCACCACCAGCGATCCTGCCACCGCCCGGTTCGGGGAGACAGCACTTGCGTTCCTCCGGCGCACGATTCCGGCCCAGTTCGCGAGCGCCTGGCGCCTCGAGAAGAAGCGCCTCGGCAACGAGGACATGGCCTGGAACGACAGGCGCATGCTCGGCAACCGGATGGTCCACGGCCTCGTCATCGAATGGGGCGTGGCGCTGGTCATCCTGGCGTGGCTCGGCACGGGGGCCTTCGCGATCTACCTGCTGCAGGCGGCTCTGGGAGTGCGGCTGCTCGAGGCGGTCAACTACTTCGAGCACTACGGCCTCACGCGCACGTCGCGGCGAGTCCGGACGATGGATTCCTGGGATACGGACTCGTGGTTCACGCTCTACACTCTGGTCGGCCTCTCCCGCCACGCGGACCATCACGCGCACGCATCGCGTCCCTACCAGCAGCTTCGTCATTTCGAGGAGAGCCCGAAGCTGCGCTACGGCTACTTCGGCACCGTGGTCTGGCTGATCTTCCGCAACGCGAGCTTCCGTGCCGCCATGGAAGAGGAGTTGCGCAACCGGCGCCTCGGTCCTTTCCGCGAGACGCCGGCGGAGCTGCCGGTGGCAAGCGAGGTTCCCGGCCTGACGACCGCCGCGCACGCGGCCTGAAGGTCGAAATCGGGGACGGATCCCGAATAGCTATGGGAACCGACGCGCTTCGCGCGCCTGAGATCAGCGGAACTGGACTCGCCGCTCGCCAGCTCGCGGCTCCCGTCCCCGATTTCCACCGCCTGAACGAACAGACCGCTGGCGTGAAGTCCGCACCCCGGTCCGCTAGGGTGCGGGGATGAGATCGCGGCCCGCGGCGGAACGGCAAGGCCGCGTCCGCCCTCTTCCTGTCCGTCGCGCCGGACGAACCGCCTTCCGGTGCCTCGCGGCCGGCGTCGGCGCCGCAATGGTACTGGCGGCGACGGACGCCGCGGCCGCCAGCCCCGACTCCGTCTTCCACATCGACCGCAACAAGAACCGCAACCAGGTGCACTACGGGGTGCACCTCGACGACCGCTGCCGCCCGGTCGGCGAAGAGCCCGTCTACAACTACTGGCTGCGCCGCGAGGAAGAACCGCCCGTCGTCGAGCCGGTCAAGTTCTTCCAGCAGGCGGCGTACGGCTTCCAGAAGCAGAACATCGAGTCCGACGGGCGCATCGAGGTGAGGCTTCGCGCCCTGCCCGACCGCCAGCTCGTCGTGCGCGTGGCCTCCGTGTCGGGATCGTGCAAGGCCGAGACCTTCATGACGATCGACGGCAAGCAGGCTTACCTCGACAAGGTCTTCGTGTTCGCGGAAGAGGGCATCCTGTTGCCCACGGTCCGGTACATCGAGCTCTTCGGCCGCAGCAACGACGGGCTCACGGTGTACGAGAAAATCACCGTCGACGAGTAGCGCGTGTCCGGCGGCCGCACTCTCGAACGCTACCTCCTCCGCGAGGTGGGACTCGCTTTCCTGGCGGGCGTGGGGCTAGCCGTCTCCATCCTGTTCGTGCTGCGCATCGTCGAGTTCGTCGACCTCGCATTCGCTCGCGGGGTGCCGGCGCGCCTCGTCGGGGCGCTCGCCCTCTACATCGTCCCTTCCTATCTCGAGATCGCGCTGCCGATGGCGGCGCTGCTCGCCGTCGTCGTCGTGTTCGCGAGGCTTGGCGCCGAGGGCGAGCTGGTCGCGATCCGTGCGGCCGGCATCGACCTCCGGCGCCTGGCGCGGCCGCTCGTGGTCTTCAGCCTCGCAATTGCGTTCTGCAGCCTCGTGCTCGGCGTGTGGACGCGGCCGTGGGCCAACCGCGGCATCGAGGCGACGACGTTCGAGATGGCGAGGACGCGGCTGACGGCCTCCTTGCGCGAGGGCGTCTTCAACACGTGGTTCGGCGGCGTGATTCTGTTCGTCGACGAGCTCCACGCGCGAACGGGCGACATGCGCAACGTGATGCTCGCCGAGGAGCGCGAGGAGTACGGCCGCAAGACCATCTTCGCGAGCGACGGCCACGTGGAATCCGACAAGGAGGCGCGGCGCGCCTACCTCCGGCTGACGACGGGAAGCCTCCTCACCTACCATCCTTCCGGCAAGTACCACGACAAGACCGACTTCGACTCGCTCGAGCTCAACCTCGACATGGCCGAGCAGACCGGCATCGACCTCGCGGGCTCGGGCGGCCCCTCGGCGATGAGCATGGGGCGACTGCTGGAAGAGAGACGCGCGCGCCTCGGCCGCGGCGAGAGCGCGATGGAGGAAACGATCGAGCTGCACCGAAAGTTCGTGCTGCCGGCGGCTGCGCTGCTGCTGCCGTTCGTCGGCCTGCCGCTCGGCGCGCTCGGCCGGCGCGGCGTCAAATCGCGCGGCCTCGTGCTCTCGACGCTCGTCGTGCTCGTCTACTACCTGCTGCTGACGGGAGCAGTCACCGTCGCGCGCGAGGAGATGCTGCCGGTAGCGGCGGCGATGTGGATTCCCGACGTGCTGCTCGCCCTGTTCGCCGCCGGGCTCTTCCGGCGCGTGGCGAGCGAGCGGCCGGTGGTCCTGCCGTTCGCACGGAGGGCGGGCGCGTGAACCTGCTCTCTCGCCATCTGGTCGGCATCTACCTGCGGGCGTTTGCGCTCTGCATGGTGGGTGCGCTCGGGTTCCTGCTGGTCGTCGAGTTCTTCAGCCGCATCGGCGACTTCGCGTCGTACGACTCGCGCCCGTCGCTGGTCGCCGCCTACTTCGCCCTGAAAACGCCGAAGTGGCTCGTCGAGGTTTATCCGGCGGCGTCCCTGCTCGCGGTGCTGCTCAGCATCGGCTCGCTCGTGCGCAGCAACGAAGTGCAGGCGCTGCAGGCCTGCGGCGTCAGCATTTTCCGCATCGGCCTGCCGCTGTGGGTGACGAGCATCCTGCTGTCGGGCATCGCGATGGCCTGGAACGAGGTGGTGGTGCCGCCCACGGCAGCGCGCGCGCGCGTCATCAAGGACATCGACATCAAGGGCATGGCGAGCCGCGGCATGCTCGACGCGACATCGCTGTGGCTGCAGGTGCCCGAGGGCTTTCTCAACATCGACTACTTCGACGCGACCAGCAACGTGCTCGACGGCATCACGCTCCACAGCGTGGACTCGCGATTCCGGCTGAGCAGCCTCATCGAGATCCCCAGCGCGACGTGGAAGAACGATCACTGGGTGTACGCGGAAGGCACGGTGCGCGAGTTCCACGCGGACGGGAGCTTCACGTATGCGCCGCTCGGCGAGCGCAAGGTGGACTTCGGCGGCACGCCGGCCGAGTTCCGGCGCAAGGCCCCGCGGTCGGACGAGTTCTCGACCAGGCAGCTCGCGCAGCGCGTGCGCATGCTGCAGGCGAAGGGCCTCGACCCGGCGGGCCTGCAGACCGACCTCCAGTTCAAGATCGCGCTGCCGCTGTCGGGAATCATCACGGTGCTGATCGGGCTACCGCTCGCGATGCGCGGCTCGCGGCGAGGCGGCAGCGCGCAGCACTTCGGCACCGGCATGGGCGTGTGTTTCCTGTACTGGCTGATGCAGGCGCTGACGGTCTCGGCCGGCCACGCCGGCACGCTCCCGCCCGTCGTCGCCGCCTGGGCCGCGAACGCGGTCTTCCTTCTGGTAGGCGGCCTGCTCGCCCTGCGGAACTGAAAACCCGGGACGGGTACAGGTTTTCGATCGACCTGCACCCCGGCCGCGACGCCGCTCGAAAACCTGTACCCGTCCCGGGTTTTCTACGCGCGTTCGGGAGGGGTCGAGTGCAGGAAGTGGGCTAGCGTGCGGCCGCCGAAGTTCGTGCGGATGGCGGCAACGAGAGTCGTCTGCTCGGCCTCGTGGTAGGGCGTCTGCGGCGGCAGCTCGCTGAGCATCATGCGGTGGACCGCGCCGAGGCTGTGGTAGGGCACCGTCGGCAACAGGTGGTGCAGCGCGTGATAGCGAAGTCCCACCGGCGCCAGCACCGCGTCGAACCAGTAACCACCGGAAAGATTGACCGAGTCGCGGTACTGCTCGAGCAGGTCCATCGGCTGGTTCGTGTCGTTGTGGTAGCGGTGCGCCACCAGCGTACGCGCGTGGTTGAAGATCAGGATCGAGCTCGAGATGAGATACCACTCGACGAGCCACGACGTCCCGATCACGCCCGCCACCATCAGTCCGAGCACCGTCCAGCACACCAGCGCGGTCGCGGCCTCCTCGACGAGCCAGCGTTTGGCCATGCGGCCTTCGGGCATGCGCCGCTGGTAGGTGGGATTGATGACGAGGGTGGAAGCGTAGCCGACGAGGAAGCGCCGAAGCGGAGGGATGAAATAGGAGAGCGGCCCGGCGAAGCCCCAGCGCAGCACGAGCGCGAGGGGAACGAAGATCAGCGGAACGATCGAGGTCGCGACCTCGGCCTTGCTCCACTGCCCGATCGGCGCGTACTCGGGATCCTTGTCCGTGCCGAAGATCGCGCGCCGGTGGTGCTCGCCGTGAGAGCCCACGTACATGATGCTCGGGACCAGCAGCGGCCAGCCCACCGCGAGTTGCCATGCGGTCGTGAAGCCCGGCACGGCGGTGCGCTGCAGGTGGGAGAGCTCGTGGATGAAGAGAACGGCGCGGTAAAGAGCGAAGGTGGCGACCAGGACGGCCAGGCCCCAGACGGCCGTGAAGCGCTCGGCGCTGACGGCGACGGCGAACGCCGACCAGCCCAGCAGGGCCGCGGCCAGCATGTCCGTGAAGTAGAGCCAGGGTTTGGGTCGGAACATGGCGGTATAGCGTCGCCGCAGTGCGGCAGGGCTAAGGTCCACCTGGGCTGCCCCAGCCATGGAAGCAGCCGTCCCTCCTTCAGGGGTGGTCATAAAAGTAGGATTTTTGTGCCAGCGGAGGCCTCGGAATTCAAGGAGACGGCCTCGGGGGAGGTGCAGCCGGCCCCCCGACGGACGACCGGACTCCGACGGCCGCGACACGTGCCCGCGAGTCCGGTGGTCTCCCGAAACCGCGCTCGCTCAGCGCAGCGTTTTCCCGCGAATCAGCTGGAAAATGACCGGCCAGCCGAAGATCAGCGGGTGCCTGCGCTGCCGTTCCGTCAGGTCGATCGTCACCCCGCTGTGGCGATTCAGCTTCCAGAGCGCGTAGGGCAGCCAGTCGCCGAACGTGAGCGCCGACTTGATCAGGCGAATGACGTAAAACCCCTTTGCTATCGGCAGCTTACGCCTCCACGACCGGACGATGGCCTGGCGCGCGGCGTCCGTCATGCGGACCTGCAGGCGATTCCCTTCCACGCGGCCCTGCACGAGCCCTCGCCTGGCCAGCACCTCGACGGCCAGCGCGGCGACGTGGGCGTAGCGGCCGGGGTCGGCCTCGAAGACGGTCCGGATCGTTTCCGGCGTCTCGACGCGCATCTCCGTCGTGTAGGTCGTCCCGAAGCCGGCCTGCCAGAGGTCCTCGGTGGTCGCCGACTCCGGGTGGAGGGCGAGCATGCGGCTGATCATCGTGACGGCGGCCTCCGCGGCGTCCGACGCCAGGCCCGACCGGACCGCCTCACCCTTCGCGTAGAGGACCGCGGCCGGCTGGCAGAAGCGCGCCCACACGATGGGATGCAGCGATTCCGGCCGGCACGCCGCCGTGAAGTCGTCCCTCGAGATCACGTTGTACTTCATGCGCAGCGCGCCGCCCTCGAAGGGCAGGTCCACGTAGTAGACGTTGGGCGGCAGCAGCGCGTTGGAAAGGGCCAGCAGCTTCGAGCGATACGCCGCGCGGTACGAATCGACGACGACGTAGAAATCGAGCACGCCGCCTTCGACGTACG
>CAYYVZ010000088.1:13203-15080 GCA_964475235.1 uncultured Myxococcales bacterium | reverse complement strand
AGTCGATTCAGCACCTCCGTCCTGGCTTCGAGGTTGCGTGCACCGTGCAGGTCGTCGTCGGCGACGACGTCGAGAGCTGCCTCATTCCGGTGAAGTTCATGCTCGCGTTCTACATCGGCGGCATGGGCGCCAAGGACAAGAACTTCCACATGAACCTGATGGGCCGCATGGGCTTCGAGGACGAAGTGAAAGAGGTGCAGCGGCTCTTCCTTGCAGGCGACCGCATGGCCGCGGCCGAAGCGGTGCCGAACCAGCTTGCCGACGAGATCTCGCTCGTCGGTCCTCCGGGCCGCATCAAGGAACGACTCGAAGCCTGGAAGAAGAGCCCGATCACGACGCTGCTCGCCGGGACCCAGGATTCGAACGCTCTGAATGTGCTCGCGGCGGCGATGTGAGAACGCCGGCAGTTCGCCGGGACCGTCCGCCGTTACAGGAACAATGTGAACTTCGTATACATCGGAGGGCCGTGCCCGAGTTGCGTGCGGCGTCCCGGGATCGGATGTCGCATGACTTCGTACCGTGCGGCAGAATCGGTCGCGTGGATCGCTTCAGCGCACGGCTTCGTCTCCCGGTCCTGGCCGCTTTGCTCGCCCTCGCCGTTCCCGAGCCGGGACTGGCGGCGGTTTGCGCGACGGGCCCCTGCTGTAACACCTCGCTCGGCACCTTTTTCGGCAGCCGCACCATTTGCCGGCTGACCCAGGGCGGCTGCGATCTCGAGGAGCGTTGCTCGGGATCGTCTGCCGACTGTCCCGAAAACGTGTTCGCCGTGAAGGACACCGTCTGCCGCCCCGCTGCGGGGGGCTGCGACCTTGCGGAGAAATGTGCGGGTGGCACACCGGCGTGCCCGGGTGACAGCCTGGCAGGCTTCGGCGTCGTCTGTCGTCCCGCTGCGACCAAGTGCGACGTGGCGGAGCAATGCAGCGGCGAGTCGACCGCCTGCCCGGTGGATTCTTTCGCGGCTTCGTCCCTCACCTGCCGCCCGAGCGCCGGAACGTGCGACCCCGCCGAGTCGTGCACCGGCACGTCTGCGACGTGTCCCATGAACCAGCTCGTGCCCGAGGGGACGCTGTGTCGCGCGCCGGTCGGCGCCTGCGATACGTTCGAAAACTGTTCCGGGATCGACCCGACTTGTCCGCCGGACACGTTCGCGTCGAGTGCCGCCGCCTGTCGCGCGAGCGCAGGCGTCTGCGATCTGCTCGAGGTCTGTACCGGCACGAGCGCCGGTTGTCCGGGGAACTCGTTTCGATCTTCCAGTACCCAGTGCCGGCCCAGCACCGGCGTCTGCGATCCTGCGGAGCTGTGCTCGGGGAGCGGAGCGACCTGCCCCGTCGATTCGTTCGTGCCGTTCGGGACGATCTGCCGCGCGGCGGCCGGCGTCTGCGACGCGGCGGAGAAATGCAGCGGAGACACCGGGCCCTGTCCGGGAGACGCAGCGCAGCCGCAAGGGGAAGTTTGCAGGTCCGCCGCTGGAGTCTGCGACCTGGAGGAGGCCTGCGACGGAACCGGCAAGTCGTGTCCCGTCGATTCGTTCCGCTCGTCCGCGACGAGCTGTCGCGCGAGCACCGGCGTCTGCGATCCCGGCGAGCAGTGCAGCGGATCCGCGGCGGCTTGTCCGCCGGACCAGAAGCTTCCGGCTGACGTCGTCTGCCGTGGCGCGGCCGGTCCCTGCGACGCGGTCGAGCAATGCTCCGGAACTTCGGGCCCCTGTCCGGTCAACTCGGTGAAGCCCTTCGGTACGACGTGCCGAACGTCCGGCGGCCAGTGCGATGCGCCCGAGCACTGCAACGGCACGGCGACGTCATGTCCGCCCGAGATCGACACCGACGGCGACGGTTGCACGCCTTCGACGTTCTGCTTCGTCGCCGGCACCTGCAGCT
>CAYYVZ010000088.1:0-13193 GCA_964475235.1 uncultured Myxococcales bacterium | reverse complement strand
CGTGCGAGCCCGAGACTCCCCGGGATTGCGACGACGACAACGTGTGCACCACGGACGGCTGCAACGAGGGGGCGGACGTCTGCACCCACGCCGGCAACTCGCTGCCGTGCAACGACGGAGACCCGTGCACGACCGACGACACGTGCTCGAACGAGGTGTGCTCGGGAACGCCCCTGGTGCCCTGCACCACGACCACGACCGACGCTCCGCCCACGACCACGACCGACGCTCCGCCTACGACCACCACGGTCTCGACGACGTCGACGACTCTCCCGGGCCCGCTGTGCGGCGACGCGAACGACGACGGCGACATCAAGTCGGGCGACGCACTGATTGCGCTGAAAACGGCCGTGGGAACGGAATCCTGCGCGCCCGTCCGCTGCGACTACAACGGAGACGGCAAGGTCAGGACGGGCGACGCGCTCCTCATTCTGCAGGCTGCTGTAGGAACGGGAGTCGAGCCGCAGTGTCCGCCGGAAGGACCTGGCGGCGACCTGGTGCTCGACACGTCGAGCACGACGACGACTCATCCGGCTGCTCCGTAGGCACCCGGCCGTGAAGAGGGAGCGGTTCGAGGCGGCTCAGGCCCGCGTCGTCCCTTCGTCCATCCCGTCCGGAAACGCGGCCTCGAACTCGCCCTTGTAGACGTGAGGGCCGGCCGCGATGAGGCCGCCGTCCACGACCAGCTCGATGCCAGTCACGAAGCGCGCGTCTTCGCTCGCAAGATATACCGCCGCGCCGGCGATGTCGGTGCCGCGGCCGGCCGTCTTCATCGGCTGAGCGTTGGCCATCACGCTGACCATCGCGTCTTCGTTGCCGCGGTGTACGAGCGGCGTGTTGATGCCGCCGGGGCAGATCGTGTTCGCGCGGATGTGATGTTTGGCGAGCTGCACGGCCACGGCGCGCGTCATGTTGACCACGGCCGCCTTGCACGCGGTGTAGGCCACCGGTCCGCAGCCGCCGGAAAGGCCGGCGACCGAGCCGGTGTTGAGCAGGCAGCCGCCTTCGCCTTGCTCGAGCATGATGCGCGCACCGTGCTTCATGCCGAGAAAGACGCCGCGCACGAGCACCGTGAACGTCTTGTCCCACTGCGCGGCGTCGATCTTGTGGATCATGCCGAGGGCGCCCGGGTAGCCGGCGTTGTTGAAGACGACGTCGAGGCGGCCGAAGTCGGCTTTCGCGCGGTCGATCATCGCGGCGACCTGGGTTTCGTCGGCGACGTCGGTTTTCTGGAAGACCACCGATTTCCCCAGGCCCTGGGCCGCGGCGAGGTCGAGCGTCTCCTTGCCGGTGCGCTCGTTGACGTCGCTCGCGACGACCTTCGCGCCCTCGGCGAGGAAGCGAAGCACGGTGTCGCGCCCGATTCCGCTGCCGCCGCCGGTAATGACTGCCACTTTGCCTTCGAGACGTCCTGCCATTGCTCTTCCCGCGTGTGAGGTTCGATCGGTGGAGTCGCGGCCGCGCAGGTTGCGGCGGCCGGCGATTCGAAGCGCGCCTTGTAGTGTCGCCGTCGGCCGGAGTCCAGTTCGCTCGAGGGACGGCTCCGTCTCGGTGACGCCGGGCCGGGGCCCCGCAAGCAACGACGTCGCGCGGCGAGATCCCCGTCCTGCGCGGAATCCAGACGCGGCGCGCGGCCGTTGTTCGTCCCGCTGCGCGCGCATGCTTGCGGAATCTTGCGCGGCGCGGGTCCGGAGACCCGCGCCGCGCAGCATCACGGCGTGTAGAGGCGGTTCTGCGGAATGACCTGCTTCGGCCGGCTCGGGCTCGACCACGAGAGGCGCGCGGCCGCGTTCTTGTTCTTCTCGTACGTCTCCATGCGAATGCTGTACTTCTGGCCGCCGCTCAGCGCGATGGTTCCGCTCGTCTCGCCCGAAGCGCTGTTCCAGCGATTCACGACCTGGACGTTGTTCACCCAGATCCGCACGCCGTCGTCGGCGAGGCCGTAGAACGTGTAGGTCTCGCTGAACTGGGGCTGGACCTGGCCCGTCCAGCGCACGCTGAAGCCATCGGTGGGAACGCCGGCTCCGGGGGAGCCCCTGAGCCAGTCGAAATTCACCGTCGGATCGATGCGCGTGAGCACAGGGTTCCCCGCGAGCGTCTGGTTCGCGAAGTACCGGCCGGTCAGCCCGTTGCCGGTCGGCGCCGTCACCTGCTGGAAGTTGGCGGTGTACGTGGTCGGCGAAGCCGGCGCGGCAACGTCGTGGGTGATCGCACCGCCGTCCGACCACGAGTCGAACTGGTAGTCCGTGCTGTTGATCGACTGAGGCGACAGCGCGCCGATCGAGCGCAGCATGCCGACCACGCTCGGGACCGCGACGGGTGCGGTGGCAGGCTGCGAGTCGAGCGTGAGCGATGCGCCGGTCGGGTTGCTGGCGAGGTTGAACGTCGTGAGATTGGGCGTGACGTCGCGGAACGTGGTGTGCGTGAGGTTCCCCGAATCCTTCACGGTCAGCGTGATGCGGTACCAGACGTTGGTCGCCGTCTCGCCCGTGTTCGGGATCTGGAACGATCCGCTGGTCGTGCCGCTGAACGGCTGGATGAACGGGTGCGAGTGCGTGTCGTGGTGGAAATCCACCTGCCACGTGAAGTTGGCCGCCGGGATCGACGGGTCCTGGTTGTCGCTGGCCGTACCCGCGTAGTTGATCGTCTGTCCCGCGTTGTAGTGCGCACCGGAGACCGGCTGCGTGATGGTGCCTGTCGGGGCGGTGTTCGGAGTGACGGTGAGCAGGGCTTCGGTGCTGGTATCCGAGCCGAAGGCGTTCGAGACGACGCAGCGGAAGCGCGCACCGTCGTCGGCCAGCTGCGCATTCTGCAAGGTGAACGTGGACGACGTGGCGCCGGGAATGTCGGCCTGATCCACCTGCCACTGGTACGAAAGCGGCGCGCTTCCGGAGGCCGAGACCGTGAAGCTCGCGTCCTGGCCGGCCGTGACCGTCCGGTCGGCCGGATCCTGCGTGATCTGAGGCGGCGTGTTGGCGGTGTACCGGATCCGGCCGACCGCTCCCGCGCCGCGCGCCAGGTAGTAGAGGCTGCCGTCCGGCCCGACGCGGAGATCGACGGGCGAGGAGACGCCCGTCGCGAACGTCGTCGCCGCGTTGTTCGCCGGAGGATTGTCGGGGTCGATGACCTTGATCCAGTTGCCGCAGAACTCGGAGAAGAAGTAGAGGCCTTCGTAGCTCGCGGGGAAGTTCGGCGTCGAAGGGTTGTAGAACGTACCGCCCGTGATCGCGCAGCCCTGCGAGTGGTCGTACGAATAGATCGGGCACGTGAAGCCGGCGTTCGTGCAGCTCGCCGGGCCTTCGGAGGTCGGCCAGCCGTAGTTGGCGCCGGCGATACCCTCGTCGATCTCCTCCCACGTGTTCTGTCCCACGTCGTTGATGAGCATGCGGCCCGTACCGGGCTGAATCGCGAACGTGAACGGATTGCGAAGGCCGCGCGCCCAGATCGCCTGGTTGTTCCCGGTGGTCTGCGCGACGAAGGGATTGTCGGCCGGAATCGAACCGTCGGTGTTGATGCGCAGCACCTTGCCGAGCCGGTTGGTGAGCGACTGGGAGTTCGAGCCCACCGCGTTCTCGCCCGCCGCGACGTAGAGCTTGCCGTCGGCGCCGAAGTGCAGCGCGCCGCCGTTGTGGTTCGTCGCGCTCAGGTTCTCGAGGTCCAGGAGCGCGAGCTCGCTGCCCGCCTGCACGACGTCCGGATTCGCAGAGCTCGCCGTGAAGCGGCTGACACGGTTGTGAATCGGGGTGCCGGAAGTCGTGTAGTAGACGTAGAGGAAGCGGTTGGTCGCGAAGTCGGGGTCGAACGCGATGCCGAGCAGGCCGCGCTCGCCCGACGAGTTCACGCTCACGGTGAGGAAGGGCGTGGCCAGCAGCGAACCGTTCTTGATGACCCGGAGCGCGCCGCCCTGCTGGCAGACGAAAATGCGTCCGTCGGGGGCTACTGCCATCGCGGTGGGCGAAGAAAGGCCGCTGGCGATCGTGCTGTCGCTGAAGCCCGCCGGCACGGTGGCAGCCCGAGCTGCGGCCGGTAACGCGAAAGCCAGCAGGCCCGCTGCCAGGGTTCCCGGAATGTGACGGCCCCAGACGGCCCGAATCCTTTCGTTCATGATTTCCCTCCCACTCGCCGGACGGACAGGCGCCCGGCCGCACCGGCTCGCAGGATTGTTGCCCGCTTCCCGTGCGCTTGCAGCACGGTTTGGCGGCTCGCCGGCGTTTTTTCCGCGGACCCGGACAGGGGAAAGCCCGCGAACGTGGAAGCGGCTCCCGTGCGCTGTTAGGGTGCGCGCCTCGCGCGATCGCCTGTCGTGATGTGCTCCACGCACGCGACGCGACGCCTCACATCCGGGGGGCAGGAGGACACACCGACATGCGCCGCTTTGCCAGTTGGCTCCAGCAACGTTTCGCCGACCGACCGGCCTGGATGAACGCCCTCATGGTGTTCGCGGCCTACCAGGTCTTCATCTACTCACCCTACGACCTGCTCCTGAAGCCGCTCGCGCGCGACAAGGACGTCTGGTTCGGCATCATGCTGTCGGGCTGGGCGGCCAAGCTCGGCGGCCTCCTTCATCTCGGCGTCTACGCCGTCGGGCTCTATGGATTCTGGAACATGCGGCGCTGGATGCGCCCGTGGTCGGCGCTCTACGTGGGGCAGCTCGCGTGGTCGATGTTCATCTGGGGCGTCGTGTTCGTGGGCGGCTTCAAGGGGTGGCTCGTCGGGCTCGTGAGCGGCGGTATCTTCGTCGCGCTCGCGCTCGCCCTGTGGCGTTCGCGCGATGCGTTCCGTCAGGAGCCGCCGGACTACGTGCGCAAGTACGGCCAATGGGCCGTCATTACCGGTGCGACGGCGGGAATCGGCCTCGAGTTCGCGCGTGCGCTCGCGGCCCGCGGCGTGTCCTGCGTGCTTGCGGCGCGACGTACCGAGCGACTCGAAGCGCTCGCGGCGGAGCTCGAAAAGTCGCATGGAATCGGCACGCGTGTCGTGGCGGTGGATCTCGCGGCCGACGACGGGCCGGAGGCGCTCGCGGATGCAGTCGCGGACCTCGACGTGGGCATGCTCATCAGCAACGCCGGCGTGGGCTACGCGGGCCGCTTCGAGAAGCAGGAGCTCGCGCGCCTGAAGCAGATGGTCGCGCTCAACTGCACGGCCAACGTCTCGCTGATCTCGCGCATGCTGCCCGCGATGCTCGCGAACCGGCGCGGCGCGATCGTCATCACGGGCTCGGTGGCGGGTCGCCAGCCGGTTCCGTTCCACGGACTCTACTCGGCGACGAAGGGATTCGAGCTGCTGCTCGGCGAAGCGCTGTGGGCCGAGGTGCGCGACCGCGGCGTGGACGTGCTCGTGCTGCAGCCCGGACCGGTGGCGACCGAGTTCGAGCACATGGCGGGCGAGACGCGGCAGAACCCGGCCGACGACGAGAGCCCGCAGTCGGTGGTCGAGACCGCGCTCGACGCGCTCGGAAGAAGACCGTCGGTCGTGACGGGCTGGTTCAACTTCGTGCGCGCGAACGTGAACCGCGTAGCGCCGCGCACGGCGGTCGTCTGCCTCGCCGCCGATTTCATGGAAGAGCAGACCCCCCCGTCGATGCGCTGAAAGAAAACCCGGGACGGGTACAGGTTTTTCGCGAGGAAGTGTCCCCGCCGCGGGGCTCCCGATGAAAAACCTGTACCCGTCCCGGGTTTTCTACTTCAGGCGCTGGAGCCAGGCGGTGCCGCCGAGGGCGCTCATCTGGCGCAGGATCCACTGCTGGCGGCGGCGCACGTAGCCCGACGGCCGGTCGGCGCGGTAGGAGGCGGGATTCGGGAGCACCGCGGCGAGCAGCGCGCTCTCCGATGCGGTGAGCGATGCGGCGGACTTGCCGAAAAAGCGCTTCGCGGCGGCCTCGGCGCCGAACACTCCGTCGCCCATCTCCGCGATGTTCACGTAGACGTCGAGGATGCGCTCCTTCGACCAGATCGTCTCGATCAGCACGGTGATCGCCGCTTCGAGGCCCTTGCGAACCCAGCTGCGGCCGGGCCACAGGAACAGGTTTTTCGCGACCTGCTGCGAGATCGTGCTGGCACCGCGCACGGTGCCGCCGCGCTTGTTGTGCTTCACGGCCTGCTCGATCGCTGCCATGTCGAAGCCCGAGTGATCGGCGAAGCGCTGGTCCTCGGCAGCGATCACCGCGAGCTTGAGCTGGGGAGAGATGCTCGCCCCGGAGGTCCAGTCGTAAGCGACCAGCTCGCCGCGCCCGATCGAGGCCTCGATCATGAACGCCGTCACCGGTACCGGCACCAGGCTGAACAGCGCAACGAGCAGCGTCACAGCCGCCGAGATGCCGATGACCGTGCGGACGAGCAGGGAGAAAATCCGGCGCATGGGAAATGGAGACAGGAGCGATTCCCCGAACACGAAATTGTACCTGTCTCCATCCCCTTGCGCGAGACTGGACGCAGTCGATGCGCGCGCGTAAAACGCCGCGCATGGGAACCTTTTCCGCCTCCGAGCTCGATTCGGCGTTTCGAACCTACTGGCAAACCGGCGCCGTCGGCGAGAACTGGGACGCGTGGGCCGAGCTCTTCACGGAGGACGCACTCTACGTGGAACACGTGCTCGGCAACCTGCATGGACGCGAAGAGATCCGGAAGTGGATCAAGCCCATCATGGCGCAGTACGGCGAGCTCTATACGGTCTACGAGTGGCACACGGTGGATCCCGAGCTCGGCCGCGTCGTCGTGTACATGCAGAACCGCCGCGACCATCCGGACGGGAAGGGCGGGGTGTTCGATTTCCCGGGCGTCACGATTCTGGACTACGCCGGTGGCGGTCTGTGGAAGAAGGAAGAGGACTACTGGGCGGGGCCGGCCGCTGCGCAGATGACCGAAGCCTACGAAGCCGCGCGCAAGCAGCACGACCGCGACCATCGCAAGAAGCGCCTGCGTGGCAACTGGGGCAACGGACCGGACTGGACGCGCGGAGCGGCGTCGTACTGGGCGTCGCATCCGGCCGGCGACTGACGGAGTCGAGCGGCGTCAGCGCGCGCAGTCTCCTTTCGCGACGACCTTGGTGTCGCCCGTCACGAGGTCTTTCTCCGTCGACTGCTCGCAGTCGCCGTTCTTGTACTCCTGCTTGAGCTTGCCGTCCTTGGTCTCTTCTTTGACGCTCGTCCCGTCGCTGCTCTTGTAGACGCTCGTCCCGTTCTTCTTGTCGACCTGGTACTCGCTCTTCGTTCCGTCGTCGCCTGTGTAAGTCTCCTCGTACTTGCCGTCAGATTCCTTGACCTGCGTTTCGCTCCCGGCGAGGGCCGCGAGCGGCAGGCCGCACGTGAGTAGCGTGGAAACTGCGATGATCGCGATGCTGGTTTTCATGCCGAACCTCCATGGCGCCACTCGGGAGCGGCGTTCTCCGCCGCAGTCCGCGTCTTTGCGCGTCTGCGTGGAGTCGGGGGTTCGACCCTCGGCGTCGGGTTTTCATTCGCGCGACGTGCACCCGTGCGGGCAGGAATGCGCGCGGCCCGCACTCGATCGCGTGCCGTCGTGCGCACGGTCACTGAGTTGGCGCGCGCTCGATCAGGCGCAGGTGACTGTCGAGGTCGGTCCCTGCCCGCGATCAGGCGCAGCCAGCAGGCGAGACAGCCTTGCCCGTCAGACGCAGGTGGACATTCCGCCGTCCACGGGAATGACGGCGCCGGTGATGTAGGCGCCCGCGCGCGACGCGAGGAAGATCGCGATGCCGGCCATGTCTTCCGGCTCGCCAATGCGTCCGCGCGGCACCTGCGCCACGATCATGTCGCCAAAGCGCTCGAGCGTCTCTTTCATCATCTTGCTCTGGAAGGGACCCGGCGCGACGGCGTTGACGGTGATGTGCTCGGAAGCGAGCTGGCGCGCGAGCGTGCGAGTCAGGTGATGGACGGCCGCCTTGCTGGCCGAGTACGCGTAGGTTTCGAGCACGGGAACGTGGAGCCCGTCGATCGAGCCTATGTTGATGACGCGCGCCGGGTCGGCGTGAGTTCCGGCCTTGCGGAGCAACGGCAGCAGCTCGCGCGTGAGGTTGAAGACCGACTTCACGTTGGTCGCGAGCACCTTCTGGAAGGCGTCGTCGGTGTAGTCGGCAAGCGGCGCGCCCCAGTTCGTACCGGCGTTGTTCACGAGCACGTCGAGTTTTGTCTCGCGCCCGGCGAGAGCGGCGGCGAGCGCCTTCACGCCCTCTTCGGTGCTGATGTCGCCGGGAAGCGAGACGGCCGTTCCCTTGCCGAGCGCGTTGAGCTCGGCGGCCACCTCGTCGCAGACCTGCTTCTTGCGAGACGAAACGTAGACTTTCGCGCCGCCTTCGACGTAGCCACGCGCGATCATGAGGCCGATTCCGCGCGAGCCCCCCGTCACGAGGGCGATTTTTCCGTTTACCGAGAAGAGGTCGTTCACGAGTGCTTCCTTTTCGAGGCGCGCCACCTTCAGGTCCGCGCCTCGTTCGATTCAGGCGTCTGAGAGGGGCGTCCCAGCGCGTGCTCGACGAGCACGAGCCGGTCGTTGCCGAAGTACATGTCGTCCCTGTCGATGAACATGGTCGGCGAGCCGAAGCCGCCGCGCGCGATCAGCTCGTCGGTGTTGCGGCGGAGCTCGTCCTTGACGGCCGGCTCCGCGATGGCGGCGAAGAACGCATCGGGGTCGAGGCCGACTTCTGCCGCGAGAGGTCTCAGCACGTCGTCGCGCGAAATGTCGGCGAGGTCGCCCCAGTACGTCTCGAAGACACGACGCGACCAGCGCGGCAGCAGCCCCTGGCGTTCGGCCACGATGGCGCCGCGCATCGCCTTCACGCTGTTGACAGGAAACACCGGCGGCTGGCCGATGCGGATGCCGTAGAAACTCGCCCAGTCCTGCAGGTCCTTCACGTACCAGCGCAGCTTCGGCATCACCGGGTTCTTGCGCGATTCGTAGACGCTGTCGTTGACGGTGTTGAAGACGCCGCCGACGAGAATCGGCCGCCACACCAGCGTTGCGCCGGTGCGCCGTGCGACGTCCTCGATCCGGTGGAACGCTAGGTAGGTCCACGGGCTCGAGCAGTCGTAGAAGAATTCGAGGGTGCGCATCGTTCGTGCTCGCCGCCGGGGGCGAGCGGCGGCGGATGCTGCCATGGCAACCGGGAGCGGCCAAACGTCGGCCAGGGCCGTGCGCCGCTGTGGCCATCGCCACGATGCGCGGCTATGGTCGGCGCATGAGCCGCCGCAGACTCGCATTCGTGGCCGCCGGCCATCCGGAGGCCCTCGAAGCCCTGGCTCGCCTCGAGGCGCGCTACTCGGCCGTCGCGACGAGCGAGGCGGACGTGATCGTCGCGCTCGGCGGCGACGGCTTCATGCTCGAGACCCTGCACCGTCACCTCGACCGCCACGTGCCGATCTACGGCATGAACAAGGGAACGGTCGGCTTTCTGATGAACGACTACTCGGAGGACAACCTGGAGGAGCGCATCGAGCGAGCGCTCCCCGCGTCGATTCATCCCCTCGCGATGAAGGCGGAGTGCGTAGACGGAAGCGTCGTCGAGGCGCTCGCGATCAACGAAGTCGCGCTGCTTCGCCAGAGCCGCCAGGCTGCCAAGATCCGCATCTCGATCGACGGCAAGGAGCGCCTTTCCGAGCTCGTCTGCGACGGGGTGCTGCTCGCGACTCCGGCGGGCAGCACGGCCTACAACCTGTCGGCCCACGGTCCCATTCTTCCGGTCAGCTCGAACGTGCTGGCGCTGACGCCGATCAGCGCCTTCCGCCCGCGCCGCTGGCGCGGCGCGATCCTGCCTCGCGAGGCAAAGGTCGTCTTCGAAGTGAAGGACCCGCAGCACCGTCCGGTCAGCGCCACCGCCGACACCACGGAGGCGCGCCACATCGCCCGTGTCTCGGTCCACGAGAACCGCGACGTCGTGCTCGCGATGCTCTTCGACTCCGAGCACGGCCTGGAAGAGCGCATCCTCAAAGAGCAGTTCGTGCCGTAAATCGGTCAATCGGGGACGGATCCCGATTTCGGCGAAACGCTTACCTGCCGCGGATTATTGCGCGAAATCGGGGAGCCGCGCCGGCGAGCGGCGCGTCCGGCCTGCGCTTGAAATGAAATCGGGGAGCAGCCAGCCGGATATCAGCGGATTCGGCTTTCCTGAAACGAAATCGGGATCCGTCCCCGATTTCCGAGCTCACCCTGGCGGCACTGTGAACATGAAGGACGCGCCGCGGCCCGGTCGCGACTCGGCCCAGATGCGCCCGCCGTGGCGCTGGATGATGCGCTCGACCGTGGCGAGGCCGACGCCCGTGCCTTCGAAGTCGCGGTCGTCGTGCAGGCGGTGAAAGGCCGTGAAGAGCTTGGACGCCTGCTGCATGTCGAAGCCCGCGCCGTTGTCGCGCACCACGAAGGTTTCTTCGCCGCCACCCTGCTTCCGGAAGAACTCGATGCACGCGTCCGCCGTGCGTGCGGTGAACTTGAACGCATTGCCGATCAGGTTCTCCAGCGCATCGCGGAGCAGCACCGGATCGCCCTGCACGTGAAGGCCCGGCTGGATGTCGAACCGGACCGTGCGTCCAGGCGCTCGATGCCGCAGGTCTTCCGCGACGCCGCGCGCGATCTCGCTCAGGCTGACGTGGCTGCGCGTGACCTCGGCGAGCGACGCGCGCGACAGCGTCAGAAAGTCGTCGATCAGCCGGTCCATGCGCGCGGTCGCCGCGAGCACGCGCGAAATGTAGTCGCGCCCGGTGTCCGGCAGCGACGCGCCGAGCTCCTCGGCCAGCAGCCGGCAGAATCCGTCGATGCCGCGCAGCGGCGCGCGCAGGTCGTGCGAAACCGAGTAACAGAACGCTTCGAGCTCCTTGTTCGCGAGCACCAGCTGCGCGGTGCGATCGGCGACGCGGCGGCTGAGGTCTTCCTCCACCTGTTTGCGCTCGGTGATGTCGACGAGCGACGAGACGAACCCCGTGATCTGCCCCGAATCGTCGAGCTCCGGAACCGTGCGGCTCAGCACCCACGGCGTCGTCCCGTCGGCGCCGTGGATGCGGAACACGCCCGCGTAGTGCTGGCCCGCGGCCTGGGTCGCGAACCATTCGTCGGTTACGCGCGCATGATCTGCCTCGATGACGAACTCGAGGGAGTTGCGGCCGATCAGCCGCGCCGGAGGCACGCCGAGAAGGAGGCCCATCGGTTCGTTCGCATAGACGATGAAGCCCTGCGTGTCGTTGCGCGAGATCGCGACCGCGACGGTCTCCGCGAGCGAGCGGAAGAGGCGCTCGCTCGCGGCGATCTCGCTTCCGGTCTCGCGCCAGTCCGTGATGTCGAGCGAGATGCCGATCGTACGGCCGTCTTCGCCTTCGGCTGGCCTGACGAAGCTGAGCGCGGCCCACGAGTGTCCGTCGTAGCTGCCGCTGGTTTCGCTCCAGACGGCCTTGCCCGAGAGCGATTCGTGAAAAACCGTGGTCGCTTCCGGAAAGATCTCCAGCACGTCGCGCCCGACGAGCTTGGCGGGATCGACGAAGCCGATGCGGTCGATCGCGCGGCCGATGATTTCGCGGAATTTTCCGTCCGGGCCGACGCGGTAGAGCACGAGGGGAAGCTGCAGGAGTCCGGTGAACAGACGCGCGGCCAGCTCCCGGTCCGCGGCGGCGAGCATCGGCGTTGCGTCCACCGTGGCCGCATCGTCCTCCGCGGACGACATTCCGTGCGCGTCGGTCGCACGGCCGTATGCGCCCGCCGCGTTGCCCCTCGCCGCCGACTCGAGCTCGCGCACGCGCGCGCGCAGCTTCTCGACTTCGCGCCGGAGTCGCTCGACTTCCATGGAGGACACGGGGTTGCCGGGTTTCATCGACCGGCTATCCGACCACACCGGCCGGGCTCTCTCAACGAGAGCCGCGTCAGTTGCCCGCCGACGTCTCGGCCAGCGGTAGCGGCGAACGGGAGTAGACGCGGTCGCCCTGATTGGAACCGTCGGCGTTCGAGACGTTGACCGCCGCGAAGAAGCCGATCCTGCCCATATCTGCGGAAGGAGCTTTCCACTCGAAAGTCCACGACGTGCCGCCGGACTGGCCGATGGCAGTGCCGCCGTAGCTCTGCTCGATGTACGAGCGCGTGCCTGTCATGGCGGCAAGCACCATCGTCGTTGCGGAATCCGTCGCGATGAACTCACCCGCACCTGCGCCGTCCTTCAGCGCGACAGCCGTCATCTGGAACCCCCAGCGCATCGCGGCGGCGTCCGTGTGCGCGACGCTGAGCGTGAGCGTGTACGTCTGTCCCGGCGAGTAGGCGGCGGGGACTCCCTCGAGTTTCGTGGTGCCTTCCGCATCGGGATTGAGTGCGAACGAGTTGTGGCAGGAGACGCAGACCTGTTCGGCCGGCTCCGCCCCGATGGCAGGAACGCCGGTGGTGGCAGGCTGCGGTCCGGCGGAAGCCGCATGGGCCGCGCCGGCGGAGCCGAATGCGAGCGCCGCCAGGAAGGCCGCAGTCGCGCACGACAGGATCGGGGAGCGTTCCACCTCTCGGGTACGAGCGAAGCGCTTCAGCTCGACGACGAGACGCCGGCAGAGGCTCATCGGGAAGCATCCTCCGTGGATGTTGCGATCGCATCGACCCATGCCTCCAGGCTCGACGACGGCGCGACGGCACGAGCGCGGCGAACGGCGAGCGCGTCGCGGACGCGCGAGAGGCGGAGCTCGTCGAGATCCTCGATTACGAAATCGATACCGTCGAGTGGCGTTTCCGGAATCGACCAGCCTTCGAGCTGCGGGAGCGCTGCGCCTTCGCACCGCACGCCGGCGAGAGCCGAAGGCGCGTGGAGCGCGAGCGTCATCGCGAGGACCGCCCCCTGACCGCGACCGGCGAGAACGAAGGGGCGCGCGAGGCCTGCGACGAAGAGGTCGAGCTCCGCGAGAACGTCGCCGAAGCTGGCCGCTTCGGGGCGCTCGGGGTCGTCGCCGAGATACCAGGAGTATCCCGCGTAGCTGCGCTCGCTCTCGAGGTTGCTCTGAAACGGATTGCAGGGACGGGCGGCCTGCGGAGCGACGAGGTCGGCGCGCCGCCCGAAGCGTGCGCGCGCCGCCTCGATCGCCGAGACCGCGTCGCCGCCGCGATCGTGCAGCACGACGACGACGGCAAGACTCCCACCGGCCGTTCCGTCCTGACGCGCGAATGCGAGCGCGGAGGATCCAGGAGTGTCTTCGTCTGCGAGACGGCGCGACGCGGCGTCCTCGTCCGCCA
>CAYYVZ010000087.1:0-15108 GCA_964475235.1 uncultured Myxococcales bacterium | reverse complement strand
TGAGCCCTGAGCTGGCGAAGGGCGAACATCCAGACGCTGCGATCAGGCGTCCGGCCCCGTTCCAGCGGGTCGCGACGATCACGTGACGCCTGTTCACGGTCCATGAATGGGCATCCGCGTGTGTCAGCGGAGCGGGCCGGTTCTCGGGCTATTGGACTTGGGGGTTAGAAGACGGCGCTGAGGGCCAGCAGGAGGCCGATGATGTAGGTGCCGAGGGCGCCGGCGAAGCGTAGCGGGTGTCCTTGCTCGAGAGTGGAGGACATCAGCATGCCGGCGGCGTGGAGGTAGCGAACGACGACGGCGCCGATGAAGAGAAGGCCGCCCCAGCCGGTCGAGCCGGTGCTCGCGAGCGCATAGATCAGGATCGCCATGATCGGCACGTACTCGCACGCGTTCGCGTGGGCTCGCACCGCTTTGTAGAGCGGGTCGGTCGGATCGGTGCTGCAGCCGATGGCGGTGCTCGTGCTTCCGCGCAGCATCGAGACGCGAAGACCGAGACCGATGACGAGAAGCCCGAGAAGGCCGATGCAGGTGATGGCGAGATCCATGAGTTACCTCCGTTCTGCGGCGTGATTCACCACGTGGTTGTCGCGTTCGTGTCCGACTGGCGATAGGCGGCGGCGAGCAGCTCGATGGGATGGCGCACCGGCACCTCGAGGCCCGAGAGCGCGAGCGAGCGGGAGATCTGCAGCAGGCAGCCGACGTTGCCGACCGCTACCATCGAAGCCTTCCGTTCGCGCGCGAGCTCCGCCTTGCGCGCGCCGAGCTCCTCCGAAATCGCCGGATGGTCGAGGTTGTAGCTGCCCGCGCTGCCGCAGCAGATCGCGTTCTCCCCGAGATCGACGGTGGCGCGTCCGAGTGCCGCCTCGCAGACGGCTCGCGGTGCCGCCGAGAGCGCGCGCGCATGCAGCAGGTGGCAGGCGTCGTGGTAGGCCACGTCCCCGCGTACGGCGAGAGGCTTCTCCGGCTTTTCGAATCCCAGCTCGACGAGCAGCTCGCACACGTCGCGGCTCACGTCGGCGAGTTGGCGCCCGGCCTGCGCGTCGTCGGTGCCGGCGAGAACGTGCGTGTAGTCGCGCATCATCGCGCCACAGCCCGCGGCGGTGGTTACGACGAAGTCGATGCCGGCGGAGGCGAAGGCGCGCGCGTTGGCCGCGGCGAGCGAGGCCGCTTCCGAGACCAGGCCGGCGTGCATGGGGAGAGCGCCGCAGCACTTCTGGCCCGTCACCTCGACGACCTCGATGCCGTTTCGTTGCAGCACCTCGACGGTGTCGCGGTTGATGCCCGGCGCGAGACGGTCGCCGACGCAGCCCGTGAGCAGCGCGACGCGCGCGCGCGGCCGGAGCGGCTGGTGCGTGCGGCTGCGCCGAAGCGGCGAAACCTCGGCGTCGGCTTTCGTATCGGCCTTCGCGTCGGACCCGGTAGCGGTTGCGCCGGGCAGCAGCCCGAGCCCGGGGACCCTGCGCCGGAATGCGCCGAAGCCCGCGCGATCGAGCGCGTCGGCCACGAGCAGCCCCGCGTCCACGGCGTTCGCATTCGTGTAGATCCGGCGCGCCGCCTGCTTCCAGCGCGAATTCGCGTCGCTCCTTTCGGCCAGCTTCGGACGGAACTCCTCGATGCGGCGCCCGAACGAAACGCCCGACGGGCACGCGCTTTCGCACGCGAGGCAACCGAGACACCGCGACAGGTGCAGCGCGGCCTCGTCGTCGAGCTCGATCTCGCCGCGCCCGATCGATTCCATGATGTAGATGCGGCCGCGCGGCGAATCGGCTTCGGTGCCGAGTACGCGGTACGTGGGGCACGTATCGAGACAGAGCCCGCAGTGAACGCAGGGGAGGCCGATGTCGTGCTGCTTCGCGGGGACGGACATCGCGTTCACAGTCCTCCCACGAAGCGGCCGGGCGACAGCACGTCGTCCGGGTCGAGGCGCCTCTTCACTTCGCGCATGAGCGGGAGCGCGGCGGGCGGCGGGCCCCAGACCGGATGGGTGCTCTTGATCGCCGGCGTGGCGCGCTCGATGACGCGCGTGCGCACGTCGTCGCCGGGACTGGTTGCCGACCACAGCGCGGCGAATGCCGCGTAGAGGGCGTTGTCGTCGGGAGTCGCAGGCGCTCCGGGCGCGCCAGGCTGCGAGGACCCCGCAAGATGAAAGCGCGCGATTCCCGCACCCAGATGGCCGGCGACACGCGGCGCCAGGCGCACGCCGGCCTCTTTCATGCGCGCGAGCACGCCGCGCACGGTGGCGACGAGCTGCGACGGCGGCGTCGCGATCTTCAGCGTGATGCCGTCCTCGGCGTCGATGTGCGCGGGGCTTTCCCATCCGCCCATGGCATCGGCGGGCTCGCGCCCGACGGCCGCACAGACACGGTCGCCCTGATCGGACACTTCCTCACCGCTTCCTTCGACGCGCACGGCAAGAATCCACAGCGTCGTCGCGCCTGCCGCGTCCACCGCGAAGTCGAGTGCGACGAGCGGCAGGGCCTCGGCCAGCAGCCGCGCGCGGGCGGCGTCGAGCTCGGCCGGCGAGACGAACTCGAAGACCAGCGTCGCGCCTGCCGTGGGAAGCGGATGCGTACGCAGCACCAGCTCCGTGATGATCCCGAGCCCGCCCCACGAGCCGGCCAGCAGGCGCACGAGGTCGTAGCCCGCGACGTTCTTCACGACGCGCCCGCCGGCGGTCACGGTGCGCCCGCAGCCGTCGATGAACGTCATGCCGAGCACGAGATCGCGCGGAAGACCGAAGCCGTGGCGCAGCCCGCCCGTCGTGTTGGTCGCGACGAGACCGCCGATCGACGCGCGGTCTTCCTTGGCTGCGTCGATCGCCACGCGCTGGCCGGCGCGCGCGAGGCTTCGCTGCAGGCGCGACAGCGAGACGCCGGCCTCGCAGGTCACCGTCATGTCCTCGGGGTTCTGCTCGACGATGCGGCCGATGGCCGTCAGCGAGAGGCGGATGTCGTACTCGCGCGGCGTCGCGCCGATGTGCAGCAGCGTTCCGCCGCCGCTCGCGACGATGCCGAGCCGCTTCGCGCGCGCTTCCTCGATGGCGGCCTGCACGTGCGCGACCTCGCGCGCCGTGATGACGGCCTGGGGCAGGATGTCGTCGATCGCATCGACGTCGCGGCCCGAGCGCAGCTGGCCGGGGCCGAGCGAAGGAAACGCGGCCTGGTCGAGGCGCGGGCGCTGGGTGCGCGCCATCTGGTGTCCGGCCGCGCTCATCCGCCGCCCCTCGGCCGCGGCCGCGTGACTTCCACGCACGAGCGCGACGAAGGCACGACCTTGTCCGGATTGCAGAGCCCGCGCGGGTTGAACGCATCGCGCACGTCGGCCATGGCTGCGAGTGTCTCCGCCGTGAATGCCGAGTCCATGAGGCCGAGCTTCTCGACCCCGATGCCGTGCTCACCGGTGATCGATCCGCCGAGCGCGAGGCACGCCTCGAGAATCTCGTTGCCGGCCTGGATCACGCGCTCGACCTCGCCCGGCACGTTCTCGTCGTAGAGCACGAGCGGGTGAATGTTGCCGTCGCCCGCGTGCATGAGGTTGGCGATGCGAAGTCCATGGCGTTCGGAGACCTGCGCGATCGTCTTCACGATCTCCGGCAGGCGGCTGCGCGGCACGACGCCGTCCTGCGTGCAGTAGTTCGGCGCCAGGCGGCCCATCGCGCCGAATGCGCGCTTGCGCGACTTCCAGAGCAGCGCGCGCTCGGCTTCGTCGTCGGCGCGGCGGATCTCGCTGGCGCCCTCGGCGCGGCAGCACTCCTCGACGCGTGCGGCGAGCGCGGGAAGGCCGGCCGCGACGCCGTCGAGCTCGATCAGCAGCACGGCGCCCGCCCCTTCCGTGAAACCGAAATGATAGGCGGCTTCCACGGCCTCGATCACGAGCGCATCCATCATCTCGAGCGCCGCCGGGATGATGCCGTCGGCGATGATGGCCGACACCGCGCGGCTCGCCTCGTTGACGCCCGGGAAAGTCGCGAGCAGCGTCGTCACCGCTTCGGGCTTGCGCAGCAGCCGAACGCGCGCGGCGGTGACGAGGCCGAGCGTGCCCTCGGAGCCGGTCGCGAGGCCGACGAGGTCGTAGCCCGGGGCGTCGTGCTCGCGGTCGAGCCACACGACGCGGCCGTCGGGAAGGACGATCTCGAGCGCGAGCAGGTGGTTCACGGTCACGCCGTACTTGAGCGTATGCGGGCCGCCCGAGTTCTCGGCGACGTTGCCGCCGAGCGTGCACGCGGACTGGCTCGAAGGATCGGGCGCGTAGTAGAGGCCCAGCGAATCGACGCGGCGCGAGATCTCGAGGTTGACGACGCCGGCTTCGACCTCGGCGACGCGGTTCTCGGCGTCGATGCTGCGGATTCGGCGCAGGCGCGAGGTCCCGACCATCACCGCCGCTCCGATCGGCAGGCAGCCGCCCGATACCCCGGTTCCCGCGCCGCGGGGAACGAACGCGATACCGGCTCCCGCCAGCAGCTGGATGACGCGCGACGCCTCTTCGGTAGTAGCCGGCAGTACGACGAGCCCCGGAGCGGCCTTCTCGAGCGTGTAGCCGTCGCACTCGTAGACGCGCAGCGACGTTCGTCCCGTGACCATGCCCGGCTCGCCGACGATGTCGCGCAGCGCGGAGACGATTCGATCGGGAAGCGCGTCCCCGGCCGGACGGCGGGACTTGCTGCTCTTCGCATCGATGGTGGAGACAGGTTGGTGGTCCATGCGGTCGAGCCCGGCGTCGCGCTCCAACTCGTTCTTATACAGGTCGCGGCACCGAGGGAGGAGCGCGCGGTCGCCGCGTGTGCGCCGGCACGCGCGCGACGACCGATTGGCCTCACTGGTGCGCCCGAGCTATCGGGCCCGCATGAGCATGGTCCAGCCGCCGTCACGCCTGCTACTCGGCCCCGGTCCGTCGATGGTCAACGCGCGCGTCTACGCGGCGATGGCCAAGCCCCAGGTCGGCCACCTCGATCCGTGGTTCCTCGAGCTGCTCGAGCACGTCCAGCAGAGCCTCCGGACCGTGTTCGGCACGGCGAACCCGGTGACGCTGCCGATCTCCGGCACCGGCTCGGCGGGGATGGAAGCCTGCTTCGCCAACCTCGTCGAGGACGGCGACGAAGTCGTCGTGGTCGTCGCCGGCGTGTTCGGCACGCGCATGTGCGACGTCGCGACCCGCCTCGGTGCGCGCGTCGAGAAGGTCGAGGTCGAGTGGGGCCGCGTCGCCGATCCCGAGGCCGTCGCGGGGGCCATCACGCGCTGCACGAAGCCGAAACTCGTCGCCGTCGTGCACGCCGAGACTTCGACAGGCGCCTGGCAGCCCCTGCGCGAGATCAGCCGGCTCGCCCACGAGGCCGGCGCCCTGTTGCTCGTCGACTGCGTGACGTCGCTCGGCGGATGTCCGGTGGGGGTGGACGACCTCGCGATCGACGCGGCCTACAGCGGCACGCAGAAATGCCTGAGCTGTCCGCCGGGGCTCTCGCCGGTGACGTTCAGCGAGCGCGCGATGGAAGCGGTGCGCGCGCGCCGGACGAAGACGCGAAGCTGGTATTTCGACCTCGGCCTCATCGGCGCGTACTTCGGCAACCAGCGCCTCTACCACCACACCGCGCCGATCTCGATGATCTATGCGCTCGCCGAGTCGCTCTCGATCGTGCTCGAGGAAGGCCTCGAGGACCGCTACCTGCGTCACGAGCGCAATCACCACGCGCTGCTCGCCGGCCTCGCGGCTCTGGGCGTGCGGGCCGCCGCGCAGGAAGGCCATCGGCTCTGGATGCTCAACAGCGTGAGCGTGCCCGGCGGCATCGACGAGGCCGCGCTGCGCCGCCGCCTGCTGCTCGACCACGGCATCGAGATCGGAAGCGGGCTCGGGCCTCTCGCGGGCAAGGTCTGGCGCATCGGGCTCATGGGCGAGTCGAGCCGGCCGGCCAACGTACGACGCGTGCTGCTCGCGCTCGAGTCGGAGCTTCGGCGCGAGGGACGCAATCCCCCGGCGGGAGAAGCGATCGCGGCGGCAGACCGCGTCTACGCCGAGAAGGGCTGAGCCCGTGCCGGCATCCCGGGCGGAGGCGCCGCGCTCCCGCGGCTCGATCTGCACGGTCGCAGCGACGCACCCTCGCGCATCGACCGCCGTGGCGGCGCCGCTCGTCCTCGCCGCACTCCTTGCGTCGATTCTCGCGCCGGGCTGCACCACCACCGTGCAGTCCGTACGTTTCTCGTCCGTCGTGGAAGGCGACGTCGACGATCTGGAGCCGGCGTCGCTCGCTCTGGCGGCCGACCGGACGGCGGACGCGCTCGAGGGCATGGACCGTCGCCGCTTCCACCACGTCGGCGCGTTCGAGGTCACGAACCTCCAGCTTTCGCAGAGCGCGAGGCGCATCGCCGAGCTGGCGCGGGAAGCGGAGAATGCCGAGGACCTGACGCGCCGGCTCGCGCGCGTCTGCCGGGCATGGCCGGCCGGCGCGCCTGCGAAGGTGACCGGCTACTACGAGCCGCTGCTCGACGCGCGCGCGAAGCGCGACGAGCGTTTCCGCTATCCGATCTACTCCGCGCCGAGCCGCGAGCAGAAAGATGCTCTCGCCGAAAAGCTCGGCCATGCCCCGACTCGCGCCGACATCGACCGCTCGAACGCGCTCGCCGGCCTGGGGCTCGAGCTCGCATGGCTCGACGATCCGGTCGCGCGTTTCTTCCTGCACGTGCAGGGCTCCGGGAGGCTGCGTTTCGAGGACGGCAGCGAGCGGCGCGTGGGTTTCGCCGCGACCAACGATCTTCCCTACGTGAGCGTCGGCGCCGTCATGCTGGAGCAGGGCCTGCTCCAGCGCGGAAGTGCCAGTGCGACGTCGATGCGGCGCTGGCTCGCCTCCCATCCGGCCGAGCGCGATGCGCTGCTCGAACGCAACGCGCGCTACGTCTTCTTTCGCGAGGGCGGCGCCGACGGCCCCGTCGGATCGCTCGGCGCGACGCTCGTCGCCGGACGCTCGGTGGCGGCCGATACGAGCCACGTCCCGCCCGGCATGCTCTTGTGGCTTCGCTCGATGAGGCCCGTCATGGACCCGGATGGCACGAGGATCGGGCAGAAGCGGCTTACCCGTTTCGCGTTCGCGCAAGACACCGGCGCGGCGATCCAGGGCGCCGGACGCATCGACCTGTTCTTCGGTTCCGGCGAGGAAGCCGGGCTCGAAGCAGGTGCGATGAACGAGGGCGGCGAGCTATACCTGCTGCTGTGCGGGCCGAGACCGCCGGAAGCCCCGATCACGGGACCTCACGGCGCACCGTACGGGAGCGGCTTCCGAGTTCTGCCGCCGTAACCATCGCAGAGACTGGAGGGACCTACATGGGAGCGCTCAAGCAGACCGGAGAGCCGCGCGAGGCCATTCTCGAAGAGCTGTCGCGCTATGCGGAGAAAGACGTCGACTGGCGCACCGGCAAGCTGCTGACGGGACTCTACGACGCCGGCGAAGGCGCGCACGGCGTCGCGATCGACGCATACACGCGCTTCCTCGCGCAGAACGCGCTGTACATCAACATGTACCCGAGCCTCGGCCGGCTCGAGCGAGACGTCGTCGCATCGGTCGCCGAGCTGCTGCGTGCGGACGACGACGTCGTCGGCAGCATCACGAGCGGCGGCACCGAGAGCATCCTGATGGCGGTCAAGACGGCGCGAGACTGGTCGCGCGTGCACCGGCCGGAAATCACGGATCCCGAGATCGTGCTGCCGGTGACCGCGCATCCGGCCTTTCTCAAGGCCGCGCACTACCTCGGGCTGCGCGTCGTGCAGACGGCCGTGGACCGGACCGGGTTCCGCGCCGACGTGGAGGACTTCCGGCGCTCGCTCGGGCCGAGCACGATTCTCGGCGTCGGCTCGGCGCCGAACTTCTCGCACGGCACGATCGACCCGATTCCGGCGATGGCAGCCGCGGCGAAGGAGCGCGGCGTGCTTTTCCACGTCGACGGCTGCGTCGGCGGAATCTACCTCTCGGTGATGCGGCGCATGGGCACACAGGTGCGCGACTTCGATTTCTCGGTCGACGGCGTCACGAGCATCTCGGCCGACCTCCACAAGTACGGCTACGCGCCGAAAAACGCGTCGGTCGTGCTCTATCGCAATCGCGATCTTCGCAAGCATGCGTGGTTCGTCTGCTCGTCGACGACGGAATACGCGGTCATCAACCCGACGGCGCAGAGCAGTCGGACGGGCGGACCCATCGCGGCCGCCTGGGCGATCATGCGCTTCCTCGGCGAGGAAGGTTACCGGCGCATCGTGCGCGAATCCGAGGACGCGACGCGCCGCATGCTCGAAGGCATCGCCACGATTCCCGGCATCGAGGTGCTCGGCGATCCGGAAATGTGCATGTACACGCTCGCGTCCGGCGAGATCTCGGTCTTCGAGCTCGACGACGAGATGCGCGCGCGCGGCTGGCGACTTCTGCCCCAGTTCGCGTGCGGCGGCGGGCCCGCAAATCTCCACGTGACGGTGAGCCACGGCAACGTGCCGCACGTCGATACGTTCCTGAAGGACCTGCGCGAGTGCGTCGAAGCGCTTCGTCAGCGCGGGCCGTCGATCGACCACGCGGAGTTCGCGCGCGTCGCCGCGAGTGTCGCCGGCAAGCCTTTCGAGGAAGTGCTGATGGCCGTGGCGCCGATGATCGGCATCACGGGCACCGACGTTCCGGAGAAGATGGCTCCGCTCAACACGATGCTGGATCTGTTGCCGGCGGAGACGCGCGACGAACTGCTCACGATGTTCGTGAACATGACGGGGTGAGGCGAACGGCCGGTCAGTCGAGGCTGGCCGGATCCCAGGATTTGCGCGGCGGAAGCAGCTCGCGGGCTTCGAACGCGACTTCGGGGAACGCGTCGATGCGAATCACGTCGTCACCGGTCGCGCGCCACGTTTCGTTGTAGCAGGCCTTGAAGCGGTCCGGGTCGCGGAACACCTCGACGCAACGGTCGCGCACGTTCACGATCCAGTAGCAGGGGATTCCTGCTCGGGCGTATATGGAGGCTTTCGTGAGACGGTCCTGCGTCACGGACGACTGGGCGACTTCGACGAGAAGGTGAGCACGAGCGGGATGCCGCTCGCAGTAAGAGTCCAAGTCTCCCGGCACGACCGCGATGTCCGGCTGCGGAACGCTCGTCTCGCCGGCCAGGAACGAGGACTGCACGCGGGTGACGACACCGAGCCCGAGCTTGCGCAGCAGGGCATACTGAACGCGACTGACGGAAGAGTCGTGGGGCGGCGTCGAAGGCGGCATCGCAACGATGAGGCCGTCGAGAAGCTCGACGCGATCGTCGGGCGAGATGATCCCGCACTCCTGCATTTCGAAGTAGCGCTCCACGCTGATGCGCAGCGAGGCGGGTTCCGACTCGTTCATGGGCGGATCATGCGCCCACCTCCAGCGGCAGGCAAGAGATTCGAGATGACCGGGATGGAATGATCGCGACTATTCGTCGTTCAGGCCCGCGGCGACCCGCTCGCGCGTCGCCGCGAACACGACGTTCGGGAACTGCTTCTGCGCGTATCGCAGCTCCCACCCGTTGCGCGCGAGAAAGATCGGCGCGCCGTCGCGATCTTCGGCCATCGCCGAATGATTCGCGTCTTCGAAGCGCTTGAGCTCCGCCGGATCGCTCGCCGCGACCCAGCGCGCCGTCTCGAACGGTGCGGCTTCGAAGCCGACCTTGATGCCGTACTCGGTCGCGATGCGCGACGCGAGCACTTCGAGCTGCAATCTTCCGACGACGCCGACGATCCAGTTCGCGCCGAGCTTCGGCTTGAACACCTGCGTGACGCCTTCTTCGGCGAAGCTCTCGAGCGCGCGGCGGAGCTGTTTCGACTTCATCGGATCGTCGAGGCGCACGCGCTGCAGGATCTCGGGTGCGAAGTTCGGGATGCCGGTGAAACGCAGGTCTTCGCCTTCGGTGAGCGTGTCGCCGACGCGAATGGTCCCGTGGTTCGGGATTCCGATGATGTCGCCCGGCCACGCTTCGTCCACCAGCTCGCGGTCCTGCGCGAAGAACAGGATCGGGTTGTGGACGCCGATCATCTTCTGGTTGCTCGACAGCTTGAGGCGCATGCCGCGCTGGAAGCGCCCCGAGCATATGCGCATGAACGAGACGCGGTCGCGGTGGTTCGCGTCCATGTTCGCCTGCACCTTGAACACGAAGCCGGTGACCTTGGGCTCGATCGGCTCGACGATGCGCGTGGCAGTGGCCTGGGGACGCGGGGCCGGCGCGTACTTGACGACGGCTTCGAGCAGCTCGCGTACGCCGAGGGCGCGCAGCGCGCTGCCGAAGTAGACCGGCGTCATGTGGCCTTCGAGGTAGGACGCAACGTCGAACTCGGGATAGCCCGCGCGCGCCAGCTCCATCTCCTCGTTGAACTCGGCGAGCTCGGCCGGCTCGAGATGACGCGAGACGGCTTCGTCCGTCAGGGGCACCGCGTCGAGCACGTTGCCGCTCCGGTCGAAGGGCACGAACGTGCTCCGCTCGGCATCGAGCACGCCGCGCAGCAGGCCACCCATGCCGGCAGGCCACATCATCGGCGTCACGTCGAGCGCGAGCTGGGCCGCGATCTGGTCGAGAAGCTCGAACGGCGACAGGCCTTCGCGGTCGATCTTGTTGATGAACGTGATGATCGGGATGTTGCGCAGCCGGCAGACCTCGAAGAGCTTGAGCGTCTGGGGCTCGATGCCCTTGGCCGCGTCGAGCACCATGATCGCGCTGTCGGCCGCGGTGAGCGTCCGGTACGTGTCCTCGCTGAAGTCCTCGTGGCCCGGCGTGTCGAGCAGGTTGCAGGTGATCCCCTCGAACTCGAAGGTCATCACGGCCGACGACACCGAGATGCCGCGGTCCTGCTCGATCTTCATCCAGTCGGAGCGCGCCCGGCGCGCGTCGCCGCGCGACTTGACCTGGCCGGCCAGCCGGATCGCGCCGCCCATCAGCAGCAGGTTCTCCGTCAGGGTCGTCTTGCCGGCGTCCGGATGAGCGATGATCGCGAACGTGCGGCGGCTGCGAACCTCCGCGCCGGCGACTCCCGCCGCTGCCTGTGTCGTGCTCAACCCTGACCTCGTGGTGCCCGGCCTTCGGACCCGCTCTCTGGAGGCGGATCGCGGGCGGGGAACGGCAGAGAAAGCCTGCGGGGGGTCCAATAGTCAAAAAGCCACGCCGCGACGGTCATTCCAAAGCGCCGGTTCGACGTCGCGCGGCGCGCTTCTTGCGGATCGGGACTGGATTCGCGGCGTTCGCTCCTCACCGGTTCGGCGCTCCCAACTCGCCGCTCAGGCTCTCGCCTCAGCGAACCGCAGCGTGTAGGACCCGTTCGACTCGGCCGCAGTTCCCACCGCCGGAGGAAGCGCGACTGACGCGCGAGGCGATGGGGCCGCGTACGGAGCGGACGCCCTGCCATGACGAAGCGAACTTCAGCGCGTATCGCAGGTGCCGCCGTCGCGACTCTGGTCGCGGGGACGGCGGTTGCCGCCGATCTCGCGCCCGAGAAAGTCGGCAACGTCTTCGAGTTGCCGGCCAAGCCCGGACCGCACTGGTTCTGGGCGAGCGACATCCTCCTCCACCGCACCAGCCTCTTCGACGCGGCCGATGGCCGCCTGCTCGGCACCATCAGCTCGGGTTCGGCGGGAAGCGGCTTCGTCATCTACCCGCTGTTCCCGCCCGAGCACGACGAGATCTACATCGCCGAGACCTACTGGTCGCGCGGCATCCGCGGCGAGCGCACCGACGTCGTCACCGTGTACGACCCGCGCACGCTCAAGCCGAAAGCGGAGATCCCGATCCCGCCGAAGCGCGGCGAGTACTTTCCCGGCAACGCGTCGAACGCGCTCACCGACGACGGCCGCTTCATGGCCGTGTTCAACATCACGCCGGCGACGTCGCTGAGCATCGTCGACGTCGAGCAGCGTCGCTTCGTCACCGAGGTCGAGGCGCCCGGCTGCAGTCTCGTGTTCGCGGCCGGACCGCGGCGTTTCTTCATGCTCTGCGGCAACGGCAGCGCCCTCGTCGTCAACCTCGACGACCTCGGCAACGTGACGAAGGCCGAGCGCACCGAGCCGTTCTTCGACGCCGCGAAGGACCCCATCACCGAGAAGGCCGTGCGCCGCGACAACGAGTGGATCTTCACGTCCTTCGACGGCGTGATCCACACCGTGGACGTGAAGGGACCTCAGCTCGCGTTCGGGCCGACGTGGTCGCTGCTCGACGACGCCGACCGCGGCGAGAGCTGGCGCATCGGCGGCCTCCAGCACCTCGCGGTGCACGCCGCGAGCGGCCGCCTCTACACGCTCATGCACCAGGGACCGCGCGACACGCACAAGGACCCCGGCACCGAGGTGTGGGTCTACGATCTCGAGGAACGAAAGCGGGTGAGCCGCATCGAGTTGCCCAGCCCGCTGATCAGCTTCGTCGCCGACCAGGCCAAGCTCGGGCTGGCCGGCGATCCGGTGGACCAGGGCCTGTCGGCGCGCGTTTCGCGGGCGCTCCTCGCCGCGACGATGCCGAACCCCGGTGTGGAACGGATCCTCGTCACGCAGGGCGACGAGCCGCTTCTCGTCACGTCGTCGGGCATCCCGCCGACCATCTCGGTGCACGACGCCGTCACCGGAGCGCTCAGGACCGAAGTGAGCGAGCCCGGTCTCGGCTTCACCCTGTTCTTCGCACCCTGAGGCGCGGTGATGGATACGGCGTTTCCACTGGCAACCGGGCTGTCGCTTTCGGCCATGATCGCGCCGCCGCTGTTGCTGATGCTCCGCTTCTCGTTCGCGCTGCTCCTCGGCGCGGCGGCGTCGCACAAGCTGCGCGACCTGGCGCGTTTCCGCGCGGTGCTGGTCGACTACGACGTGCTTCCGGCCGCCGTCGCGCGCGCAGCGGCGCCGGCGCTGGCGATCTTCGAAGCTGCCATCGCCGTGCTGCTGGCCACGGGCGTTGCGATGCACGTGGCTGCCGCTTCGGCGTCGGCATTGA
This sequence comes from uncultured Myxococcales bacterium, assembly GCA_964475235.1. Classification (GTDB taxonomy): domain Bacteria; phylum Desulfobacterota; class Binatia; order UBA1149; family CAITLU01; genus DATNBU01. The sequence continues at coordinate 2,161 of CAYYVZ010000087.1, read as the reverse complement.
TGCTGGTCTACGCCGCAGCCATTCACACCAACGTCACGCGTGGCCGAACCGACCTCGACTGCGGCTGCATGGGGCCCGCGGCGCGCGTCCCGGTTTCTTCCGCTCTCGTGGTCCGGAACCTCGCCCTCGCCGCTGCGGCCGCCGCGATGCTCGCCCCCGCTTCCGCGCGTGCGACGCACTGGGTGGACGTGGCGAGCGCGTTCGCTGCGACGCTTGCGCTCTCCGCCGCGTGGATGGCGAGCGAGCGCATGCTCGCGCTGGCTCCGCGCGCCGCGCGTCTTCGCGGCAGCATGCACGGGAGGCCGCTGTGACCGCCGCCCTCGTCGCTTCCGTCGTCCTGCTCTGGATCGTCGTGATCGTGCTGGCCGGCGTCGTCTTCGCGCTGACGCGCCAGATCGGCGTGCTCTACGAGCGTGTCGCACCGGCCGGAGCGCTGATGACCGGCCGCGGCGTCACCGTAGGCGAAGAAGCGCCCGTCGTTCGCGCAGACAGGCTCGACGGTGCGAGCGAGATGATCGGCGCCGCAAGCGCGGACGGGCGCTCGACCCTGGTCTTCTTCCTTTCGACGACGTGTCCCGTCTGCAAGACGCTGCTGCCGGCCCTCGCGTCGATGGCCGCGTCGGAGGCCTCGCACCTGCGCATCGTGCTCGCCAGCGACGGGCCGCGCGCCGAGCACGCCGACTTCGTACGCCGGGAGCGGCTCGACGCCTTCGCGTACGTGCTTTCGACCCAGCTCGGTATGACGTGGCAGGTCGCCAAGCTGCCCTACGCCGTGCTGCTCGACGCCGCCGGCATCGTGCGCGCCCACGGAATCGTGAATTCGCGCGAGCACCTCGAAAGCCTCGTCGAGGCCCGCGACCGCGGCGTGGCGTCCATCCAGGAATTCGCGCGCCAGCACGGCGCGCAGGATCATCGAGAGGATCACCGAAACGAATCGGCGCCGCCGCGCGCCAAGGTGGCATGAGCATGAGCGTGAACTGGAAGCTGCTCGACAGGTGGCTCGAGAACGGGTCGCGACAGATGGCGCGACGCACGTCGCGGCGAGGGTTTCTCGCCCGGCTCGGCGGCGCGCTGGTGGGCGGAGCGGCCTTGCCGCTGCTGCCGGTCGCGCGCCTCGCCCACGCCGAGGAATCGCGCGCTCCCGCGCCCGACGAAACCGGCGACCAGAGCGACTGCGACTACTGGCGCCACTGTGCGATCCACGGAAACCTCTGCGCGTGCTGCGGCGGAACCACCAACACCTGCCCGCCCGGCACCGAGATGTCGCCGATCACGTGGCTCGGAACCTGCCGCAATCCCGTGGACCAGAAGGAATACGTGATTGCCTATAACGACTGCTGCGGCCAGTCGCTGTGCGGGCGCTGCCTCTGCACGCGCACCGAAGGCGAGCAGCCGGTCTACAACACGTTCCGCAACAACGACCTGCTCTGGTGCTTCGGCACGCAGAGCCGCGCCGTGAACTGCAGCGTGTCGGTGGTGGTGGGGCTTGCGACTCAGCCGCCGAAGTCCTGATCCGCGTCCTCACGAGCCGCATCCGCCGATGCGTCGTGTTTGCGGCGCGCGCGCAGCGGTCCTCGTCGGCATTACGACGGCGGTGCTCGCAGTCGTCGCGCTTCTGGGCACGCCGGGCGACGCGCGCGCGCAGGGTTTCGGCTTCAACGGCTCGGATCGCGTGCCGCGCGAGCACGACACCGACATCGGTGCGAACAGCACCGGCGATCCCGCGATCGACTACGTCCTCCATTGCCAGGGATGCCATCAGGCGGCAGGCAGCGGGCTTGCGGGTGCCGTCCCCGCGCTGAAAGGCTCGGTCTCCCGCATCGTCGCGGCCCCGGGCGGACGCGAGTACGTCACGCGCGTTCCGGGTGTAGCGCAATCCCAGCTCGACGACGCGGCGGTCGCGCGCCTGCTCAACTGGATCGTCGTCTATTTCGATTCCGAGCACCTGCCCGCGGATTTCCGGCCGTTCACGGCCGAAGAGATCGCCGCCGGCCGGAGGAGCCCCCTCGTCCAGGCCTCCCAGGCCCGCGCCGCTCTCCGCCTCGACGAAAAGAGCGCGGCGAGCAAAGCGACGTCGCACCCCCACTAGCCTTTCCCGGAAGCTGCAAGACCGAAGCTACTCTTGGAGGGAGGCCGCCGGGGAGTGCGCGCAGGCCGCCTC
>CAYYVZ010000086.1:0-15290 GCA_964475235.1 uncultured Myxococcales bacterium | reverse complement strand
TCACCTTCAGCGTGATCTTTCCGACCACCGACTGGCCGTAACTCGGGCTCGTGATGTCGGTGGTCTCCGAGAACACCGTGAAGGGAATCCGGACCCTCCTGTGGCGCGTCGGCGGTGCCTCGAACTCGACGATTCCTGTGTCGCTGTCGATGTACAGGTCGCCGTAGCCGGCCGGGAGCGAGCGGCCGAGCTCCATCCGGTACGGCGGAGCCAGCGGGTAGCCACCGAGGATGCCGGGGAACTGCACCACTTCGCCTACGTTCGCCGCGATCGTCGCGCCGATCGGAAGCATCACGTTGATGTGGACGTAGCCGGTCGTGGTGTCGGTTCCGTCGGTCAGGTCGTAGGCGAAGATGTCGCTGCCGAGGTAACCGGCCTTCGGCGTGTACTTCACCGTACCGTCGTTCTGCATCTTCACGGTGCCGTGCAGCGGCTCCGTCTTCAACGTCGCGGCCAGCACGTCGAGCGGATCGTCGTCCGAGTCGTTGTCGAGCACGTTGAACGTGGTCGCGATTCCCCTGGCCGCCGACGCCTGGTCCGGCTGGGCGTTCGGTGGAGTATTCCCGCCGTCCTTCTTGGTCAGACTGTTGAGGTTACGCAGGATCTCGTCGGCGTAGGCGGCGTATCCCTCGACGTTCGGGTGTGCGGTCCCCTTGGTCGACATGTTGTCCGTTTTGCCCTCGCGTCCGTCCTCGCCGCCTTGGGTCTCCGCGGATTCATCCGGTGTATTGAACCAGTTGTCGTCGGCACAAATGCCGTGGAGATGGAAGCGGCCTGCAATAGTATCGACGTACTTGAACCCCGCGAGCTCGGCGCCCTGCCTGACGCGGTCGTCGAGGGCTGGCGCCCACACGTCGATAGCCTCGTTGATCTCGTCGAAGGTCCAGCCCGGCGGGAAGAACGGGGTGAACAGAAGCCAGGCCAGGGCCTCAGCCCACAACGGCAGGGCCGTATGCAAGACGTAGGTGCAGCGATCGCCTTCGTCGTCGTGCAGGAACGGCGGATACTGGAGCGCCAGCTTGTTGTTCATCTTGAGATACCTCGGGTACCCGTTGATGACGCGCGGCGCCTCGAGCTGTTGTTTGAGGGTAGCCCATCCCGACGGGACGGAGGCGACGTCATAGTTCATGAACTGGATTCCCAGCGAGTGTGGGTTGGGCCCGAGCACTCCGACCTGCGCGGCGTAGCAGAAGGGCGAGAGCACGCACATCGCGGTCAGATCCGCGAAGCGCGCATCGTTGATTCCGCCCGCGACGATGAGCGCGTCGATCTCGCGCGGTTCGTGTTTGCCGAAGTCCGTCAGCGCGTTCCAGAGCTGGTCGACCTGCGAAGGGAGCTTGTCGCTCCAGTACGGCTCGCCGCTGACCATACGCGGTTCGATTCCCACGAAGGGGCCCGTAATTCCGACCCCGCGATAGCCGTTGCCGCCGGGCGGGTTGTACGGATCGGGCATGTCGGTGTCGTAGATATCGGTCGCGAGCGTGGCGCCCGAACACGCGAACGACAGGAACGTAACCGAGGTGTGCGGGTTTGCGTCTTCGATCCGGCGCGCCGCCTGGGCTCCGCCGGCGTGGTTGGAGCGGTGACAGCGATCATCGACCCAATCCGCGTCGTTGTTCGGATCGTCCGTCACGCTCACGTCGGGCGCCCCCTCGCCGGAAGCCGACGAGTCCCCCAGCACCACGACCAGAAAATCCTTGACCTCGACCGGATTGGTCCACGTCCTGACGATCCCGGTCGCGACCTCCTTCACCGTCAGCGTGACGTGGTAGATTCCCTTGCTCGGAAACGGCAGATTGCCGTAACAGTCGGTCGAAAATCCCGTGCTGTTGCCGTTCCACTCCCAGTTGTACCGGTACTGGGGATCCGGGTACGTGCCCTCGTCCTCTTCGTTTTCCTGGAGCTTTTTGTATTCGTCGGGATCGAGGTTGTAGAGGTAGTCGGTTGCCGACTGACAACCCATCATCGTGAGCTTCCAGCTCGACGGATTCACGTACGCCGGGTTGTAGCTCTCACTGGGCCAGGCACGGGTTTGCAGGCGCTCGGCCCAGGCCGCTTTCCATCCTTCCATTCGCTTGGGAGCTTGCCAGATGAAGCCATTGGCCGGCTGGACGTAGTCGAGCTGAGGACCGATGGCGCCGCCGTCGTCGTCTACGTCCGGGTTGGCGATCATGCGGGCGGGCGCCGTTCCGGCCCATGCGAGCAGCCCGGCCAGAACCAGTCCGGCTTTGATGATCCTGTGCTTTTTCACGGGGTTTCTCCTTGGCGCCCCTCCCGGACGCGGGTTCGTTCCGACTCCCCTCGGAGGCGGGCATGGTCGCAACCTGCCTGATCGGGAGAAGGGAGTATGGAAAGAAAGCGGAAACTTTTCGGAAAGCGTCAGGCGGTCCGCGAAAGACGGCCCGGGCGCGATCGTCCGCAGGGATGGCTCAACTGGCCCTTGCAGGAAAAATAAGAGCCCGCCCCGGGAAACCGGGCGCGGGCTCTGTGAACTCCGAGGCTCGACTCAGCCCCGGACCGAAGCCGGGACATGGAAGGCCGCAATACGTGGGGCCTTGCGCCGGCCGGCGGGATCAACGGCGGAAAGTGAAAATCTTCCGCCGCGAGCACAACCTCGACACGCACGCGCTCAACCGGTCCTGCTCTCGGTGCTGAGGCCCGCGCGACGAACAGAGGGACAGTAATCCTCTGTTCAGCCGGCGCCGCGCGGTGCTACGCTCTCGTGCACGTCCATGCCACTTCGAGCCGGATCGCTGCTACCTGCAGCCGCGCTGCTCACCTTGCTGCTTGCCGGCACCAGTCAGGCCGACCCATCCACTCTCGACCCGCTGGCCCAGCTCGATCGCATCCTGGCCATCGGCGCGGGGAGCCCGGCGTTCGATCCCAAACAGTTCGAGCACTGCGTACCGCCTTCGGACGTGTCGCGCAGGTTCTACTTCGACGAGAAGCTGTGGTGCCAGCAGTGCTACGAATCCGGCCCGAACTGGCGGACCAGCTACAGCTTCTACCCCGACCCCGACCGGGCGACGTGCACGCTGCAGCAAGTCGAGCTCGTCGTGACGGAGCCGCCTCCGGTCGAGCCGGTCCGCGATCACCTGAACGTCGCCTGGGATCAGGTGGCCCGGCAGACGTCGTTCATCGAGAAAGACCACGTCCGCAGTGCCAAGCCGGTCGGAGTTCCTTACCGCTGGCGACTCGGCGGCAGTCGCGCCTGGCTGTACCGGGACCAGGAGAACGTCGTCATCCCGCGTCTCGTCTTTCTCTGGCGACAGGATCGTCTCACCGAGATCCTGAATGCGCCCGGCATCCCGGGCTTCGGACGCGAGCCCCGGCCGCAGCTCCTGCTCGAGGCCTGCGAGCAGTCGGGCGGCACGGGCTGCGCAGCTCTCGCGAGTCGCCGCTGCGAGTACGGCGACAAATCGCCGGAGCCCGAAGCCGCGTTTCGCAGCAGTCTTCTCAGGTTGGCCGCATTGAAGCCGGAGGACCCGTCCTATCCGGCTCACCTTTACTGGAGCGAATGGCTGGGCCGCTGCGTGGCGAGCAGCACCGCCTACCCGGACGACGCCGCCAAGGTCGCAGCGTCCCTCAACCAGAAGTATCCCGAGCTCGCTCCATTCAAGGCGTCTTTCGGCAACAATACCTGGAAAGGCGAGACCGTATCGTTCGAGTCACCCTTCGCGGCGATGCTCGGACAGAGGCTCGACGATCGATGGGGCCGCCAGTCCTTCCTCGAATCGCTCTTCCCGGAGTCGAACAGCTACGATTGCACGACGGGCCTCGAGCCCGCCCAGCAAGCCGCCGCCATCGCGCGCGACTTCCTCGCGCGCTATCCCGATACGGAAACCTCGGACCGCGTCAGGCTCCGGCTCGCCGAGGCCTGCGAAACGTTGTGGTCCATGTCCAAGTCCGGAACGGAAACGTTCGATGTGTCGGATCTTTCCATCGCACGCCCGGGCGCCGAGAAGGCACGACAGGAAGCTCTCGCGATCTACCGCCTCCTCGCGCAGAAACTCGAACCCAGCCTTTGGCTGAAGGACAAGATCTTCCGCCTCGAACACGACATCGACACGTTCGAGCGCAGCCACGTCTGTTCGCACTGCTGAGAGAGGTTAGGAAGAACAAGCGCGCACGGCTGAGTACTGCGCTCCCTGTTCTCCTGCTGTTTGAGTCTGCCTTTGTACGTTCTGTAAACCAGCTTGCGTTCCGTGGTCGCGCAGGCCCCGACCGTGCCCAGGCCGCCCGGGGCGCGGCATTCATGCGCTCCCGATCCCCGGCCTTCTCGTCACGCTTTGCCCGGAGTATCGACCGTGATGAAGAAGGCGCCGTGAGGCATCGATTCATTGCCGTCCCCGCCGCCCTGTGCGTGGCGCTGCAAATGGCAGCGCCAAGTGGCCCGCTTGCCGCGACGGGCGATTGTGGCCAGCCCGGATCGAGCGGTTCGATGGCCTCGGCTTCCGATGCCCTCGCGACGCTGAAGCGCGCGGTCGGCTCGGCCTCCGCGTGCGACGAGAAGCCCTGCGTCTGCGACGTCAACAGCGATGGCGCGGTCACGAGTTCGGACGCGTTGCGCGTCCTGCGGGTCGCAGTCGGTCAGCAGGTCCAGCTGGCATGCGACTGCCCGTGCGGCGGAGAGCCCGCGTGCAACGGTGCCCCAGTGGATGGCGACGAAGAGTTCACCTGGAGCGAGGACGTGACCGATACGGGATCCTTCCTGATCTCATTGCTCGAGAACGCCACGGACCCCGACACGGACAGCCTCCACATCCCTTCTCTCGACAACACGACCCTTACGTTCGTCTCCAACTACAGGGACTTCGTTCTGGACGTAGACGGATTCGCCGGTCAGCTCAGCTCGATCAACCAGGGCGAGCAGACTGTTCCACTGCTGTTCGAAATCGAACCGGCGACGGGGGTCGCGGACTTCACGCTCAGTCCCCTGCTGTTCTGGTACGGGCTGAGAACGGGCGAATGGGTGGAGCTTGGACTCGACTACACCGTCAGTGACGGCTTCGCGACCGACTTTTCCACTCTCACGATCCGGATCGAAGGCAAAGACAGCCCGCCCGACGTCCAGAGTTCCTTCTATTCCTTCACGTCGAGCCAGGTGAACGATGGGCTTGCGAAGCTGGAACCCGCGGACCTTGCGCAGAACTTCTTCGATCCGGACTTCGACGACCAGGTCGCATTCCTCTCGTTCCTTTCGGTCGAGATGTGGGAGGATGTCCCGGGGCCTGCTCTTGGCGTTGTACAGGTGGATGCATCCAAGTTCGAGATCCTCGATGGCACCGAGGTCGTTGCTCTCTTACTCCACGAGCCGGAGGTCGGGGTTGCGATCGAGTCCGTGGATAGCGACTTCTGGAGTAACCTCGGAGCAGACCAATCCGTCGCGTTCGACGTGCTTTTCCTCGTACACGACCAGGCCGGCCTTGAAGAAGAAGGAGTCATGCGGTTCCGGATCAATGGCGTCGCCTCCTCCTCCCTCCGCTTGCAGCCAGGCGGAAACTGAAAGTCCGTCTCTTCGCTCAAGAGCAAGGGCATCCGCGGGTGAAGACAGGCCAACCCTCGCGCGCCGGCTCGCCGTCCCGGTCAGGGCGTACAGGGCCCCGAGCTGACCCCGGGTGCGGGATCGCCGAAGTTGTTCAGCCATTCGCTCGTCGTCAGCGCCCCGACTTCGAGTTGCTCGGGCGGAACCTCTTCGCCGCAGGAGCCCGCGTAAGTCCGCAGATAGTCGTTGAAGCCGCTGCATCCCTCGACGCGGCCGATCAGCCAGCCGCAACCGGAGTTCCAGATTCGCCAGGCTGAACCGTCGGCCTTTCGGAAGCAGTGGCTGAAATCCACGCCCTCCGTGGTGCCGCCGCCCTCGGCTTCCTCGCAGTCGAAGGCCTCGTAGTAGTAGCCTTCCAGCTCGGCCGGCACCGTCGGATCAGGTGCCAGGACCACGTCGATGCCCCCTTCCACGCAGGTCGGCGGCGGCGGCACGTTCTCCGCGCAGCTGCAGTTCGTCGCCACAGGCTGGCCGACCGCTTTCCTCAGGACTTTGAGCGCGTCCGACGAGGTCACCCCGCCGGAGTCGTCCACGTCCCCGCATTCCTGTTCGAGGGCGCAGGTCTGGGCGTGTGCCGGGAGGGTGGTTCCGACTCTGACGAACAGAGCCACGATGATGCCGGCGATGAAGATCCCGTTCGTGCTTTTCATTTTTCTCCTCGAGTGGAAACGCTTTCCCCCGGCGGTCGAGCCGGAGCGCGCAGCCTGTCTTTCGTCGATCCTGCGGACGACAGCGAAGCCTGTCGCCATGCGGGCAGACGATAGGCTTACTTCGAGAGGATGGAAACGGAGGCGAGGCGGACTCGTCGAGCACGCACGGCCCGGCCCCGGTCAGCCCGTAAGCTTCCCGCTCTTCGAACACTCCGGAGCTAGACAAATCCAGTTCTCGAGTGCCCGACCGATCGCGATGAATCGCGACCCTCGGTTCGGGCCGGATCTCCCGACGATCCGGGTCGTCTCGAGAGTCCGCCGTAGGAGAGGTCGGCGGTCCAGCCGTAGTGTTGGACGCTCCCTTCGTCGTTGCCGGGCACAGGAAATACTCACGGCGCCGGCAGACAGAACCCAGTCAAACATGTCGACGAACAGCAATCGGCGTCGTCGACGCACATGGCGAAGTCCGCCGCACATGCGGGCATGCAGGTGCCGGCGGAGCAGTTACCTGAGCAGCAATCGGCTTCGAGGCTGCACAACTGGCCGTCGGGCGCGCACGCGTTCGAACATATCGCACCGACGCACGATGCAGAGCAGCAATCGGAATCGTCGGAACACGACAGTCCGGCCCCGGTGCAGACAGGGACCGACGTACAAGTGGAAGTGCAGCCGTCGCCGTCCACGAGGTTTCCGTCGTCGCATGCCTCATCGCCTTCGACTTGACCATTTCCGCAGCCCAGATCGCCGAGAATGTCCTCGAGGGCTTCGTCGATCTTGGCTTCGATCGCCGAGGCGTCGTTCTCGTGGAGGCATTCCGCGACCTCGGCCTTGGTGAATGCTGCGGTGTATTTGCTCTCGGCAAGCTGCCGGCATTCGGGCACGACCGGGCCACTGACACTCAACGCTTTGGAGTAGCACTTGGCTTTGGCCGCCAGGTGCTTGCCGACCGCTTTCATCTTGGCTGCGGCACACTTCTGCACAGGTGTGGTCGCTGCGATGGCAGGGGCACACAGCGTAGCGGAAACGAAAAGCGACAGAGCAATGGAGGCGGCTCGTGATGCGATCAATATGTCTCCTGAGTGCCGCCGATGGGACAACGTGCGGGCGGCTGGCGGTGAAGGACGAGGGAGGATCCACGAACGAGTATACGGGGCTGAAACGCTTCTGAAACCTTGATTATCGTGCGGCAGTAGAACTCCGGAGCACATGAGGCGATGCTGCCGCGCGGCCGCGCGAGAACGCGCAGTTGTTGGTGTTGCTCGTAGATCGGCGAGTCGGGATCTCGTCGGGTGTCAGCTCACGCGCGAGCTGTGTGAGGCAGTCCGGTCCGTTCGACCGCGTGGGCGAGCAACTGCCGCGCGTTTCGAGCGCGGGATCCGGGTGCGCGCCCTGCCTCCCGCCCGCGAATGTACGGCGGCGGGCACGCCGCGGGGGCGACGGACCCCGACGGGAATCCGTCGCCTCGCGGGGCGCGATTACTTCTTGACGACCTGGGCTGAGAACGACGCGAGGGATTGCAGGCCTGCTCCAGCAACGGCCGAATTGCCGCCCGTCAACGTGATGTTCAGCGGTTGACCGATGAAGGCGCCGGGGATTATCAGTTCTGCGGCATCCAGGTCGAGCCAGTACGTTCCCGTTAGCGAGCAGAAGTGCGTGCTCGCCGGGTCGCATTGACCGGAAGCCATCGCGGTGGTGAGTCCGTTGACCGTCATTGCGAGGTACGCCCCGGCCACCGCCGCATTGCCCTGGATCAGCGCGGTCGCTTCGACCTTGAGCACGGTCTTCTTCTTGCCCTTCTCGATCTGTCCGGTCAGGTCCGGAAAGTCGCCAGTTGCGTCCAGGACGGCCCCCTCCCGCGCAAAGACGCTGTTCTTCCCGGGGCTGGTCGTCACCGGCGCCGCTTGCGAGATCACCGGCGCGAGCAGCACGGCTGCAATCAGACTGAGTTTCAACGATTTCCTGGACGGAGTTGACGCGAACATGCGGACCTTCCCTTGGCTGGTTCGAACGCCCTGCCCTGGCGGAGGCAGGCTGCGATGCAGGCCAGGCCGCGGTAGCTGCTCTGGTTTTTCCCGACCCCGAACCGTTCCGGGGACGGCTGCATGGTCGCACCTTCCCACGGGAGCGGGCCGGTGGTCTGGAAAGAACACGGAAAGAACTCCGAAATTCTCAACTCGGCGTGACGAGCGGTTCGCCGCGGACGCACATCGGACAGGCCCTGGGAGTCCACACCTCGCTCTCCAGCCACGCGAGCACTTCGAGGTCGAGCTTGTTGGTCTCGGCAAAGCGCCTGACCCAAGGGGTTAAAGCCGCAAGCGCCGTGATCGCAACCGGCTGGGCCCGGCACGCGTGGAGGTCGGCGACGGTGCCGCAGACGGCGGAGCCGACGTTGATGACGTCGTTGACCAGCGCCACGCGCTTCCCGTCCACCTCGGGACGCTGCGCCAGAGGAAGCTGGTAACGGACAGGATAGAGATCCGCCGGCTACGCGACCATCATGCCGAGGAACGCGCCCTCGACGAGCGGACCGCAGATGATCTGCGCGTCGTACTTCTCGAGTTGCGCGGCCATCTGCCTCGCGAACGGCCGCACGTGCGCCGGCCCACTCCATGTCTCGCATCGCCGGCGTCGGCTAGCGGGTCAGCCCGGGAATGTTGGCGCAGCGGGCGCCGGTGGGACCTTCCGCGGTGTAGGCGCAGAACCGGAACTCGAGATTGCAGCACGGGGTGCCCTCCACCGTACAGGGCTCCAGCAACTCGAGGCACGGCGCCATCGTCGTCGTGGTCGTGGTGGTGGTCGTCGTCGGGCTCTCGCAGCAGGGGCACCGGAGTTCCACGTCGTTGCCGACCGCACGCCGCAGTACCGTCAGCGCGTCTCCCGCCGCGACGCCGCCCGATCCGTCGGCGTCGCAGATGCACTCCAGGCAGCTGGCGCTTCCTACGGCCGAGCGCAGGACATGCAGCGCATCACCGGCGGAGATTCCGATCGGACTGGTGGCGTCGCCGCACGGGAACTCATTCGGCGTCTTCGTCGTCTCGACACTGAAACTTCCAGCGTTGTTGTACCAGCCGCTGCCGTCGCCGGTGCCGAGGAAGAGGCGCTTCGCACCCGGAGGAACCACGAAAGACTGGGGCGAGCCGCTGAACTGACCCGCCTTGGTGTCCGACGTAAGTCCGTCGCCGATGAAGAAGACCTGGCCGAGCGCCGGCGACAGCGACGAAAATCCGAACGACGAGTTGAAGTTCAACCGCGACGGAGCGGTGGTCCCTGTCGGCGACGCTGCTCCGAGAAATACACCGAAGAGCGCGTTGCTCCGGACCTCGAGCGGCGCCGAGATCCCGTCTCCGAAGTTCGTCATGTCGAACAGGTCATCTCCATCCGGGTTGTTGCCGGCCGGAGCTCCGGGAACGAAAGACACCCTGCCGGAGGCCGAAAAGTGCAGCGTATCGCAGGACGCGAACTCCACGTCGACGACGGGCGCCGCGGCCTGCTGCGGAGCGGAGTCTCCATTGCAGCACGTGTAACCGTCGGCCCGACCGGCGAGGTTCGGGTTGGCGGAGCCGGGGACCGTCGTGGCGGCGGCGGCCTTGACGGCCGGCAGCAGCAGCAACATCGAAACCATGGCGGCTCGGCACACTCCCATCGATCGTGCTCCTCGATGTGATTCGTTCCGGCAGGGCGGGGACGTGTTCATCGACGCAGGTGGAATGAATCCCGTCTCAATCGGAAAAGGTTCTCCGGGGCGGGATCCGCTCGCGGATCAAACTGCTCGCGATCAAGTAGCGACTCGCCGAATAGCCTACGACGACGGCGGCGCCTTGCCCTCGCCGCCCGTCGGCACGACGCGCGCGAATTCGTCCGAACCGGCGAGGTAGTGCGCGACCAGAGAGCTCAGCCAGTGGCGGAAGCGCAGCTCGGCGGTTTCGTCGTTCTCGAGGCCCATGCTGAAGCGCATCGCGTCGCCGACGACGCCGGCGCCGACGGCGGCCGCGCCGACCATCATCACCACGAACATCATGTCCTCGAACTCGAACTTGCGGCCGTTGGTCCAGCCACCCGAGACCATGCGCGCGAAGGCTGCTTCGGACAGGGCGCGCATCATGCGCGTGTCTTCCTGGGGGTTGCTGCCGTCGAGGATGAGCCACGCAATGAGGCGCGCATTGCCGCTCTCGGCGATGATGCCGAAGACCGCGTCGAGGATCGACGCGATGTTCACCTCGCGCGACATCTGCTGGCGGAACTCTTCGAGAAGCTTGGCGCGCAGTACGTCGAGCGCGCGCCGGACGACCGCTTCGACCAGGCCGTCGCGGCTGCCGAAGTGATGGAGAATGGCGGGATGGGAGACGCCGACATCGGCGGCGAGCTCCTGCAGCTTGATGCCGCTCGGTCCGTGCTCGCGCAGCCGCTTCTCGGCCGCGTCGAGGATGACCATCTTCGCTTCTTCGGCGGTGCGGCGCACCCGTTTCGGCTTTCTCGCAGTCAACGGTTCAGCTCCGGAACTTTGAGATGACTTCGTCGGCGAATCGCTTGAGCGCGTCCTTCTTCTCCTCGAGGGAGTTCGGATCCGCGCCGTACATCATCCACGGCACCGTGGTCAGGGTCGTGGCGCCGAGATCCTCGACGCGACGGAAACCGTCCACGTCGAAGGCATCCGTGCATGCTACCACGGTCTCGAACGGTTTTCCGTCCGTCCCGTACTCTTTGCGCAGGTTCTGCAGCTTGCCGATCAGCTCGCGGAGCTCCTCGGTGGTGTGCTGGACCGCGATCCAGCCGTCGCCGGTGCGCGCCGCGCGCTTCAGCGCCACGTCGCTGATGCCGCCGACCAGAATGGGCACGGGCTGCCTCGGTACCGGGCTGATCTCGAGGCGGTCGAAGTCGTAGTGCTTGCCGTGGTACTCGACCATGCCGCCCTTCCAGAGCGCACGCAGGATCTCGACTTCCTCGTCCATTCGCTTGCCGCGCGTGTGGTAGTCCACGCCGAGGAGCTCGAACTCCTCCTTCATCCAGCCCACCCCGATGCCGAGCGCGACGCGGCCGCCGGCCATCGTCGCGACCGTCCCGATCTGCTTGGCGACTAGCACCGGGTTGCGGACGGGCAGGATGTAGATGTTGGTGAGGAAGGACAGGCGGGTGGTCACGGCGGCCATGCCCGCGATCGCCGTCCAGGGGTCCGGCCACGGGGTGGACGAGGTCCAGTAGGCCTTGCCGTCCTTGGCGTAGGGATAGGCGCTGGACAGTTTCTCCGGGAAGACGATGTGGTCGGAGACCGCGAACCAGTCCCACCCGCACTCGTCGGCGGTGCGGGCGAGCTCCAGGAAATGGGTCGGGTCGTTGAAGGCCAGGGCCGTGGCGAATTTCACTGGAACACGTTCCTCCGGCGCGCTTTTGCCAAAGACCGCGCGCGGAACGAAGCGAAACCGCTCAGAAATCCTGCGACTCGAGCACCTCGGCCGCGCGCGAAAGCACGAGGTGGCTGAGGACCTGATCCGGTCCCAGCGAGCGCGTCACGGTGAAGCGCAGACCCGGGTAACTCGCCGCCGCCTCGGCGGCCAGCCGCGGAGCATCGACCTCCGAATGGCGTCCCGGCCCGAGGAAATAGAGGGCCACGATCACGACCTCGGCCCCCGCCGCCACGGCCGACTCGAACGCATCGGCAATCGACGGCCGCGCGATCTCCATATGAGAAGGCAGAACGGCCACGAAGCGGCCTCCGGCCAGCTCGGCCACCTCGCGTGCAACCAGGTCGAGCGCCTCATTGGAAGCCTCGCTCCGGCTGCCATGATCCACCAGCACCAGGGCCGTCGGCCGTCCACCAGATCCTCTCTCTCCCATCGCCCCCCGACACTGCCAGCGTTACCCCCTCCCCGCCAATAGCTGGACGCGCCAAACTCCCAAGCTAGAAGACGCGCATGAGCCTCAATCTCGACGGACACGTCTCGATCGTCACCGGCGGAAACGGAGGAATCGGACTCGGCATGGCCCGGGGCCTCGCCAAAGCGGGCGCCGCCGTCGCGGTGTGGGGCCGCAACCCAGCCAAGAACGCGAGCGCCGCCGGCGAGCTCGCCGGTCTCGGCGCCAAAGCTGCGGCGTTCGAGGTAGACGTCACGAGCGAGGACGGCGTCGCTTCCGCCATGGCGGCCACGCTCGCGCGCTTCGGACGCGTGGACTCCTGCTTCGCCAACGCCGGCGTGGGCGTTGCCAAGGCCTTCCCCGAAATGACGTTGTCGGACTGGCACGCCGTGACCGATATCAATCTCGTCGGGGCCTTCCTCACGTTCCGCGAGGCGGCCCGCCACATGATCGCGCGCGGCGGCGGCGGAAAGCTCATCGGCATCGCGTCGATCGGCTCCATCCACGGGATGCCGCGCCAGGCCCAGTACTCGGCCAGCAAGGCGGGGCTTTGCGCGATGGTCCGCTCGCTCGCGGTCGAGCTGGCCCGCCACGACATCCAGGCGAACTCGATCCTTCCAGGCTGGATCGAAACCGACATGACCGAGGCGGCACGCTCCTGGGACAAGCTGCGCGAGACCGTCGTCTCACGGACGCCGGCCCGGCGCTGGGGCAGGCCGGAGGACTTCGAGGGGATCGCGGTTTACCTCGCCTCGCGGGCCTCGGACTTTCACACCGGCGACACGATCCGGGTCGACGGCGGCTACGCGGTGTTCTGAATCCGGTCCCCCTTCGCGACTGCGCGAGAGAGTCGGGTCGCCGCTTCGCGGCGGCGCTCGATCCGCGGTCCGAAGAATCCCTGAATCCTCAGGCAGTTCCGGGGTTTGCCCGGTGCGGCCGCGCCCGCCCGGCGCGGCAATTCCCTTGTCTGGACTGGTAGAACGTGTTCTCATCCGGGGCGATGCAGCCCCTCGACTACCTCAGCTTCGACGGCGACAACCACTACTACGAACCGCGCGACGCGTTCACGCGTTTCATCGAGCCGAAGTACCGCGACAAGGCGGTCCGCGTCGTGAAGGACGCAAGCGGCGGCGAGAGCATCCTCGTCGGCGACAAGCCGTTCACGTTCCTCGCCGACATGGAGCTCAACTTCGACGTCACGCTGAAGCCCGGCTCGCTGCGCGACTACCTGCGCTATCTCACCGGCGAGCACTCCGGCGGCGACGACGGCGTGAAGGAGCCGGTGCGCGACGCTTACGTCTCGCGCGAGGCGCGCCTTGCCCTGATGGACGAGCAGCGTCTCGAGAGCGCGCTGCTGTTTCCCACGCTCGCGGTCTGCGTCGAGCACTTCATGAAGGACGACGTCGAGCAGAGCTACGCGAACCTTCGTGCGTTCAACCGCTGGCTCGACGAGGACTGGGGCTTCGCCTACCGCGACCGCATCTTCGCGGCGCCGATCATGTCGCTGCTGGATGCCGGCGAGGCGGTGAAGGATCTCGAGTGGGCGCTCTCGCGCGGTGCGCGCATGATCGGGATGCGGCCGGGCCCCCAGGGCGGCAAGTCGCCGGCCGATCCGGCCTTCGACGCGTTCTGGTCGCGCGTGAACGAAGCGAAGATCTCCGTGGCCTTTCACGTCGGCGAGTCCGGCTACAACGAGATGATGTCCACGGCGTGGGGCGAGAACGCCAATCCGAGCTCGCACAGCCAGTCGGCCTTCCAGTGGTGCAACTTCTACGGCGACCGGCCGATCATGGACACGATGTCTGCGCTGATCTTCCACAACCTGTTCGGACGTTACCCGAACATCCGCGTGGTCAGCGTCGAGAACGGCTGCCTCTGGGTCCCCTACCTCCTCAAGGCCATGGACAAGATGAAGGGCATGGGCCGCAACGGTCCGTGGATCGGCGGACGGTGGTCGGGACGGCCGAGCGAGGTTTTCCGCCGTCACGTCTACGTTTCGCCGTACCACGAGGAAGACATTCCGTACCTTTGCAGCCTGATCGGCGCCGACCACGTGGTGTTCGGCTCGGACTTTCCGCATCCGGAAGGCCTCGCCGATCCCGTCGAGTTCGCGCACGGCTGCGAGTCGCTCGGACCGGAGGCCACGCGCCTCATCATGCGCGACAACCAGCGCCGTCTCGTCGGGCTGGACGCCTGACCCCCGGCCGCACTCCATCCCGGCGAACAAGGAACAGCATGGCGAAGGACTTCGAGAACAGGGTTGCCCTGGTCACCGGCGGGGCCGGCGCGGGCATCGGCGGCCACACGGTGCGGCGCATCGCGAGCGACGGCGGCGCGGTCGCGGTCGTGGACATTCACGAGCGGCGCTGCCGCTCGGTCGCCGAGGAGATCGCGGCGCAAACCGGAGCGCGCGTGCTTCCGTTCCCCGGCGACATCGCCGACCGCGAGCGCATGAACGCGGTGATCGCCGAAGTGGAGTCGTCGCTCGGCCCGATCGACGTGCTCGTCAACAACGCCGCCGAGAACGTGCTCGCACCGATCCGCGAGTTCACGATGCACGACTGGGACCGCGTGCTCGACGTGGACCTGACGGCTGCGTTCAACCTCACGCGGATGCTGCTGCCCGGCATGATCGAGCGCCGGCGCGGCGCGATCGTCAACATCTCCTCGATTGCCGGCTGGCTCGGCGACGCGAACGAGGGCCGCGAGGCGCCCTACGCGTGCGCGAAGGCGGCGCTGTTCGGCCTCACACGCAGCGTCGCATTCGAAGGCGGACCTTTCGGCGTGCGATGCAACGCGGTCGCACCCGGCCTCATCTGGTCGAAGTTCGTCGCGCGCTACGAGGAGCAGTTCCGGCCGGACATCGAGAAGACGCCGCTGCGCCGCTTCGGCAAGCCCGAAGAGGTCGCCGAGCTCGTCGCCTTCCTCGCGTCCGACCGTTCGGCCTTCATCACGGGCGAGGCCATCAACATCAGCGGCGGCTGGTACATGCGGCCCTGAGCCGCAGCGGCACGAAGACATGAGCGACGCCGCCTCCCTCGTCGCCTCGGCCCGCCTCGCGCCGTCGCCGTCGCGTCCCGCGATTCCCGGCGATGCCCCGCAGACCGTCGCGGACGTGCTTCGCGGTCCGCTTTCGCGCTGCCCGGACCGCCTTGCCCTCGTCGGCCGTCACGCACGCTACACGTACGCCGAGCTCGACGCGGAAGTCGGCGTCGCCGCCCGCGCGCTCGCCGATCTCGGTGTCC